>DATMSM010000045.1:0-6663 GCA_035565355.1 Rhodocyclaceae bacterium
GCTTTTCATTTGTGCCGCCTTTGTTTTTGTGCTGTCGGGCGATTAAAATTCAATTGTCATTGCTGTCGCGGAGCCACCATGAGCGAGTCTGTCCAGGACAGGTTGTTGAAATCCCCCTATGCGCAGAAAGCCGCGGCAGGCGTCAGACGTCATCGGCGCTGGCTGTATGCTTTCGCCGGCCTGTTCATCCTGTTCGGTCTGCTGGGCTATCTGTGGTTGCCTGGCTTCGCCAAGGGCAAGGCCGAGGCCTTGCTGTCGGAAAAGCTGCATCGGCCCGTCACCATTCAGCGCATCGAGATTCACCCTTACAGTCTGGAAGCTGCCATTGAGGGGCTGCGCATCGGCGAGCGCGAAGGAGAGGGCGAGCTGCTGGGGCTTGACCGGCTCTATGTCAACCTCAGCTCGGCCTCTATCTATCGCCGCGCGCCCGTCATCAGCGCGATCAAGCTGACGGGACCGCGCGTGCATCTGGTGCGCAATGCCGATGGCACGCTCAGCATCAGCGATCTCATCGAAGAGTTTTCCAAGGAGCCGCCCTCTGAAGAGCCCGCCCGTTTCTCGGTCAGCAATATCGAGGTGGAAGGCGGCCGCATCACGCTGGACGACAGGCTCAAGCAGGGTACGCAGCAGATCAGCGAGATCAAGATCGGTGTGCCTTTCGTCGCCAGTTTTGAAAGCGCGGAAGAAGTCTGGGTGGCGCCGCATCTGTCGGCGCGCCTCAACGACAAGGCCCAGTTGCTGTTTGAAGGCAAGGCACGGCCTTTCGCCGACAAGCGTGAAATGGCCCTGGATATCGTGCTGGACGGCCTTGATCTGACCGGCGTGGATCAGTATGCGCCGCCGCTCAAGGGCATCAGTCTCCTGTCCGGGCTGCTTGATACCAAACTCGACGTGAGCTTTGTCCAGCCGGGCGATGCGCCGGCTTCCATCCGTATCAGCGGCGATGTCGTGTTGCGCAATCTGAGCGTAGACAACAAGGCCGGTCTGCCGTGGCAGCTTAAGGGCGAGCGTCTGGCCGTGCACCTGGATGGCCTGGACCCCTTCCTGAAGCAGCCGGTCAAGGCGGCGTTGAAAGCAGATAATCTGAGTCTGGTACAAGGTACGCGCCCGGAGCTCAAGATCGACATGCTCAGTCTCACCGATGTCGTGGCTGACATGGCGACAAGCCATACGAGCTTTGCGCTTGACTCCACCATCAACGGCAAGGGCCATCTGCGTGCCAAGGGCAAGGCGGGCTGGGCGCCGGTGAGTGCCGATGTCGAGCTTGATGTCGAGCAGGTGGACTTTGTCGCCCTGCAAGGTTGGGTGCTGGAGAAGATGGACCGCCCCTCGCTGGCACTGACCAAGGGCGCCTTGAGTTTTACGGGCAAGGTCAAGGCGGAGGGGCAGCCTTTGAACGTCGCGGTGCTGGGCAAGGCCGGCATCAGCGAGTTCAATCTGCTGGACAAGGCAACTTCCGAGGATCTGCTGCGCTGGGGCAGTCTGGAGCTTGACGGCATCGATGTGAACACCGCGCCGCTGAATGTGAAGATAGCCTCCGTCGTGCAGAGTGATTTGTTTGCGCGCATCACCATCATGCCCGATGGTTCGATCCGCCTGCGCGATGCCTTGCTGCAGGGTGAGGAGAGCGCGGCCGAGAAGGCCGCCGAGCAAAAGGCCGAACAGCAGGCCGAAGCGGCCGGCAAGGAGGTCGAGAAGACCCGTGCCGGCACGGTAACGACGGCGGATGTGCCACAGAAGAAGGAAGCCCTGCCCATTCAGGTCGGCACCGTGGTGTTGAAGAACGGCAACGTGATTTTCAACGACCGCTTCATCAAGCCAAATTACCGTGCCAATCTGACCCGCCTCAACGGCAAGGTCGGTCCGCTGGCGCCGGGGCAGCGTGGACAGGTCGCGCTGACCGGCTTCGTCAATCGTACTGCGCCGCTGGAAATCAAGGGCAAGCTCGATCCCTTCGGCAGCGAACTGTTCCTGGACCTGACCGCCAAGGCCAAGGGCATAGACCTGCCGGGCTTCACGCCCTACTCGGGCCGCTATATCGGCTATGCCATCGAGAAAGGCAAGCTCTCGGTGGATCTGCACTATTTCATCGAGAAGGGCGAGCTGCGCGCGGAGAACAACATCTTCCTCGACCAGCTGACCCTGGGGCAGAAGGTGGATAGCCCGGACGCCCTGTCCCTGCCTGTTTCCCTGGCCATTTCCCTGCTGCAGAACTCGCGCGGCGAAATCGATCTGAACCTGCCCGTCAGCGGTTCGCTCAACGATCCGGAGTTCTCTATCGGCGGTCTGATCGTCAAGGTCTTCTTCAATCTGCTGACCAAGGCGGTGACAGCGCCGTTTGCCCTGCTCGGCAACATCTTTGGTGGCGGCGCGGATCTCTCCTATATCGAGTTTGCACCGGGGCATGCACGCCTGACGCCGGAGGCCGAGAAGAGCCTGGAGGCAATCAGCAAGGCCATGGCTGACCGGCCGGCCCTGAAGATGGAAATTACCGGCATTGCCACCACGGCAACGGATCGCGAAGGCCTCAAGCAGGCCACGCTGGAGCGCCGCGTCAAGTCGCAGAAGCTTGCGGAGCTGGCCAAGCAGGGCAAGAGCGGCGGCAGCCTCAACGAGGTGACGTTGAGTGCCGCCGAATATCCGAAGTATCTGGAGCAGGCTTATAAAGCGGAGAAGTTCGACAAGCCGCGCAATCTGATTGGCCTGACCAAGTCCTTGCCTGTTGCCGAGATGGAGCGACTGATGCTGGAGCATCTGCCGGCGGGCGATGAAGAACTGCGCTCGCTGGCCGAGCGCCGTGCGCGTGCCGCGCACGAAGCGCTGATGGCCAAGGGTGTGCCGGGAGACCGGGTGTTTGTGGTACAACCGCGAGTCGATGCGACGGCTGCTGACAAGAAGCCTGGCGGTCGCGCCGATTTCTCCATGCGCTAGGCTGTGGCGCCCCGCTCAATGATCAAGGAGTTTTGCATGCGTAAAACCGCCGTCTCCGCCGCGACCCTGGCGGTCGCCCTGATGCTGTCCGGCTGCCTGCCGAATACGACCAAGCCCGAACCGGTGGCGGTGGCCGTGCTGGACACCGTGGGCGCCAATTCGATCAAGGGGCGCATCACTTTCGGCGACCAGGACGGCGTGACGCGCATCTTCCTCGATCTGACCGGCCTGACTGGCGAACACGGCTTTCATATTCACGAGGAAGCGGATTGCCGCGCCGCCCTCGCCAATGTGACGCATGGCCACTTCAATCCGGAGAAGAAGCCGCACGGCCAGCATATGGGCGACCTACCGAATATCCGTTCCGATGTGTACGGCACCATGCGCGATGCCATGTTTGTGCGGCATGTGGCCTTGACCGGTGCGAACAGCGTGATCGGGCGCACCCTCATCATCACGTCCAACTTTGACGACTTCAAGTCGCAACCGGATGGCCGCTCCGGCCCGGCCATTGCCTGCGGCATGATCAAGCCGATCTGACCTGCTTCAGGCGGCGTGCTGGCTGCATGCCGCCTTGACCCGCTCGCGCAGTATCTCCACCAGGCGGCGTATGCCCGGTCCGGCAAAGTCCGGATCGGCGACGATCAGGTAAATATCCGCCCAGCGTTCCTGGCCTTCGCGTAGCGGCAACGGCAGCAGCCGCCCGTCGGCCAGCTCGCGTTTGATGCGCTCTGCCGGCAGCCAGGAGAATCCGTAACCCGCGCACAGCGCCTCGATGGAGGTCGCCATATGGCTGACCGTCCAGCGTTGATCGACCTCGACCATGACGGCGCGCCGATCGCGCTGGCTGCCCGTATCGCGGACGGTGATGTGACGATGACCGCGCAGGTCGCGCTGGGTGAGCTGGCGCCCGAGCTTGTGGAGCGGATGCTCGGGGTGCGCAACGGCGATGATGGGTGTGCGCATCAGGAGCTCGCCGAAGAAGCCGGGCGGGATATGCGGCGTGATCGCGATATCGGCGCGGCCAGTGAGCAGGGCTTCAGCCGTGCCGCTGAGCACGGACTCGATGACCTCGATCCGCGTCTGCGGGCTTTCCTCGCCGAATTGGTTCAGGCTGGCCAGCAGCAGCGAGGTGGGAAACAGGATTTCTGCGGCAACCCCGATTTCGGCCTCCCAGCCGGCGGAGAGATTCCTTGCCGCGCGTTCCAGTTCCGTTGCTTCGCTCACCAGCGCCAGTGCGCGCCGGTAGAGCAATTGCCCCGTCGGTGTGAGCACAGCCTTGCGCCCCTGGATCTCGAAGGCCTTCACGTCGAGCTGCGATTCGATCTTCTGCACCGCATAGCTCACCGCCGACTGGCTCTTGTGCAGCTTCTCCGCCGCCTGCGCATAGCCGCCGGCATCGACGACAGCAATCAGTGCGCGCCATTGCTCCAGCGCGATATGGGGGCTCTCAGCCATATAACATCCAATTATTAGATCAAACTAAGCAAAATATTGTGCTTTTTTATCTGTTTTGTAAATAGTTAAATGGGTGTGTCGGGACAACAGTCCCCTTAACGAAACTAAGTGAATTCAAGGAGAGAAGAATGACGACCCAAGCCCCGCAGACCCTGGTGCAAATCAACAGCAGCCTGTTCTCCGGCCAAGGCCAATCGAGCGCACTGGCCGATCAGTTCGTGGCCAAGTGGCAAGCCGCCCATGTCGGCGGCAAGGTGATTCGTCACGACCTTGTCAATGAACAGATCCCGCACCTGGACGGCGCGCGCTTCCTGTCCTTCCTGGCCAAGCCCGAGGAGCGCAGCGAGGAGCAGAGGGCGGTCGTCGCCTATTCGGATCGGCTCATCAACGAGCTGCGCGAGGCCAGCACCATCGTCATCGGCCTGCCGCTTTACAACCTCGGCATCCCGTCGCAGCTCAAGGCCTACTTCGACCATGTGACGCGCGCCGGTGAAACCTTCCGCTACACCTCGGATGGCGTCGAAGGCTTGCTCAAGGGCAAGAAGGTCTATGTCTTCGCCACGCGCGGCGGCCAGTATGCCGGCACGCCTTTCGATACGCAGACCGGGTTCATCCGCAATCTGCTGGGTCTGGTCGGCATCACCGATGTGGAGTTCATCTACGCCGAAGGTCTGGCCCGCAGCGAGATCAAGGAAGGTGCGCTGGCCCAGGCAAAGGAGCAGGTGGCAGCGCTGGCGGTCTGAGACGCTCATCAACCAAGGAGAACTTTCATGCATACCCCTCGCACCTTGAAGCAAATCATTCGTTCCGTTCCCGCATCGGATGGTGCGGGGGTCAAGCTGCGCCGCAGCCTCGGGCAGACGCCGCATCTGCGCGTCGATCCCTTCCTGATGCTGGACGAGTTCTCGTCCGAGAATCCGGACGACTACGTCGCCGGCTTCCCGTCCCACCCGCACCGCGGCTTCGAAACCGTGACCTATATGCTCGACGGCCATATGTTGCATGAAGACCATCTCGGCAATCAGGGCCATCTTAAGAGCGGCGGCGCACAGTGGATGACGGCCGGGCGCGGCATCATCCACTCGGAAATGCCGCAGCAGGAATCTGGCCGCATGCGCGGTTTCCAGCTGTGGATCAATCTGCCCGCCAGGGAGAAGATGAAGGCCGCCGGTTATCGCGACATTCAGGCCGAGGACATTCCTCGGGTCACGCTGCCCGGTGGCGCGGTGGTCAAGGTGATTGCCGGCGCGCTGGAGAGCGAAGGGCGGCATGTCGACGGCCCCGTCCAGGGTGTATCCACAGCGCCGCTGTTTCTCGACGTGCATCTGCCGGCCGGCGCGCATTTTGCGCAAGCGGTCGGTGCCGGCCACAACGTCTTCGTTTATCCCTACGAAGGTTCGCTACGTGTCGGCAACAGCGAGATTCCGCGCGGCGACGCCGGCGTGCTGGTGCACGGCGATAGCGTTGAGGTCGTGGCCGGTGGCGAGGAAGCGCGCTTCATCCTGCTGGCTGCGCTGCCCTTGAACGAGCCCATCGTGCAATACGGCCCCTTCGTGATGAACAGTCGCGAGGAGATCGAGCAGGCCTTGCGCGACTACAGTGCCGGCACCTTTGTAGAGGCCGCGTAGTCAGGCGTCGCGCCGGGAGCGTTCGCGCCCCGGCGTTACCGAATGTTTGCGCGCCGCGCAACTTGTCGGCGGGATGGTATGGTCTCGCCTTTCCAACGAAGTCGAGCCTCCGCATGCGGCAAGTCATATTCAGCATCACTTCCGGTTCGTCGTGGCTCAGGTACGCATGGCTGTGCCTGGCTTCCGTCCTCATCCTTGCCAGCGCGAATGCCGCGCCAGATACGCCTGCGGCGGCGCCATCGGTGCAGGTCGGCGCCGCCAGTTTTGGTCTCTTCGATGCGCGCACGCCGGGCGAGCTCAGCTTCGAGGCGAGCAAGGTAGTGCCCCGGCGCGAAGGGCAGCGCTATGGTTGGGTGATTGAGGTCAAGACGGCGAAGCGCCGCGTCTCGGTGCGCGAGGAATATCTGCTGCCGCCCAAGACCACGGCGGCGCCGGCGCCGGATACCCTGCTGATGGATACGCGCCGCCAGGTTAGTCAGCGCGAGCTGGCGCTTTACGACGGCAAGATCTACGGGGAGTGGTCGGTAGGCCCGGGCGAGCCACCCGGCCATCGCCATCTGCAGGTGTTCGTGGATAACGTGTTGGCCGGCGATTTTGAATTTGAAATGAAGTGAGCATGGCAGGCACGCTCACTCAATAAAAAAGC
>DATMSM010000046.1:0-39813 GCA_035565355.1 Rhodocyclaceae bacterium
GGGCCGGTGAGGAGGGTGCGTTTCTTTGGGTACTTTCTTGCCGCACAGCAAGAAAGTATCTCGCCCGTCCGGGCGAGACCGGACATTGGCGGTTAGTGAACTAAACGCCCCTGAGCGAGCCCGAGAGAATCAAGCGCTCTCGCTCTCATTCATCCCATGCTCCACCGCATAAACCGCCACCTGAACCCGCGAGTTCAGGTTGAGTTTCTTCAAGATGTTCTGCACATGAATCTTGACCGTGCTCTCCGCCACGTCGAGATGGCGGGCGATTTCCTTGTTGGATTCGCCTTTCGCCAGGCACGCCACGATTTCCCTTTCCCGCACGGTTAGCTTGTCGCGTTCTGCTGGCGCTGAGGCGGCCGCCTGCGGCTGGGCGCGGAATTGGGCGACCAGCTTGGCGGTCATGGCGGCGTCGATCACGGCTTCGCCGGCGGCGGCGCGGCGGATGGCGGCGGCCAGTGCATCGCCTTCGATGTTCTTGATCAGGTAGCCGCGTGCGCCGTCGCGCAGGGCCTGGCCTAGCTCTTCGGCCTCTTCGGAGACGGTGAGGATGATGACGGCGCAGGCGGGGTTGTCCTGCAGCAGGAGCAGCAGGGTTTCCAGACCGGAGAGGCCGGGCATGTTGAGGTCGAGCAGGATCACGTCCGGCTTGTGCTGCTGGGCGCGCTTGACGCCTTCGATGCCATCGCCGGCCTCGGCCACCACCTCAAAGTCGGGCTGCTTCTCGAGCAGCAAGCGTATGCCGGAGCGGAGCAGGGAGTGATCGTCGATAAGGAGGATGCGTATGCTCATGATGGGCTTTCTCAGGCGGCCTGGCGTTCCTGCTGCGGCAGCACGAGGCTGACGCGGGTGCCCTGGCTGGGGACGGATTGAATGGAGAGTCGGGCTTTCAGGCGCGTGGCGCGTTCGTGCATGATGCCCAGGCCGATCTGCTTGCCTTCACCGTGATTCGCGGCGGCGTCCGGATCGAAGCCGATGCCGTCGTCGCTGATGTCGAGTTCGAAATCGCGACCGTTGACGATGCGCACATTCACCTGGCTGGCCTGTGCATGCTTTCTTACATTCGACAGCGCCTCCTGCAGGATGAACAGCACCTGTAGTTGCTGTTCTGGCGGCAGCGGGGCGCCGCCGCCTTGCATGTCCAGTGCCACGGGCATGCCGGTCTGACGTTCAAAACGAGAAACCGTATTGATAACGGCGCTCTTGAGTTCGCCGGCTTCGAGCTTGCTGCGGAAGTTCGCCAGCAGTTCACGCACGTCCTGGTAGCTTTCGCTGATGCCGGTCTGCAGGCGCGGCACGATTTCATTGACCTCATCGGTGTCGGCGCGGCGGGCGGCGTCGGCCAGCATCTGCACTTGCAGATTGAGGTAGTTGAGCCCCTGCGCGATGCTGTCGTGCAGCCCCTGGGCGACGAGATTGCGTTCCGCCGCCACGGCCAGCTGGCGGGCCTGGGCGCTGAGGCGCAGATTTTCCAGTGCGACACCGAGCCGTTGGCCGAGTGTTTCAAGCAACTGGATTTCGCTGGCGGGCAGATCCTGGGGCGTAGCGAACTGCAGCGAGAAGGAGCCAAGCACGTCCTGCTGCGTCATGATGCGGAACACGGCGAGGCCGCGAAAACCGTCGCGCACGCAGTTCAGCGGCTGCGCTTCCGGCGCTGAGACCTTGCTGAAGTCGCGGATCACGACCACACCCTGGCGGGTGGCGGCGCCGCAGAAACAGGCATCGACCTTCATGCAGTGTTCCTGTTCCGCCAGCTCGCTCGACAAGCCGGCCGAAACCACCATATGCATCTGCTCGCCGCTCGGGTCGATGACACGGATGCTGCCGCCCCCCGCGCCGAACTGCTTCATCACGCGTTCCAGAAAACCCCGGCACATGCTGTCGATATCGCCAGGCTGGTTGAGAAAGGCGGCAATGTCGTAGAGCGCGGTGAGCTCGCGGTTCTGGGCAGCGAACTGTTCGGTCTTCTTCTGTACCCGGGCTTCGAGGTCAGCGTAGAGCCCCTGGAGTTCGGCCGCCATGCGGTTGAAGCCCTGGGCCAGCACGCCGAATTCGTCATTGCTCTCGACCGGCAGGCGCGTGGAGAAATCGCGTGCGGCCATGCGCTGCAGGCCGTTCTGGAGTTGCAACACCGGCACGATGATCCACAGGTAGAGCAGGTACACCATCGCCAGCGTGCCGGCGCAGGCGATCACGATCAGCACACCTTGCGACATGCGCAGGAGCGAGGTCTTGCCTGAATTGTCGCTCTCGATCAGCTTGACCAGATGATTGGCCTGTTCGATAAAGGCCGGCAGTGCACCCAGATAGACCGCTACCTGTCCATCCTGGCCTTCCAGGCCGCTCAGGGCCGCCGGCTTGAGCTCGGTCTCCCACAGGACGGTGACGGTGTGCATCTGCGCCTGCACGTCGGCATCCAGCGGCAGGAACAGGGGGCGTATCGGGTTGCCGTGATGCAGGCCGGCCAGCGTCTCTTCCATCAGAGCAATTTCCTCCCTGACGAGATGGCGATTCATTTCCTCAGGCTGCACCAGATGCAGGCCGATGCGGCTGGCGCGCATGCGCAGGCTGCCGGTGTCGTTGATGGCCGCTGCCGCACCCTCGAGCTGCCAGGACAGCCACAAGGTACCGAAGATCATGAATAGCGCGACCACCAGCGCGCCTATGGAGGCGGCCAGTATCCGGGTGGACAGCCGGTTGCGTAGTGCCGGCGCCGGCAGGGGCGGCAGCGTAGGGCTGCCTGATGTATGAGTCTCGGTCATTTGACCAGCTTCCCGGTAGATTTCCGTATCATGCGGGGACGACTCATCCTGACAGCTTACATTGTGGATTATCTTGTCCTGCGTCAAGTTCACGTTGCGCTGGCCGTCGCCAGCCTGTTGATGTTTGTCGCGCGCGGCACGCTCCTGCTGGCCGCACGCCCGATTCCGCGCCCCTTGCGCTGGTTGCCGCATCTCAACGACACCCTGCTGCTGGCAGCAGCCATTACGCTGGCCGTCTGGAGCAGCCAGTACCCCTTCCAGCAAGCCTGGCTGACCGCCAAGCTGGGCGCGCTCGTCGTCTATATCCTGCTCGGCCGGCAGGCTTTGCGGCGCGGCATTTCAAGCGCCCAACGCCTGCCCTGGCTGATTGCCGCACTGGCTGCGATTGCCTATGTTTTTGCGGTGGCGCTGACGCGTTCTCCGCTGCCCTTGCGCTAAGCAGCCGCAGCAGGCCGGGCGAGCGGCTCGAAGGTGCCCGATTCGGGCGCATAGGCAAACAGGGCTTCCGCATCCGAATCGAAGTACCAGCCGTGCAGTGTCAGGCTGCCATCATTCATGCGCTCGGTGACCCAGGGGAAGCTTTCCAAGTTCTTCAGGGAGACCAAGATGGCGGCGAGTTCGCAGGCCTGATAGCGTTGGGCCAGCGGGGCATTGGCCAACTTGCGGCGTACACCGTACTTGGCCGGATCGGCGATATTGGCCCAGCGCCCGAGGAAGTCGGTACCGCCAGCGCTGGGAAACTGCCCGTCCATGATCGCGCGTATGCTGCGACAAGCACTGTGGCCGAGGACGATGATGCGCTTCACCTTGAGCTGTGTGACCGCGAACTGGAGTGCCGCCGGAACGCCCTGATGACCATTGCTGCCGCCATACGAGGGGACGAGGCTGGCGATATCGCGGATATTGAAGATATCACCGGGCTCGCAGGCCAGGAGTTGCGCCGGTTCGACGCGCGAATCGCAACAGCCGATAACGAGCGTTGTGGGATCTTGTTCCTCGAGCAGACTGCGGTCTGATTGAGGGTTGATGCGATTGCTCTGCAAAGGCTGGAAGCCGTCTATGAAACGTTCGATGTCGTGCATGCAAATTTTCTCCGTGGAGCTTGCCGCCGCTTGGCGGCATGGATCGGCTTGAACTCTCCAGGCGAATAGTGGAGTTCACGTCGATCCGCTTATGTTCTTGACGTCATAATGTTGCATCCTGCGCGCAACTTTTGTGCTGGTGCCTAGGATACTGGTCTCGAACGGATCTTCACGGCAAAAGTTTTTGATCTTTGGATAAGCCTGCTTTTCCCTAGACAGCGACACCCAGCGGACACACCAGCGGCAGAAATGCATCCGCGCGCGGTGCATAGGCGAGCAGGGCGCCGGCTTCCATGTCGAAGTACCAGCCATGCAACGTGAGCCCGCCTTCGTGCATGCGTTCGGCCACCCAGGGAAAGCTTTCCAGGTTCTTCAGCGAGACGAGGATGGCTGCCAGTTCGCAGGCGCGATACTGATCGGCGGCCTTGGTCTGACCGAGCCGGCCTAGCACCCCGTATTTGGCCGGGTCGGCGATGCTGACCCAGCGCCCGATAAAGTCCGTGCCTTCGCTGCTCGGGAACTGCTCGTCCATGAGCGCACGGATGCCGCCGCAGCCGCTGTGGCCGAGCACGATGATGCGCTCGACCTTGAGCTGGGTGACGGCAAACTGCAGGGCGGCGGAAACACCCTGGCGACCGTTGCTGCCGCCACAGGGCGGCACCAGATTGGCGATATTGCGGATGGTGAAGATGTCGCCGGGATCGCAGCCCAGCAGCAGGGACGGCTCGACGCGCGAATCGCAGCAGCCGATGAGCAGCGTGCTCGGGTGCTGGCCCTGCTTGAGCCCGCGATAGAGCTCGGGATTGCGCTCGAAATACTGGCGCTGGAAGCGCTGGAAACCGTCGATGAAACGTTCGATGTCCTGCATGCGCCTTTCCTTCAGCCGCCGGTCTGCGACATGAAGCGCACGATCTTTTCCGGCCGTGTGTTGAACTCGTGGCGTTCGGGTTTGCGTGTGATGGCTTCGCGGATATGCCGGCGCAATTCGGTGTCGCTGGCGCCGGCGCGCAGCAGCATGCCGAGATCCAGCTTGTCTTCCTGGCCGAGGCAGAGATAGAGCGTGCCATCCACACCCAGGCGCACACGATTGCAGGCAGCGCAGAAATGTTGCGACATGGGCGTGATGACGCCCAGGCTCATGCGTTGGTCGGTGCTGATCCAGTAGCGCGCGGGCCCGGCGCCGGCCCCCATGACTTGCGGCAGCAGGCCATAGCGATCCGCCATGCGCTGGCCGAGCGTGCTGAGATCGACATAGGCGGTGCGTTTGGCCTGCCGCCCGGTGTCGCCGACCGGCATGGTTTCGATCAGGCGCAGGATGAAGCCGTGCCGCATGGAGAACTCGACCATGCGCTCGACTTCGGCCTCGTTTACATCGGCCTGTACCACCATGTTCAGCTTGATCGGGTCGAAGCCGGCCGCCTGTGCAGCGGTGAGCCCTTCCAGCACGTCGGCTAGGCAGTCGCGCCCGGTGATGCGTGCAAAGCAGCTGGCGTCCAGGGTATCCAGGCTGATATTGAGGCGCTGCACGCCGGCCTGGCGCAAGGCAACGGCATGGCGGGCGAGCTGGGTGCCGTTGGAGGAGAGGGAGAGATCGGCGAGGCCGGGCAGCGCGGCAATGCGGCCGGCGAGGTCTGCGATGCCACGGCGCAGCAGCGGTTCGCCGCCGGTTAGGCGCACCTTCTGTACGCCAAGTCCGACGAAGAGGCCGATGAGGCGGCTCATTTCTTCGTGTCTGAGCCAGTCGGCAGGTTCCTCATAGCCCTTGAAACCCTTGGGCAGGCAGTAGGTGCAGCGCAAGTCGCAGCGGTCGGTGACGGAGACGCGCAGATAATCGATGCGGCGTCCGAAGCTGTCGATGAGGGCGGTGGTGGGGTGCGGTGCGTTCATGATTTGATTGTGTGTCGTGAAGTGCTGCACCGCTATTCCTCTCAGGAGCTAGTCACTCCGACGGAGGCTGACTCAGCATATGGGTCAGCCCGGCAATCAGGTCGGATTGCGTCACGATGCCGACCAGCTTGCCGCCGGCATTCACCACCGGGATGTGGCGCAGCCCGGTGTCGGAAAGCATGGGCACCAACTCGGCCAGTGGCATGTCGGCAGGGACGGTGCGCGCCGGCTTGCTCATCAGCGTGGCGACATCCTGGTCCATGACGATATTGGCTCGGTTCGTCAGATCTTCGGGCAGCGTGTGCCAGGCCAGGCCGAGATGCTTGAGAAAATCAACCAGCGCGATGACGCCGACGACCACGCCATTTTCAACCACCGGCAGGGTCTTGACCTTGTTCTCCTGCAACCTGCGCCAGGCGCGCTTGGCGCTGTCTTCGGGGGCCAGGGTGACCAGCTCCTTGGACATGATGTCGCGCACAAGCACCTTGTGCACCTGGCGGTAGACCGCCCTGGACGAGACCCAGACTTCGAGCGGAGGGGCCGCTTTCCGCAGCCGGGACAAGCGCCACAGCAACATTGCCGAGAGCGCGCCCAGCAGGCTGATGGCAATCGCTTGCCAATCCAGTGCCGGGTCCATGATTACTGCACCAGCGGACTGTCGGCGCCTTCGAGCGTGATGCCTTCGATGCGCGCGCGACCGACCAGCAGTTGCAGATATTGCCGCCATGCGGCTTCGCGTCGCGCCGCGCTGAGGGCGTTGGCGATCTGCGCTTCAAGCTGCTCGAAGGGCAGCAGCCGGCCTTCGACGCGCCGTGCCACCTTGACGATATGCAGGCCGAAGCGCGATTCGAGCAGGCGCGGGAAGATGCTGTCGGGCGCCATGGCGAAGACGACCTTCTCGAACTCGGGCACGGTGTCGCCGCGACTAAGCTGACCGAGACTGCCGCCGACCTCGCCCGAAGGGCAGTTCGACTGGGTACGCGCCCGCTCGGCGAAGACGGCAGGATCGGCCAGCACTTCGGCCAGGGTCTTCTCGGCGCGCTTGCGCAGAGAGTCCAGATCCACATTCGGCGTAACCTGAAAAAGGATGTGGCTGGCCTCGACCAGTTCGCCGACAGTGAAGCGCTGCGGATGGGCGGCGTAATGACGCTCGCATTCGCTGCGCTCCGGCGGGGCGGTGGGTACGGCCTGCTCCAGCAATGCCGCGATCACGGCCTCCTCGTCCACACCGGCGATGCCCAATTGGGCGGCTTCGTCGAGCAGGACATGGCGCAGCACCACGGCGGTGGTGGCGCGTTGCAGAGGATTCGGTGCGTCGCGATGATGGTCGAGTTCGCGCTCGACTTCCTCGTCGGTGAGCTCATGGTTGTTGACGATGACGGGCATGTGTCTCTCCTTGAATCAGTAGCGGGGCATGGCGCCTTGCACCAGCAGCCAGCCGTTGCGTTGCTGTATGTCGCTTGCGCTTTCCGCTGATGCCTCGGCCACGCCCCTCAGGGGGGAGGGCGCTAGGCCGAGGCGGCGGAAAAGGGTGCGCAGGGCGTCCATGGCGCTGACTTAACGCGGGCGAACCAGTTGCCAGGCCCGGCCCAGATAGGTGACCGAGGCGAATCCGCTCCACACATGCACGAGGCGGGTGAAGGGGAAGATCAGGAACAGGGTCATGCCCATGAACAGGTGCGCCTTGAACAGCAGCGGAGCGGCGGTGATGGCGGAAGCGCCGGCCAGTCCTTGCAGGGTGAACACGGATTGCGCCCAGATCATCAACTGCACCATCATGTGTCCATCCATGTGGCTGGCGGACTCGAAGATGGTGGCCAGGCCGAGCAGCAGCGTGACAAGGATCCATGGCATCAGCAGGCGGTCGCCCGGCTTCCTGGCGAAGGCGAGGCGATCGCTGCTGCCGCGCCGGGCGAGCAGGATCACGAGGCCGACCAGGGCGAAACTGCCCATGATGCCGCCGGCGGTCATGGCGAAGGCCTGCTTGAAGCTGTGCGATATCCCCAGCGCATCCCACAGTGCCACCGGCGTCAGCAGCCCGACCAGATGGCCGAAGAAGAGGCCGATCACGCCGATGTGGAAGAGGATGTTGCCGATGCGCAGGCTGCCGCGATGCAGCACCTGCAGGCTGTCGCTTTTCCAGGTGTATTGCTCGCGTTCAAAGCGTGCCAGGCTGCCGAAGAGAAAGACCGCCAACGCAATGTAGGGATAGATCCCGAACAGGAAGGTGTGAAGATGGCTCATGCTGCGACTCCTTGATTTACCTTGTTGCGCGGATGAAAACTGATGGTGTGGGTGCCGCAGGCGCTGGCTGTCAGCAGCGGTTCCACGCCGTCGGCGCCGGGGCCGTACATTTCCATCACCTCGTCCATGCTGCGCACCGGCGGATCGGTTTGCTCCAGCGGCACCACATCGGTCAGCGTGCACAACACGGCGAAGATGCCAGTGTAGGGGCTCTCGTTCTTGCCCAGGCGGCGGCCGATGGCGGCCAGCACATGGATGGCCTCACCCAGGGTGGCGCTGGCATCCTGCGCGGCTATCAGGCTGAGGTATTCGAGGAACAGCGGCACGTGGTCGGGCAGCTCACTGAGCGCCGGCTCGAAGCCGTGCTGCTTGTATTCCTCCAGCAGATCGACCATAGCCTGGCCGCGGTCGCGGCTTTCGCCGTGAATGTGCTCGAACAGGTGCAAGGCCTGCAACGGGCTGCGGTCGAAGGTATTGACGTAGTTCTCCTGCACCTCGATCAGCGGCGTGGCGGCCAGGTAGTCGATTAGCGGATCAAGCACGGCGGCCTCGCCCGGCCAGGGCTTGAGCGCGCTGCAGATCTCCGGCAAGGCCTCGATCAGCTCCTGCTCGGGATAGCTGAGCAGGGCGGAGAGAATGCGATAGAGGCTGACGTTTTCCAGGTTTTTCATGATCTTCTCCTCAAGCCTCGGCCTTGGCCTTGCGCGACTTCGGCATGTCGACAAAGATCACGCTGCCCTGCGGCTTCTTGCCGAACAGTGCGCCCTCCGAGGTGCCACCGGAGCAGCCGTTGCCGAAGGTGAAGCCGCAGCTGCCCTTGTCGTTGAAGCTGTCCTCGACCATTTCCTTGTGGCTGGACGGAATCACGAAGCGGTCTTCGTAGTTGGCGATGGCCATGATCTGATACATGTCCTCGACCGTGGCGGCATCGAGGCCGACTTGTTTAAGCACCGCGTTGTCGGCCTGGCCGTGCACCGTTTCGGCACGCTTCCAGGCGCGCATGGCAAGCATGCGTTCGAGCGCGGATACGACCGGCGCTTCCTTGCCTGCCGTCAGCAGGTTGGCGAGATAGCGCACGGGAATGCGCAGGCTGGCGACATCCGGAATGATGCCGTTCATGCCCATGTGGCCAGCCTCGGCGGCGGACTGGATGGGTGACAGCGGCGGGATGTACCAGACCATGGGCAGCGTCCGGTACTCCGGATGCAGCGGGAAGGCGACCTTCCACTGGCAGGCCATCTTGTACACCGGCGACTTCTGCGCGGAGTCTAGCCAGCTCTCAGGAATGCCTTGCTTCCTGGCCTCGGCGATCACGGCCGGGTCATGCGGGTTAAGGAAGACCGAAAGCTGCTTCTCGTACAGGTCCTGCACGTCGGCGGCGCTGGCGGCTTCCTCGATGCGGTCGGCATCGTAGAGCAGGACGCCGAGGTAGCGGATGCGGCCGACGCAGGTTTCCGAACACACGGTCGGTTGGCCGGCTTCGATGCGCGGGTAGCAGAAGGTGCACTTCTCGGCCTTGCCGCTCTGCCAGTTGTAGTAGATCTTCTTGTAGGGGCAGCCGGAAATGCACATGCGCCAGCCGCGACACTTGTCCTGGTCGACCAGCACGATGCCGTCGTCCTCGCGCTTGTAGATCGAGCCCGAGGGGCAGCTGGCGACGCAGGCCGGGTTGAGGCAGTGTTCGCACAGGCGCGGCAGGTACATCATGAAGGTGTTTTCGAAGGTGCTGTACATCTCCTTCTGCACGCCTTCGAAGAGCTGGTCGCGACCGCGCGAGCTGAATTCGCCGCCGAGGTCGTCTTCCCAGTTCGGGCCCCAGTTGATCTTGTCCATCTTCTTGCCGGTGATCACCGAGACCGGTCGCGCGGTCGGCGGGGTTTCCGACAGTTTGGCCTTCTGCAGATGATCGTAGTCGTAGGTGAAGGGCTCGTAGTAGTCGTCGATCTGCGGCAGGTTGGGGTTGGCGAAGATATTGGCAAGGATCTTCATGCGGCCGCCCTGACGTGGCTCCAGCTTGCCGGAAGCAGTGCGCTTCCAGCCACCGTTCCATTTGTCCTGGTTCTCCCATTCCTTGGGATAACCGATGCCAGGCTTGGTCTCGACATTGTTGAACCATGCGTACTCGACGCCGTCACGGCTGGTCCACACGTTCTTGCAGGTGACCGAGCAGGTGTGGCAACCGATGCACTTGTCCAGGTTCAGGACCATGGCTACTTGGGCGCGGATTTTCATTATGCTGCTCCTTCTTCTTGCTTGAGCTCGCCTTCGAGCCAATCGACCTTCTTCATCTTGCGCACGATCACAAATTCGTCGCGGTTGCTGCCGACCGTGCCGTAGTAGTTGAAGCCGTAGGCGAGCTGCGCATAGCCGCCGATCATGTGGGTCGGCTTGGTGACGGTGCGCGTCACCGAGTTGTGGATGCCGCCGCGCTGGCCGCTGGTTTCCGCTCCCGGGACATTCACGATCTTTTCCTGGGCGTGGTACATCAGGCACATGCCCTTGGGCACGCGCTGGCTGACGACGACGCGGGCAGTCAGCGTGCCATTCACGTTGAAGACTTCGACCCAGTCGTTGTCCACCAGCCCGGCTTCCTTGGCCTCGGCCTCCGAGACCCAGACGTGGGGGCCGCCGCGCGACAGCGTGAGCATGCGCAGATTGTCCGAGTAGGTGGAGTGGATGCCCCACTTCTGGTGCGGGGTGATCCAGTTCAGCACCAGCTCGTGCTCGCCGTTCGGCTTCCTGCCCAGCATGGGCTCGACCGTCTTGGTGTCGATGGCGGGCTTGTAGATACAGGAGCCTTCGCCGAAATCCAGCATCCAGCGATGGTCCTGGTAGAACTGCTGGCGGCCGGTCAGGGTGCGCCATGGGATCAGTTCATGCACGTTGGTATAGCCGGCGTTGTAGCTGACTTCCTCCGATTCGAGGCCGGACCAGGTCGGCGCGGAGATGATCTTGCGCGGCTGGGCCTGCACGTCGCGGAAACGGATCTTGTCGTGTTCGCGGCCGACGGCGAGATGGGTGTGATCGAGGCCGGTGATCTTGGACAGCGCATCCCAGGCCTTGACGGCCACATGACCATTGGTCTCAGGCGCGAAGGTGAGGATCATTTCACAGGCATCGATGGCGGTGTTGAGCGCGGGGCGGCCCTTGGACACGCCTTCCTCCTGCACTGTCTTGGTGAAACCGGCCAGCTCATGCACTTCGTGCTCGGTATTCCAGTTGATGCCCTTGCCGCCGTTGCCCAGCTTGTCGAGCAGCGGGCCGACTGAAGTGAACTTCTTGTAGATCTGGCGATAGTCGCGTTCGACCACCACCATATTCGGGGCGGTCTTGCCGGGGATCAGGTCGCACTCACCGTACTTCCAGTCCTTGGGCTCGAGCGGCTGGCCGAGCTCGCCCGGGGTGTCGTGCAGCAGCGGTTGCAGCACCAGGTCCTTCTGCGTGCCGAGGTAATCGCCGCCCACTTCGGTGAACTTCTTGGCGATGGCCTTGTAGATCTCCCAGTCGGTCTTCGACTCCCACAGCGGCTGCACGGCTTCGGACAGCGGATGGATGAAGGGGTGCATGTCCGAGGTGTTGAGGTCGTCCTTCTCGTACCAGGTGGCGGTCGGCAGCACGATGTCGCCGTAGAGGCAGGTGGTGCTCATACGGAAGTCGAGCACGGTCAGCAGATCGAGCTTGCCTTCCGGCGCCTCCTCATGGAACTTCACCTCGGCCGGGCGAATGGCATCGGCCTCGTCACCGAACACGGCGTTCTGCGTGCCGAGCAGGTACTTGAGGAAGTACTCGTGGCCCTTGCCGCTGGAACCGAGAATATTCGAGCGCCACACGAACATATTGCGCGGGAAGTTCTTGGGGTTGTCCGGATCGTCGCAGCTCATATTGAGCTTGCCTGACTTCAGGTTCTCGACCGCATAGGCAATCGGATCCTTGCCGGCGGCTTCGGCGGCGGCGACGACATCGAGCGGATTGGTTTCCAGCTGCGGCGTTGAAGGCAGCCAGCCCATGCGTTCCGACTTGGCGTTCAGATCGATCAGGCTCATGTGCCCGTACTTGACCGGATCGGCGGTGGGCGCAAGGATCTCGCTCATGTGCAGCTTTTCATGGCGCCATTGGCTGGTGTGCGCGTAGAAGAAACTGGTGCCGTTCATCTGGCGGGGCGGACGCGTCCAGTCGCTGGCAAAGGCCAGCGGTGCCCAGCCGAACTGCGGCCGCAGCTTTTCCTGGCCGACGTAGTGGGCCCAGCCGCCGC
Organism: Rhodocyclaceae bacterium; assembly: GCA_035565355.1. Classification (GTDB taxonomy): domain Bacteria; phylum Pseudomonadota; class Gammaproteobacteria; order Burkholderiales; family Rhodocyclaceae. The sequence goes on from DATMSM010000046.1 coordinate 12,228, forward strand.
CGCTCTGGCCGACGCAACCGCACATCATCAGCATATTGATGATGCCGCGGTAGATCATGTCATTGTGGTACCAGTGATTCAGCGCGGCGCCGACGATGACCATGCTCTTGCCGTGGGTGCGGTCGGCGTTGTCAGCGAATTCGCGGGCGACCTGAATCACCAGCTCGCGCTTGACCGAGGTGTGCTTTTCCTGCCAGGCGGGGGTATAGGGCACATCGTCGTCGTAGCTGCTGGCGACATTGCCGCCGCCGAAACCGCGATCCACGCCGTAGTTGGCCATCTGCAGGTCGTAGACGGTGGTGACGTAGCAGTTGCTGCCATCAGCCAGTTGCAGCTTCTTCGCGGGCACGTTGCGGATCAGCAGATCGTCCTTCTCGCCACCGTAGTAGGGGAAGCCGACGCCGACGAAGGCGTCCTTGTGATCGACCAGCGAGAGCAGCGGATCGACTTCCTTGCCCGAGCCGCCGTCCTTCTGCTCCAGATTCCAGCGCCCGACCTTTTCGCCGTTGTTGACCTTGCCTTCGCCCCAGCGGAAGCCGACGCTGCCGTTGGGCGCGACGATCTGGCCGCTCTTCTCGTCGATGAGCAGGGTCTTCCATTCCGGATTGTTGGCTTCGCCGAGATTGTTGGCGAGGTGCGAGGCGCGCAGGAAGTGGTCGGGCACCAGGGTGCCGTTGCGTTCCTTGAGCATCACCAGCATGGGCATGTCGGTGTATTGCTTGACGTAGCCCTTGAAGTATTCGGAGGTGCCGGCGAGATGGAATTCCTTGAGGATGACGTGGCCCATGGCCATGGCCAGCGCGGCGTCGGTGCCTTGCTTGGGCGCCATCCAGATGTCGCCGAACTTGACCATTTCGCCGAAGTCGCTCGACACGGCCACGGTCTTGGTTCCCTTGTAGCGCACTTCGGTGTAGAAGTGGGCATCGGGCGTGCGCGTCTGCGGCACATTGGAGCCCCACACCATCAGGTAGGTGGAGTTGTACCAGTCGGCTGATTCCGGCACGTCGGTCTGTTCGCCCCAGACCTGCGGCGAAGACGGCGGCAGGTCGCAGTACCAGTCGTAGAAGGACAGGCAGGCGCCACCGATCAGCGACAGGTAACGGGCACCGGCGGCATACGAGACCATGGACATGGCGGGAATCGGCGAGAAGCCGATGACGCGGTCCGGACCGAACTTCTTGACCGTGAAGGCATTCGCTGCGGCGATCATCTCGGTGGCCGTATTCCAGTCCACGCGCACGAAGCCGCCCTGACCGCGTACGCTCTTGTAGCGCTTGGCGCGTTCAGGGTTCTGGCTGATCCATTCCCAGGCGGCGATCGGGTCCATGCTGGCGCGTGCCTCGCGCCACATTTCCAGCAGGCGGCCGCGCATCATCGGGTACTTCACGCGCTGGGCCGAATACACATACCAGCTGTAGGAGGCGCCGCGCGGACAGCCGCGCGGTTCATGGTTGGGCAGGTCGGGGCGGGTGCGCGGATAGTCGGTCTGCTGGGTTTCCCAGGTAATCAGGCCGTTCTTCACATAGACCTTCCAGGAGCAGGAGCCGGTGCAGTTCACGCCGTGAGTGGAGCGCACGATCTTGTCGTGCTGCCAGCGGCTGCGATAGGTGTTCTCCCAGGTGCGGTCCTCGTTCACCACGGCGCCATGGCCGTCGGAGAAGGTGGACTTGACCTGTGACATGAACTTCAGGCGATCCAGAAAGTGACTCATTTGTTTCTCCAGTCGGTGGCCATTCTTGATGTGGCCGGGTAGTGTGCTTCTACGGTTTCAGCTTATGCCGCCGCCCTCTTGCGGAACATTCACCGGTGGGAGGGGCAGCGGGGTGCAGTGTGCGTAGTGCGTATAGTTCGAAATGACTAGTCCTCAGCAGGGCATCGCCGCGTTGCGCCGCGCGTAGCACCACCAGGTGATGAGGATGCAGGACACGTAGAAGGCGATGAAGCAGTACAGCGCTGCATCGACCGAGCCGGTCGCCTCGATCGAGGTGCCGAAGCTCTTGGGAATGAAGAAGCCGCCGTAGGCACCGATGGCGCCGGAGAAGCCAAGCACGGCGGCGGACTCCTTGTTGGCGCTGAGCAGTGCCTGCTTCTGGGCGGCCTCACCCTGGCCCTGGACGGCACGCTGCCGCTCGGTCAGGAAGATCACCGGGATCATGCGGAAGGTGGAGCCGTTGCCGACGCCGGTCAGTGCGAACAGCACGATGAACATGGCGAGGAAGCCGAAGAAGTTGCCACCAACGCCGTCATGCGGCAGGAACTGCAGCACGCCGAACACGGCGGCAGCCATGGCGACGAAGACCCACAGCGTGACGCGCGCGCCGCCGAGCTTGTCGGAGACCCAGCCGCCGGCGGGCCGCGTCAAGGCGCCGACCAGCGGGCCGAGGAAGGCGTAAGTGGTCGGGTTGATATCCGGAAACTGCGACTTGGTGAGCATGGCCAGGCCGGCCGAGAAACCGATGAAGGAGCCGAAGGTGCCGATGTAGAGCCAGCACATCAGCCAGTTGTGTTTGCGCTTGAAGATGACTGCCTGATCGGCGAAGGAGGCCTTGGCGTCGGCGATGTCGTTCATGCCGAACCATGCGGCAATGGCAGTGAGAACGATGAAGGGCACCCAGACGAAGCCGGCGTTCTGCAGCCAGATGCTCTTTTCGACGCCGTCCTTGACGTAGGTGTTGGGGTCGCCGGTGATGCCCCCGAGCAGGGCGCCGGTGATGACGATGGGCACGACGAACTGGGTCAGCGAGACGCCGAGGTTGCCGATGCCGGCGTTCATGCCGGTGGCATAGCCCTTCTTCGCCTTGGGAAAGAAGAAGCTGATATTTGACATGCTGGAGCTGAAGTTGCCGCCGCCGAGGCCGCACAGCAGAGCGAGTGCGAGTAGCGTGGGATAGCTGGTGGAAGGATCGCGCAGCGCGAAGCCCATGCCCAGCGCCGGGATCAGCAGGGAGGCGGTGGAGATTGCGGTCCACTTGCGGCCGCCGAAAATAGGGATCAGGAAGGAATAGAAAATGCGCAGCGTGGCGCCGGACAGCGCGGGCAGGGCGGTGAGCCAGAACATCTGGTTCTTGGAAAGTTGGAAGCCGGCCTTGTCGAGATTGACGACGACCACGCTCCACAGCATCCAGACGCTGAAGGCCAGCATCAGGCAGGGGATGGAAATCCACAGATTGCGATTGGCGACGCTGGCGCCCTGTTCCTTCCAGAAGCTTTCGTTTTCCGGTTCCCAGCGCGTGAGGACATGAGCGGACATGATGATTCTCCTTGGGTTTATACGGTGCCGGCCTTGGCCAGGGCCTTGCGGCCGGTTTCGACGCCTTCGGCGCGGAAGCTGAAGTGCATCCAGACGAGAGAGACGCAGACGGTGCCGTAGAGCAACATGAAGCAGCTGGAGCGCACGCCGGTGAGATCGACCAGGGCGCCGAAGAGGATGGGCAGGATGAAGCCGCCGAGGCCGCCGGCCAGGCCGACGATGCCGGACACGGCGCCGATGTTGTGGCTGAAGTCGTCGGCGATGAACTTGAACACCGAGGCCTTGCCGATGGCGGTGGCCACGCCGACGATGAAGAGCAGGATGGTGAAGGTGGTCGGCGACAGGGCAATGTCGAAGGTGCTCATGCCGTCCACGGTCTGCACCGTGAATTGGGTCTGCGGATAGCTGAGGATGAAGAAGCACACCCAGCACACCCACATCACCCACCAGGTGGTCTGATAGGCGCCGTACTTGTCGGAGATCCAGCCGCCGATGGCGCGCAGTACGCCGCCTGGCAGGGAGAAACAGGCCGCCAGGAAGGCTGCCGACGAGAGGCTAAAGCCGTACTCGCCGACGTAGTACTTGGTCATCCACAGCGCCAGTGCGACATAGCCGCCGAAGACCACGGAGTAATACTGGCAGTAGCGCCAGACGCGCGGGTCTTTGAGCATGCTCAACTGCTGACTGAAGCTCGCGGTCGTGGCGATGTTGTGGGCTGGATTGGTGGCCGAGAACTGCCAGAAGATCAGCGCCGTGACCAGCATCACGACCGAGTACACCTGGGGCACGATGGTCCAGCTGCCACCGGCGGCGACGATCAGGGCCGGGGCGACGAACTTGGTCAGGGCCGAGCCGGAGTTGCCTGCACCGAACACGCCCATGGCAAAGCCCTGGCGCGACTTGGGGAACCAGCGCGCGACATAGGGGGTGCCAACCGAGAAGGAGCCACCAGCCAGGCCGACGAAGAGGCCGAGCGTGAGGAAGTGCCAGTATTCGGTGGCATAGGACATCAGCCAGATCGGCACCACGGTGGACAGCATCAGCACGAACAGCACGATGCGGCCGCCGTAACGGTCGGTCCAGATGCCCAGCGGTACGCGCACCAGCGAGCCGGTCAACACCGGTGTGGCAGCGAGTAGGCCGAATTGGGTTTCAGACAGGCCGAGCTGCTGCTTGAGCGGAATGCCGAGTACGGCGAACATCATCCACACGGCGAAGCACACCGTGAATGCCAGCGTGCTGGAGACCAGCACGGAGGTTGCGCCGCGCCCGACAGCGCGGCTTGCTTCGAGAGACTGGGTGGCCATTTGGCGTCCTCACGATCATTGGTAGTCGTGAAGCCAGCTTAGGGCGGGGGTCGCGGCGCGACTATTCCCCGCTAGACCTAAGCCGGGCGGCCAGAATGACTAGCTCTTCAATGCGGAGGCATGGCGCAGGGCTTGCGTGCGGGCCAAAAATTGACCGTAGTCAATTATGCTCAAACCGGTTTCTTGGGCGGAATGCGTAGCAGGGGTTGCACATTCGAGCGGATGCCGAGCTGCTTCAGCAAGGGCGCCGGCTGCGCGACTAGATCGGCCAGCGTGTAGCGGTCGAGATAGGCGTAGAGATTTTCGAAAGCGCCGATCAGGATGCCCGCCAGCCCGCAACTGCGGGTGATGCGACACTGGTTTTCGCTGCTCAGGCATTCGACGATGGGTGGGTCGCCTTCGGCGCTGCGGACAATGGCGCCGATATGTATGCTGTCGGCAGGACGCGCCAGGCGTATGCCGCCGCCCTTGCCGCGCACGGATTCGATGACGCCGGTCTTGGAGAGGTGGTGGACCACCTTCATCAGGTGGTTTTCCGAAATTCCGTAGCTGTCGGCAATGGACTGGATGGTCGCCAGCCGACCCTGGTTGAGGGTCAGGTAGATGAGCACTCTCAGGGTGTAATCGCTGAAACTGGTCAGGCGCATATTGCAGTACCTGGTGACTAGGCGGATACTTGCCTATAGATGTAAAAATAGCACATCTTATAAGAATGGCTGAAGGAGAGGCTGGCATGACAGAGCAACAAGGCAGCGAGTTTGACATCGAGCAGGTGCGCGACGCCTTGCGCGAGGTCATTGATCCGGAGATTGGCATGAACATCGTGGATGTCGGCCTGATCTACCGCATCGCCATCGAAGGGCAGACGGTCTTTGTCGATCTGACCATGACCTCTCCGGCCTGTCCCATGGGCGACATGATTCTGGAGGACGTCGATGCGGCGCTCGGCAAATGCGTGCCACCCGGCTATGCGGCCGAGATCCAGCTGGTCTGGGAACCGCCCTGGTCGCCGGCGCGCATGAGCGCAGAGGCGCGCCAGCATTTCGGCTGGGAAATATGAGTCGAGCAGCATGAGCCGGCCTGTGCGTCTGGTCCTGTTCGCGGCGGCCCTGTGCGCGCTGGCCACCGGCCTGCTGGCGGGGCTGGCGCGCCTGGGTTTCAATCTGCCGGCGGCAACGCTGGCGGGCCAGCACGGGCCGCTGATGATCTGCGGCGTATTCGGCACACTGATCAGTCTTGAACGCGCGGTGGCCATGGGCCAGCGCTGGCCCTATCTCGCGCCGGGGCTCGCGGCGCTGGGCGTGATCGGCGTGCTGGCCGGGCTGTCGCCGGAGTGGGCGGCGCTGCCCTTCATCGCGGCGGCGGCCGTGCTGAGCATTGCCAGCGTGAAGCTCTGGTACGGACAGAAGGTGATGCATCTCGCCACCCTGGCGCTGGCATCGCTGCTGTGGCTGCTCGGCAATCTGCTGTGGTGGCGCGCCGGCTTTGCGCTGCCGGCGGTGCCGGCCTGGCTGGCCTTTCTGGTGCTGACCATTGCCGGCGAGCGGCTGGAGCTGTCGCGTTTCCTGCCCACGCCGCCTTCGGCGCATCGCCTCTTCGCCGCCTGGGCGCTGCTGCTCACGGCTGGTGCGCTCTGGCCGCAGCCGCTGCTGTTTGCCCTGGCCCTGATCGGTCTCGTGGTCTGGCTGCTGCGCCACGATATCGTGCGCCGCACCTTGCGGCAGGACGGCTTGCCGCGCTTTATCGCGGTCTGTCTTGCCAGCGGCTATGTGTGGTTACTGGTCAGTGCCGTCCTGATGCTGCTGGGCGAGTTCGCGCCCCAGCTGCAGTGGCGCGATGCCAGCCTGCATGCGCTGCTGCTCGGCTTTGTCTTTTCCATGGTCTTCGGCCATGCGCCGATTGTCCTGCCGGCGGTGGCGCGCCTGCGCCTGCCTTACCACCCGGTGCTGTATCTGCCCTTGCTGGTGCTGCAGTCCAGCCTGGCGCTGCGGCTGCTGGCTAGTGGGCTGGACGACTTTGCTTTGCGCCAGCAGGCGGGGCTGGCCAATGCGGCCGCCTTGCTGCTGTTTGCCCTGACCGTTCTCGGCCTGCTGCTGTCGGCCCGGAAAAATTGATCTGGATCAGGCTTAGCTGAAAAACCCCGCGTTTCCCTGTTTTCGACATTGACTGCCCATAAAGATGTATCAAAAATACATCTAATGGCGTCGTGCCAGTGAGGAAGGGAATGAGGGATGCTATGAACACATCACGGAATCTATGGCGCTGGCTCGGCGTCATTTGTCTTCTGTCCTTCGGCGTACTGGGCTGGATGGGTCGCGAGATCTATCTGGCCGCGCCGCCGATACCCGAGCAGGTAGTGGAGCGGGGCGGTGGGGTGCTCTATACGGGCGATCAGGTCCAACGCGGCCAGCAGGCCTGGCTTTCGGCCGGCGGCCAGCAGGTTGGTTCGGTCTGGGGACATGGCGGTTATGTGGCGCCGGACTGGTCGGCCGACTGGCTGCACCGCGAAGCGCTGGCCCTGCGCGAAATTCTGGCGCAGAAAATCTACCAGACCCGCTTCGAACATCTGGGCAGCGGCGAACAGGCGCTGATCTCGGCCAAGATGAAGGAAGAGCTGCGTCACAACAGCTACGACGCGGCCACCGGCACGCTCACCGTCAGCCCCGAACGCGCCCAGGCCATACGCGAACTGGCCACGCACTACAGCGGCTTGTTCGGCGCCGAGCCTGAACTTAACGGCCTGCGCGAGCAGTATGCGATGGTGGCCGAATCGCTGCGCGATCCGGTAGACCTGCAGGCCTTGCCCGCCTTTTTCTTCTGGTCGTCCTGGTCGGCTGCCACCGATCGCCCGGGCGAGAAGGGGCTCTCCTACACCAGCAACTGGCCGCATGAGCCGCTGATCGACAATACGCCGACCACGGGCAATGGCATGTGGTCGATTGCCAGCGTGATCCTGCTCATCGCCGGCATCGCCATGATGATCTGGGTGCATTCGCGCGGCCATGAAGAGGCCGATCCGGCACCGCTCAAGGCCGATCCGCTGTTCGATCTCAAGCCGACACCGTCGATGAAGGCGACGCGCAAGTACTTCTACGTTGTGATTGGCCTGTTGCTGACCCAGGTGGCCATGGGCGCGATCACCGCCCACTATGCGGTCGAAGGGCAGGAGTTCTTCGGCCTGCCGCTGGCGGAAGTGCTGCCTTATGTGACCAGCCGCACCATCCATACCCAACTCGGCGTGCTGTGGATCGCGACCGCCTGGCTGGCAACCGGCCTGTATATCGCCCCTGCGCTAACGGGCAAGGAGCCGCGTTTTCAGAAGCTGGGCACCGATGTGCTGTTCTATGCCTTGCTGCTGATCGTGGTCGGTTCCATCGCCTGCGGCTGGGTGGGCACGCAACAGCGCCTGGGCAATGACTTTGCCTTCTGGCTGGGTAATCAGGGCCTGGAATACACCAGCATGGGCCGCGTCTGGCAGATCCTGCTCTTCATCGGCCTGCTTTTCTGGCTGCTGCTGATGGGGCGCGGCCTGTGGCCGGCGCTGAAGACACCGAACGAAAGCCGCGGCCTGATCGCCATGGTCTTCCTCTCGGCCGCCTGTATCGGCGCCTTCTACGCCAGCTCGCTGATGTGGGGCCAGAAGACGCACTACGCCATGATCGAGTACTGGCGCTGGTGGCTGGTGCATCTGTGGGTGGAAGGCTTCTTCGAAGTGTTCGCCACCGCGGTCATCGCGCTGATCTTCACGCGTCTGGGCCTGATCCGCACCAGCACCGCCAATACCGCCATCGTCATGGAGACCATCGTCTTCCTCTTCGGCGGCATCCTCGGCACCTTGCACCATCTCTACTTCACCGGCACGCCGACTTCGGTGATCGCCGTCGGCGCCATGTTCTCGGCGTTGGAAGTGGTGCCCCTGGCCCTGGTCGGTTTCGAAGCCTATCGCAACTTCCAGCGTGCAAATTCGGCCCCCTGGCTGGAGACCTATCGCTGGCCGATCTACTGCTTCATCGCCGTCGGCTTCTGGAATACGGTGGGGGCAGGGCTGCTCGGCTTCGCCATCAACCCGCCGATTGCGCTCTACTACCTGCAAGGGCTCAACATGACGGCAGCCCACGGCCACGCAGCACTGTTCGGTGTGTATGGCATGCTCGGCATCGGTCTGCTGCTGTTCTGCCTGCGTGGTTTGTCGCCGCGTGCGGCGTGGAACGATGCGCTGCTGAGCAAGTCCTTCTGGTCACTCAACATCGGCCTCGCCATGATGGTCTTCATGTCTCTGCTGCCGGCCGGTATCTACCAGGCCTGGGCCAGCATCAGCGAAGGTCTCTGGTACGCACGCTCGCCCGAGATCATCCACTCCACGGTCATGGAAACCCTGGTCTGGCTGCGCGTGCCCGGCGACATCGTCTTCTCGGTCGGGGTGCTGTTCCTGGCGGTATTCGCAGTGCGCCTGCTGGGACGCGAGAAGGTGGTTAGCAAGAAGGAGGTTCTGGCCACCGCCAAGCGCTGAGCGTTAGAAAGAAACGGCCCCGCCTCATCGATTCTGAGAGGCGGGGCCGTTTTGCGTTGACTGGTCGGGCCTACGCAATCGAAAGCCCGAGTTTCAGTGGCGCCGACTGCCCAGCAGAAAACCCAGCGCGGCACCGGCCAGCAGGGCGATGCCCAGCATCTTGCAGGGATGCTCGCTCAGGTGCGACTCCACTTCCGCCAGCCCGTCGCTGGCAACCTTCTTGGCCTTGTGCAGGCCTTGGCGCACGGCCTTGTCGGCGTGGTCCGCGCTTTCTTGAATGGTGTCTTTCAGGTCTGTCATGATTTTTCCTCTGCTGAACTGACAGGGTCAGCATAAGCTTCCTGGCAGCCTGCTTCTGTAGGAAAAGCCTGAAATAAAAACGCCCTTGGGCCGGAGGCCAAGGGCGTAGGGAGCGGGCCTGGTACAGGCACCGGACTTATTTCTCGATGTACGTGTCCTGGTCTTTGTCCTGCAGCAGCACCTGCTCATAGGTGTATTTGTCAGCTCCCGCAAACTGCTCTTCGGCCCAGGCACGGCAGGCATCGCAGCAGAAGCGCGGGATCTGCACCGCAAAGATGGGGCGCTTCGGACGCGACTCGTTGCGCGATTCGATGGTGACGGCGCCACCGCAGTCGCTACAGGTGCGCACGGTCTCGACCTGCGATTCACGGATGCCGGCGGTGTCGTAATAAATGCTGTTTTCGCGCGTGTGGAAAGGCTGGTCCGGGTAAACCTGGCTGCGCAACTCGTGGCGGTTCTTCCACTGGCTGAGCGTGACTTCCTTGAGGCGTTTCAGGTAGTCGCTGATGCGCGGGTCCTGGATTTGATCTTCAGCGTCGTAGTCCGGCTCGCGGATCTGCGAATAGTCGCGGCCGGCCATGGCCAGGATGATGCCGGTGTTGATGTAGGGCAAGGCGCTCTCGATCGAGTAGCCGCCTTCGAGCACCGCGATGTCCGGCTTCAGGCGGTCATTCAGCACCGCATAGCCCTGTGCGGTGAATTTCATATTGGTGATCGGGTCGGAATAGTGATTGTCCTGACCGGCCGAGTTGATGATCAGGTCGGGCTTGAAGTCGGCCAGAATGGGCATCACGATTTCGTCGAGCACGTAGAGGAAGCCTTCCTCGCAGGTATTCGGCGGCATGGGCAGATTGATGGTGGTACCGAAGGCGTTCGGTCCCCCCATTTCATCGGGGAAGCCCGAACCCGGATAGAGCGTGCGGCCGTCCTGGTGCATGGAGATGAAGAGGGTGTTCGGATCGTGCCAGAAGATGTCCTGCGAACCGTCGCCATGGTGGCAGTCGGTATCAACGATGGCGATCTTCTTGATGCCGTTCTTGTCGCCGTACTTCTCGCGGATGTACTCGACCATGATGGCTTCCATGTTCAAGGTACAGAAGCCGCGCGTGCCGTGCACCACGCGCATGGAGTGGTGGCCGCAGGGGCGAACCAGGGCGAAGGCGTTGTCGACTTCCTTGGTCATCACCTTGTCGGCCGCGGTCAGCGTGCCGCCGACCGAGATCAGGTGCGAGGCATGCACGAGTTCGTCAATGCCGGGCACGCAGAAGTGCACGCGATTGATGTCTTCCGGCGTGCACAGGTCGGGCTTGAATTCGAAGATGTTGTCGAAATCGAGCAGGCCTTCCTCGCTGACCTGGTCCTGGGTGTAGAGCAGGCGCTCTTCACGCTCAGGGTGAGTAGGGGAGATGGCGTAGTCGAAGGCGGGGAAGAATACGAGTCCGGTTTTCTTTTTCATGATCGATATTCCTTTACAGCGTTGCGTGCTTGCTCAGACCAGGTTTGATCTGCAGGCGGACGCGGAAGTTTTTGCCTGTAGTCGAGCCATCCCGGATGACATTGAAGCTCTGGCTATCCGCCACTTCAATCTCGATATCCTCTTCAGGCGCGCCGGCAATGCGGGCGATCTTCTGCAGCTTTTCCTTGCCGATTTCGATCAGGTCGTCCATGTCGAAGCCGCGCGGAATATCCGTCTGCACGCCTTCCTCGGCGATGGACATCAGGCGCTCCTCGGTATCGGCCATCAGCGTCAGTTCGACCGTGGTGCGCGCCATGGCGGCGCCGCTCGCGTTGATTACCTCGGAATTCTCCGGCACCACCATCTGCATATTGAGCGAATTGCCCAGGGCCGCGGCGATGTAGGGAGCAGGGCCGCCAATGACAATCGCGTCGGCCGGGGCAAGCTGCTTGCCCTCCAGCATTTCATGAATGGTGTAGACCGGCTTGCTATTCACCTCGGCGATCATGCTGCGCACCTTGGCATTGATGGTGGCGCAGGCCTGATCCACAATTGCCTGCGCGGCCTGTTGCGGCGTGGTACGCAGGGCTGCGCCTATGGCCGTCATGGCGGCCAGCGCCTTGGCCTTGTCGCCAACGTCGGCCATGCCCAGCACGATCATTGCATCCGTCGGCGTCGGCACCGGGCCGTCGAAGGCCATGGCCGGGCCCTTGCGCTCCGGCCCCAGGGCCAGCTTGCCATCCACGACCTGCACATGGCTGTCGCCGCCCAGGGCGATGGAGTGGGTGAGCAGGCCGCGGATCAGCGTCTTGTGCTCCTCGATCTGCACGCCCTTGGGTTCCAGTAGGGGGGCGCCGTCGGCAAACAGGGCGATGTCGGTGGTGGTGCCGCCGATGTCGATGGAAACCGAGTCGCGGTCGGTCGGCACATAGGGCAGCACGCCCATGATGGTCGCTGCCGGGCCGGACAGAATGGTCTGCACCGGGAAGTGGCGCGACTGCTCCAGTTCGATGGTGCCGCCATCGGCCTTGAGAATATAGAGCGGAACGTTTACGCCCAGTTGCGCAAGATAGGCCTGCAGCTGATCGGCCATGCCGCTGTGCAGACGCCAGACCGCTTCATTCAGATAGGCGGTCGAAATGCGGCGCGGAAAACTCAGCTCGCCGGACAGCTGGTGGCCCACCGTCACGTGGCTGGCCTCGCCGTCGAGCAGGGCCTGCACCGTCTGTTCATGCGCAGGGCTGCGCGTGGAGAACTTGCCGATCACGCCGAAATGCTTGATGCCTTGCTTCGCGAATTCCTTCTTGAGTGCCCGGATTTCATCTTCATCAACCCCCTCGGCTTCCATGCCGCGGTGGTTCATATAGCCCTTCACAAAGGCGGCTCGGTCGCTGAGCGGCAGATCACCATGCGCCACGCCCGGGCCGCTCATCACGATCAGGCCGACCGGATCGAGCTGGTGCTGGGCAACCGCATTGGTCGTCATGGTCGTGCTGAGCACGATGCGGCGCAGCTGCTTGATGTCTTCAGGCGTGGTTACCGCCTGGGTGGCGTTCATGACCGACCGGAGCAGATCGCTCTTGTCCGTCATGACCTTGGATTTACGGAGAATTTTCCCGTTCTGCATCAGAACGGAATCGGTGTGGGTGCCGCCCACGTCAATACCTAGGATCATCGTCGTATTAGTGGATGTGTTAGAGATGCAGGCCTGCAAGTTTGCTGACCGCCCTTGGCAACATTATACGGACGGCAGACAGGCAACTTGCATGAACCCGTTTCGGCCATAAAAAAGCCCGCATTGGCGGGCTCTTTTATTCAGCATCACGCTTGCATGGGATTCGTCGTTGTTTATTTAGCACTTGCCGGTAAAACATCTTGCAAGGCCTTGGCTTGACTCTTTACAAGCATCCGGTGCTTCTGGAAGTTATCGCATTGCTCTTGCGCATGCGTAAGGTCGGTGAGCAACACAGGTATTCCCGACTCCAGGCGAGTTTTGAGTTCCAGGGCTACGCATTCACTCGCCGAAGCGGCGGTGGTAATTGCTTCAGCGGAGGCATATTCGTCTACCGTAACGGGCACGCGAAAAACGCTAATCCACATATAGAACGACGAGATTGAGAAAATAAACAGGGCGAACAAGGCCCAGCGGAGTCCCGTTGGGAAATCGGATGATTGCTTGGAAGAAAAGTTTGCCGTGATCGTTTTCCCCACCTGAACGCCCCCCAAATTCTTCAAGGCCGCAATTGACCTCGCATGGTTTCCCGATGAGCAACGCGGAAGACTTGCTCAGCACTTGCGGTCAGCTTAACTGCTCTCAACAGGGTATTCAAGATTCCCATTTTTACTTCATTCAACGCTACTGCCCGACGAATCCGACGTATTTTTGTTTTGATGTTTTACATAATACACATTATTCACACTTTAGTAGGTAACCGGACATGTCGGGAATCCGGTTTGCATATGAGGCTCCGCCCGGTGGAATGCCGCCGGAATGACCTACCTCTGGAGAAAACATGACTCGATCCTTCTTCCTCAAGCAAGCCCGACGGGCTACCTGGTGTGCGGCGGTGCTCATGCCGCTGGGAGCAATGGCGCAAAGCGATACCTCAGATGGGGCTTCTTCCAACAGCACCTATCAGCGCTCGGCGTACAAGAACAAGTACAACAAGTCCTGGCTTCCCTATACCGAGAACGGTTACTGGGGCTTCAACCTGGGCGCCCCCGATTATGAAAAGAACTGTACGTCGGGCTTCAGCTGCAAGGATCCGGATGTCGGCGGGAAAATCTATGTGGGCGGCCAGTTCAACCGCTGGCTCGGACTTGAGGTTGGCTATGTCAATATGGGTGAACTCAGGCGCAACGGCGGCGACACGTCCGCTCAGGGTCTTAATCTGAGTCTGGTCGGCTCGGTTCCCTTTAACGATGTCTTCAGTGCTTTCGCCAAGGTTGGCACCACTTACGGCTGGACGCGGACCAAGGGCGATGTGGGTGACAGGGGCAAGGAGGACGACTTCGGCCTCAGCTATGGCGCAGGCCTGGGCTTCAATCTGTCACCCCAGACCCAGTTGCTGGTCGAATGGGACAGGCATGACTTCAAGTTCGCCGATCAACGCGCTGAGGTTGACCTGTATTCGGTGGGGCTGCGCTTCCGCTTCTAAAGCGCCCTCGCCCGCCCCCTTAGCCGCCCTTTTCTTTCCGATCGGGCGGCTTTTTCATTTGCTCATTGCGACTGGCCGTCGACTTGCGATCGATGCCGGCCGCTGGAACTTCCCCGCCCTGCGAGGCTTCCGGATCCGGTCCCGGTGCGGGCACATCCGAGGGAATACCGCGCCGTTCGCTGTCGCGCAGGCCGCGCGTGATATCGCTGGCGGCCTGCTGGATCACCTGGCGCGGCAAGGGACTGCTCGAGATATCGACATCACGGCCAGGCTTGGGCGATTCATCGTGTTCGTGTGGCAGACGCAAATCCCCGTGGTTGGAAGGTTGCGATGGATCAAGGTCGCCCGGCGTTGCAGCTTGTGTATCGAGCGGACGATTCTTTTGACGATCGGCGGAGGGCTTGACCGCCAGCGTATTTCCCTTTTTCATGGATGTTCTCCCTAGGCAAGATGCGTGACGCGACGGTGAAGCACGCGGCGTGAGCCGCGCACGCCGGTCATGCCGCCGCCCACAGCCGAAATCAGCGATAGCGCCACGCTGGCGGTCAACCAGATGCTGACCAGCGTCGCCGTACGCAAGGTTTGTTGTGCCGCTGCCCGGCCATCTGTACCCGCTGCATCCGGGTGTCCGCTCAAGGCCAAGGCCTGGTCGACCAGTTGGTCGGCCTGTTCTGCGCTCAGCCCGAGCGTGCGTTGTAGCGTAGCGGCAGCTTCCTGACGGTTGTTCGGCTCGAGGCTGCCGATGACCTGCGCACTATCCTGCACACTCGTGCTGCGCAATGCGGGGAACATTGCGTCAAACGTCGCCGTGGTGACCGAGCTGGCCAGGAAAACGGATAGCAGCAAGGTCATACCCCATGCCACAGCGGCATGCAGCACGCCGTCGAAGCTGCGCTTGAGGCCGCTGGCCCGCGCGGCGATATAGCCACCTATGAAGGCGGCGATGATCATGCTCGCGCTATTCCACACAGCGGCAATGGCAGGAAAACGCTGCTCTGCAGTGGTCTCGCCCAGATCGAAAAGGCTCAGGCCTGTGGCGGTTCCCAGCATCATCAGCAGCATATTGCTCGCCATACCCACGGCCAGCCCCGCAAAAATTGCACCCCAACTGATATTGAGAAAGGCGGCACGCGGCGTTGCCGCGGCATGGGTTTCGGTGATTTCAAGCTGCATGTCGACCTCCTTCCAGCTCGCAATAGAGACGATCCTCCGTCTTCAATCCGCTCAGTTGGCGTTGTTGGTGGTGTTGTTCGTGCTTCCGGGCTCGCCAGGCGGAGGCATGCTGCCGGGCGAAGGCGATGTCGTCGCATCGGGCGATGAAGTCGGTGGCGAGGGCGGCGCGCTGTTTGGGGAAGAAGGTGTATCGGGGACCGGTGTTGTCGGCGCGGGGCTGATACTGGGCTCTGCCTCGGGGGTGCTGGGTGCCTTATTGCAGGCAGCGACAAGGGCGGCGATGGCAAGGCCGGCGATTAACTGGGTGGAATGGTTCATCGTGTGGCTCCTTCGTGTTGTTGGCAAGGGTGAAATCGCTGCGGGGTGTCACAACGTAGGAAGCGAAGCGGCATCCTCATGCTGTTTGCATGCATCAGGCGTGCCCGCTTTGCGATTTTCCTGAAACTTCCACAGCGCCTTTGCCTGCGCTGGATGGGGCTGGATCATGCGCGTCACAGGCTGGCAGTTCTTACGCCATTTGTGAAACTTCTACCGCTGCACCCGGCGCGAATTGGCGGCACTGGATGCAAACACCAGTCAGGGCAAGGCGGTGCGTCTGTGGCGGACTGGCACGCGCCTTGCGGACGGCTTCAGTGAGTCACCCACTGAAGGAGCACGCATGAACATCGAGATGGAACTGCAGCAGCGCCAGCAACTGACCATGACGCCACAGTTGCAGCAAGCGCTGCGCCTGTTGCAGTTGTCCAGCCTGGAGTTCAATCGGGAGATGGAGGCGGCGCTGGATGACAACCCCTTTCTCGAAGCCGATGAGGGACGCACCGCGCTGCCTGGAGATACTGCCTTCCCCGGTGACGGCGAATACGCCGTAGCGCCGGAGAAGGCGCAGGATATGGCGCAGCCTCCAGCCTCCGATACTTCCGATTGGGGCCGCCCTGCTCCCGATTCTGATGACGAACAGGACTGGACCGAGTGGTCGAGTGCGCCTGCTTCCCTGCACGAGCAACTGCGCAATCAGCTCTTGCTGTGGCCGCTGGAAGAACGACAGCGTCTGCTGGCCCACCTGTTGATCGATGAACTCAGCGATGCCGGTTATCTGGAGTGCTCGCTGGAGGAGATGCTGGAGATCATGCCGGAAGGCAGCCGTGTCACGCTGCGCGAGCTGGAGGGCGCGCTGGCGCTGGTGCAGCAGCTTGAGCCGGCCGGCATCGGCGCGCGCAATCTGCAGGAGTGTCTGCTTCTGCAACTGGCTGAATTGCCGGCGTGCGCGCCCGGCCTGGCGCTGGCCAGGCGCCTGGTGCAGGAGCAGTTCGATCTGCTGGCCCGACGCCAGTTTCCCCGCCTGGCGCAACTGCTGGATTGCGAAGAGCAATCCCTGCATGTCGCCCGTGCCCTGATTCGCACGCTGGACCCGCGGCCGGGGTGTCGCTATGCGCCTGATGATGCGCGCTACATTGTGCCGGACGTCATCGTGCAGCAATCAGGCAAGCGCTGGACGGCACGTATGAATCCGGCAGTCCAGCCGGGCGTGCGGCTGAACCGCCATTACGCCGATCTGGCCAGCCGCAGGCAAGGCTCGCCAGCCTGCACGCGCATGCTGCGTGAGGCGCGCTGGCTGCTGCGCAGCATGGAGCAGCGCCGTGACACCATCCATCGCGTCGCCAATGCCATCGTCCAGCGGCAACGTGTTTTCTTCACGCATGGCGATGTCGCCATGCGGCCGATGTCGCTAAGCGATATTGCCGGCGAAGTCGGCCTGCATGAATCCACCGTCTGCCGCGTCACCAACGGCAAGTACATGGCCACGCCGCGCGGCCTGTTCGAGTTCAAGCATTTCTTTTCGCGTCAGTTGCCGGCACGCGGCGGCACTTGCTCCGCGCTGGCCGTGCGCGCCCTCGTCCGTGAGCTCATCGCCGCCGAGAACCCGGCACAACCGCTGTCGGACGTGCAGCTCGCCCATCTGCTCAAGGAACATGGCTTCGGCCTGGTGCGGCGCACGGTGACCAAGTATCGGACGCAGATGCGCATACCCAGCGTCGAACTGCGCCGCGCCGCACATCAGCAGCCTGAGGGCTAGTGCTGTGCGCGGGCGATGGCGCGCGCCAGCTCAGCCTTGTTCATGGCCGAGCGCCCGGGGATATCAAGCGAACGGGCGCGGGCGTAGAGGGCGGCGCGCGTCTGGCCTATGCCATCGACCCCGCCATAGGTCTCTCCCCTGCCCTGGCGCTTGGCCGCGCTGCTGCGCTGTTGCGAGCGCGGATCCGAGGGACCGGGGCGACGCTTGGCGACCCAGTGGTCGTCGACCTTTTCAAAACTGTGCTTGAGCGCAGCCATGGCTGTTCGCGAGGCGCGCTCGCCAGGGCCGTACTGTTTCTCCGCATTCTCGAGCACGGTCGCATACAGGCGCTGTGCGCGTTCGGAGGATCGCTTCAGCGTGCTGGGCATTCGGGGCATGACAGGCTCCTTTCAGGTTCGGGACGTTCAGGCCAGCAATACGCATTCCTTATTTAAATCGGGAACGGGCTTTGCTGAATTCTTGGCCCTGACAACGCATTGCATGCAAAGGAGAAAGACATGCTGGTGAGCGACCTGATGACTCGCAAAGTCCATATCGCCAATCCCGATGACAGTTTGCAGCAGGTGGCGCAGATCATGGCCGAGGAAAACGTCGGCTGCCTGCCGGTCGGCGAAAACGACCAGCTGGTGGGCATGATCACCGACCGCGACATCGCGGTACGTGCCGTGGCACTGGCCAGGGAGCCGGAAACGACTAAGGTGCGCGACATCATGAGTCGCAATGTGAAGTACTGCTATGACGAAGATGAGGTGTCCAGCATCGCCGAGAACATGGGAGATATTCAGCTGCATCGTCTGCCGGTGGTGAACCGGGACAAACGTCTGGTCGGCATCGTGGCCGTCGCCGATATTGCCAACTACGATGGGCCCGTCGCTGCCGGCCACGCCATCTGCGGCATCTCCGAAGATTCGGAGATCATGCAGCAGCAGGCGCTGTGATGCTGCCTGGAAACCTGCCGCAAGCGTGGCAGGTTTCCAGGCCCGGCCGTGCTATGACGGCGAATTGGTTCTGGCCGGCGTCCTTGAAGTCGGCACTTCTATCGTCAGATTGTTGCGCACACCCCGTACATCCGGTACACCCTTCGCCAGGGCGACCGCCTGATCGCTCTCGGCCTCACTGGACACCTTGCCGGAGAGTTCGACCACGCCCTTTACCGTGTCCACCTTGATGCGCGTGGCACTGACCGTGGAATCGCTTGCAAACTTCGACTTCACACGGGTGGTGATGGTGGCGTCATCAACGAACTGCCCCACCGAACCCGACTTCCCCTTGTCAGTCCCGGCATTGTCCGCGGCGTAAGCGTTCAGGCCCGGGCCCAGCAGCAGGGCAGATCCAAGCGCCACTGTCAGCGCCTTCATCTTGATTCGTTTCATGATGCGTCCTTTCATCTGTTGAGGAGGGGCAGCGCAGGCTGCCTTCCCTCAACAACGCAAATCATGTGCCCAGACTGGCCGGCGGCCTTCGCGGCGCGCCGGAGCGAGTGGCGGGATCGCGCACTACAGGGGGCTGGCGAGGGTGTCTTAGGATGAAACCTACATAGGAATAGGAAGATATGGCGTTGTTCGCAGTAGCCGAGCCAGCCAAGATGAGCCTCATGGCTTGGAAGATTTGCAAGGCATTGCAAGTGCTCCAGCGACACCGTCGAAAGGGATTCTATGTTTGACACGCACAAGATGGAAATGACGCCCGCAGATAACTCACGCGATGCCCCTGTCCGGCATGCCGCTTCGGAAACACCTGTCTTGAGCAAGGCATCCGAGGCACTCGAAGCCTTTGGCCGCCTCTACGGCTCGTCCGAGGTGATGCGTGATGTCTATGCACAGATCGCCCGCGTGGCGCCCGGCAACTCTTCGGTACTGATCGTCGGCGAAAACGGTTGCGGCAAGGAACTCGTCGCCCTGACTATCCACGAGATGAGCGCCTGTGCGGACCAGCCCTTCCTGGCGGTGAATTGCGGCGCCCTGCCCCCCGCGCTGGTGGAGGCGGAACTGTTTGGTTACGAGAAAGGCGCCTTCACCGGCGCACATCGCTCGCATGCCGGCTATTTTGAACGCGCCCACGGCGGCACCCTATTCCTCGATGAAATTGGCGAGATGACCCCGGAGATGCAGGTGCGCCTGCTGCGCGTGCTGGAGACGCGTTCAATCCAGCGCATCGGCAGCGACCAGGAAATCGAGTGCGATGTGCGCATTATCGCCGCCACCAATCGTGACCCCATGCAGGCAATCCAGGCCATGCAACTGCGCGAGGATCTGTACTACCGTCTGGCGGAATTCCCCATCCTGATCCCCCCCCTGCGCGACCGAGGCGACGATGTGCTGCTGCTGGCGCGACATTTTCTACGCCAGGCCAATATCCGCAATGGCGGCAACAAGCGCTTCGCGCCCACCGTGGAGGAGAAACTGCTGGCGCACGACTGGCCGGGCAATGTGCGCGAGCTGAAGAACTGCATCCAGCGCGCGCATGTCATGGCGGAGCACGTGGTGGATATCGATACTGCCGGACCTTTCCGCGCTGCTGAGACCCACAGTAGTGGCTGGCTGGAGTTTGTGCCGGGTCGCATCACCCTGGCTGAGGCCGAGCGGCAGTTGATCTACGCCACGCTGGAGCATTTCCGCGGCGACAAGCGCCGCACTGCAGACGCGTTGGGCATCAGCCTTAAAACCATCTACAACCGGCTCAATCATTACCTGACGCTCGGCCAGGCACCCGACTCCGGCGCGTCTTATCGCACCGAGCGATAGACGCCCGGCCGTTCGCGCTTGCTGAGCACCAGTTGCCACAACTGGCCCTGGCGCGAACGGAAGAAGCCGGCGCAGCACATCAGGTAATACTTCCACATACGGTAGAAGCGCTGGTCGTATCTGTCCTCCAGCTGCGGCCAGGCGCGGTTGAAGTTATCCCACCAGGCCATCAGGGTGCGATCATAGTCCGGCCCGAAGTTATGCCAATCCTCGATCAGGAAGCGCTGGTCAATCGAGGCAGTGATCTCCTGCGCCGACGGTAGGTGCCCGTTGGGAAAGATGTACTTGTCCAGCCAGGCGTCGCAGGCCGAGGCACGGGTGTAATTGCCGATGCTGTGCAGCAGGAACAGGCCATGGTCTTCCAGCAGGCGGTGGGCGGTAGAGAAATAGACCGGGTAGTTGCGCGGGCCGACATGTTCGAACATGCCGACGGAGACGATCTTGTCGAAGCGGCCCTGCAGGCTGCGATAGTCGATCAGCTCGATCTCGACCGGATAGCCGGCGCAGCGCTGGCGCGCCAGGGCCTGCTGCTCCTTGGACACGGTGATGCCGAGCACCTGTACGCCGTAGTGCTCGGCGGCATAGCGCGCCAGCCCGCCCCAGCCGCAGCCGATCTCAAGCACGCGCTCTCCTGGACGTAATTCAAGCTTGCGGCAGATCAACTCGTATTTGGCCTGCTGAGCCTCTTCGAGGTTCGTCGCACGTTGCCAGTAGCCGCAGGAATAGGCCATGCTCGAATCCAGCATGGCTTCAAAAACATCATTGCCCAGATCGTAGTGACGCTCGCCGACGTGAAAGGCACGCTTGGTCGACTGAGGATTGAACAGGCGCTGACGTAATACGGTCCCGGCAAGCCGCAGGCGCCCCCAGCCCTTGACCAGCTCGTCGGCGTCTATGCTGAGCAGGCGATGGAAGAGTTCATCCAGGCGGGGACTATCCCAGAGCCCTTCCATATAGGACTCACCGAAGCCCAAGGAGCCGCGCATCAATATCTGTCGATAGACGCTGCCGTCGTGCACCGTGAAGTCCCAGGGGGCGTTGCCGTTGATGCTGATGCCCGCCGCCGTAACCAGCTCTTCCAGAATACGTGGCGGCGACTCCTGGGATTTCGACGCAAAAGGCTGTGCTGATTCGAACGCTTTTCCCATATGACGTCCCTCATGCTGAGCAATAGGTAAGCAATACTTGATAGGCGCTGCTTTGGTTCCCCGTCGTGCGGAGAGGGCTCCGGCATTTCCGGAGCAAGCATTCTAGCCCCAAGTGCCGTCAGCTTGAGTCGGACGAGTCCGACTCAAGGGGCGTAAGGAATAAGAATCGGTCGCGTCGGCAAGGAACCAAAATGCCCCTGCCTATGCCAAACTGCGTACTGCCGCTACTTTACCGACCTTCACTATGCAACTCGCACGCCCTTCCCTGGCCCTGCTGGCCGTTCTGCTGCTGAGCGCCTGTGCCACTACGCCCCAACCCCTGCCCTTTGATCTTGTCGGCAAGGGCACGAGCGTCCATCGTGGCCTGTTCAAGCCGGCCGACGGCAGCATCGAAGCGCGCATCAACGGCAAGGTTTATACGGGTTTCTATGTGACTTCGGTCAGTACCGCCCGCTCGACCAGTGTAGGCGTCGGCATGGGCTATGGCAGTTTTGGCCGCCGGGGTTACGGTGCATACGGCGCCTTCCCGTCGGAAACGTGGACCACGATCAGCAACAACAGCGGCAAAGCCTATCTGCAAAGCGCGGACGGCGACAAGCTGAACTGCGACTTCATCTACGAAGACCGCCGCCTGCTCGGCGAATGCCGTTCGCCCGACAATGGTGCGGTCTATCAGATGGTGGCCAACCAGGCGGTGGCGAATCCGCAGCCGGCGGTCGAGCGTGCCGCCCCGGCTCCAGCGGCGCCTGCTCCGCCTCCGCCGGCACCGGCATCCCGCTAGGTTTTATTTCGCAGCGGCCCCGCCCTCTTGCAGCTTCTCGGCGGCAGGGGCGTCGGACTGCTCCAGCAGCTGCGCCACAGTGCTGTTGTTGCTCTGGCGCGCCAGCGTCAGCGGCGTATCGTCGTTCTGGTCCTTGAGCCGGGGATCGGCCTTGGCATTCAGCAGCATGCGCACAATCCCGATATTGCCGTTCTTGGCAGCCAGCATCAGGGCCGTCTGCTGATTCGGTGCGCGCAGATCGACCTGCGCCCCCTTGCTGAGCAGATGGGCAACGATCTCCGGCTGCTCAGCAAAAACCGCATAATGCAGCGCGCTCCAGCCCGGGCTGTTGATCTGGGCGCCTGCCGTTAGCAGCGCATCGAGCGCCGCCTTCTTGCCGTTATAGGCGGCCAGCGCCAGCGGCGTGTCGCCGACGCGATTGCGCGCATTCGGATTGGCCTTTTGCTTGATCAGCGCTGCAATCAGGGCATCGTTACCGTTGCGGGCGGCCACGTGCAATAAGGTATTCCCGCCGGGATCCACGCTGTTTACATCCATGCCGCGATTCACCAGATCCATGACGGCGTTGGTGTCGTCGCGATAAACGGCGGCGATGAGATCGTCATAGGCACCGGCGAGCACGCTAGTGCTGGCGGCGGCCAGGGCGCAGCCGAAAATCAGGGGGCGGAGTGTGTTCTTCATGAGTGTGCGCTCGGGAAAAGGCGGAAGAAATTGGCAGTGGTGGCAGCGGCAACGGCGTCCGGCGTAATGCCGCGCAGTTGAGCGATCTCGGCGGCCACATATTTCACGTAAGCCGGCTCATTGGTCTTGCCACGGTAGGGGGCAGGTGCCAGATAGGGCGAATCCGTCTCGACCAGGATGCGCTCCAGTGGCGCTTTGGTCGCAACCTCCTTCAGCGCCACTGCGTTTTTGAAGGTGACGATGCCCGAAAAGGACAGGTGAAAGCCCAGGTCCAGGCCCTGTTGCGCCACTTCCCAGGATTCGGTAAAGCAATGAAAGATGCCCCCCACCTCTTCCGCGCCCTCTTCCTTGAGAATGCGCAGGGTATCCTCGGCCGAAGAGCGCGTATGGATGACCAGAGGCTTCTTGAGTTGTTTGGCGGCACGGATATGGGTGCGGAAACGCTCGCGTTGCCACTCTAGATCGCCGGTCAGTCGGTAGTAATCCAGACCGGTCTCACCGACTGCCAGCACCTTGGGATGCTGGCCCAGGCGCACCAGGGTATCGACGTCAGGCTCAACCACCGGCACATCGTCGGGATCTTCCGCGTCGCCGGCACCGACTTCATAGTCAGGATGCACGCCCACCGTGGCGAACAGGTTCTCGTGCTGCTCGGCCAGGGCCAGCACCTCGGGAAATCTTTCCAGCGTCACGCTGATGCACATGGCGTGGCCGACGCCAGCCTCCTGCATATTGGCAAGAATCTCGGGCGTGCGTACGGCCAGATCGGGGAAGTTCAGGTGGCAGTGAGAATCAACGAGGGACGGCATGAGGGAAAACCTTGTCTGAAGCGGGCTGTTGCGTTGGCAGCACATGGCATCGGGCCGGATACGGGGTCAAATTGACCGGATCAGGGCAGCGTGCTCCAATCCTTGCCAGGGAAAACCACTTTTGCTCATATGCTGCGTTCGGCCATTTTAATGCTGTTCCTGTGCGCCAGCACCTCTGCCAGCGCAATATGCCCGCCGCGCCCCTTCAACTACCCTTCGGATCTGCTGCTGGATAGCGAGACTGCCCTCATCATTACCCATGCCTCGTCGGCCTACGATCCACGCTATGCCACCAAGCACGGCATCGATGCCGCCGTGAGGCTCGCCCGCAAGCAGGGCACGCCGGTACTCTATCTTGAGAACGAGGAAAGCGTCGAAGGCTATTTCGCCGACGACTGCAGCCCTGATTACCGGGTATTTTCGGAAGATGGCGAATTGCCGCTCGATGTGCGCTCAGCCGATATTCATGTCGCCGGCGGCCATATCGAGTTGTGTCTTGCGCGCACATTGCAGGACATCCTGGCCTCCTGGGCGCGCCATCCGACACGACGCCTGCGCATTACCTTCCTGATGGACGGCATCTACTCCAACGGCAAGAGCCTGCGCGAAAGCGATCCGTACTACGCGGTTGCCATGGGGTTCATGAATATCGTCAGCCACGGCCGTAGCGACCAGGAAACCTGGTCCAAGCTAACCCTGTTGGAAATGCTTGCAATCATCGAGGCCCCCGAGCGCCAGCACGAGTTTCTGCAACGCCTCCTGCCTCAGTACGAGCACATCCTGGCGGCCAGCTACCGGGTCGAGCTGCAATTGAACGACGCACCGCCCCACCTGTTGCGGCGCGGTAACGGCAGCGGCCGATTGCTGCAGTTTCGCTTTGTCGACTCGGCCGAAAACCTGAAAAACTAGGCTTTCTGCGGCGCGACCGCGGCCAGGTAGCGGCCCGCCATGTCTTCCAGCATCAACTGGGCGTTGAGCGGATGATTGACGGTTGCGCGGATCTTGCCGACATCGGCGTAACCGCGCGCCAAGCGGGCCGGGCTGGCCTGCCTGGCCATGGTTTGCAGTGTGCTCTGGGCGCTGGCGTAGTAGCGCGGCGTTGTGCCGAGCTGCACACGCTGCAGGTCATAGAGCCATTTCTGCAAGGCATCGACCAGATGCTCGGTGCGCCAGGCGCCGCTCTTGCCGGACAGGCCCTGCAGCCATTTTGCCGCCAGTGTCACCACATCGGTCTTGGCATCGGCAAACGATTCCGCTGCCTGGGCGTATTGCACATCGAGCCCTTCTTCTGCCCATTCGGCGGCCGCCAGTGGTGCGCCACCCACGAGCGGCAGGAGTTTGTCCGGATTCTTGACGCCTTCGGTCTTAAGCCAGGCGGCGGCAAGCGCCGCATCCGGCTGACCGAAAACCACCTTGCGGCAACGGCTCAGCAAGGTCGGCAGAAGGCGCCTTATGTTTGAAGAAACCAATATAAAATAAACATTTGGCGGTGGTTCTTCAAGCATTTTAAGAAGCGAATTCGCCGCTGCCAGATTCATGGCCTCGGCCGGGTGAATCAGCGCAATTCGCGCGCCGCTGCGGTGGCTGCCGACATTGACGAAGTCCTCCAGCGCGCGCACCTGGTCGATCTTGATCTGGGTGCTGGGCTTCTTGGTTTTGCTGGTTTTCGTTTCGCCGTCCTCGTCCTCATCCTCTTCGTCCAGCGTCAGCACGCGGATATCCGGATGGTTACCGCTGGGGAGCAACTGGCACGAAGGGCACGCACCACAGGCGCCTGTTGCTTGCGCTTTCTGGCTGCTTTCGCACAAAAGCCAGGCCGCAAACTGCTCGGCAAAATGCACCTTGCCCACCCCGGCCGGGCCGGTAAATAGCAGGCCATGAGACAGCGAATCTATCCGCTCCAGCAAACCCTGCCAGAGCGGTAAATTCCACTCATGTATTTTATTAACAGATACTTGCAATTTCTTTCTCAAGTAGATTGTTAATTTCGACCAGGCTCAGCCGCGCGTCGATTACGCGGATGCGCTGCGGGAATTCCTGCGCTCTGGCCAGATAGGCGGCGCGTACGCGTTCATGGAAATCCAGCTTTTCCTGCTCGAAGCGATCGGGCGCCGCACCGGCGCCACTGTGCTGCCGGTGCGCCTGACGCTGCTGGGCCTCGATGATCGGTAAATCGAAAACAAAGGTACGCTCGGGCTGCAGTGCATTAGCCCCCTCGCCCTGCACCCATTCTTCGAGCTGCTGCAGCTTCCGCAGTGCCAGCCCCCGGCCACCGCCCTGGTAGGCAAAGCTCGCATCGGTGAAGCGGTCGGACAACACCCAGGCGCCGCGCGCCAGCGCCGGCCGGATCACCTGCTCGATATGTTCGCGCCGGGCCGCGAACATCAGCAGGGCCTCGGTTTCCAGATGCATGGGATCGGACAGCAGCAAACCGCGCAGCTTCTCGCCCAAGGGCGTGCCGCCGGGTTCGCGCGTGGACACGACCTCCAGCCCTTTGCTGCGCAGATGTTCGACTGCCCAGGCGTGCTGGGAGCTCTTGCCGGCGCCGTCGATGCCCTCGAAGGTGATGAACTTCCCTGTCCGTGCCACTCACTTGCCCCGCTTGAAGATGTATTTCTGGACTGCCCGATTGTGCTCGTCGAGGGTACGCGAAAACTCGCTCGTGCCGTCGCCCCGCGAGACGAAATAGTATTTATCGCTCCGGGGCGGATGCAGCGCCGCCTGGATCGACGCGATGCCCGGCATGGCAATCGGCGTTGGCGGCAGGCCGCCGCGCGTGTAGGTGTTGTAGTCGGTATCCGTGGTCAGATGATGCTTGCGGATATTGCCGTCGTAGCGCTCGCCTATGCCGTAGATCACGGTGGGGTCGGTCTGCAAGCGCATGCCGCTGCGCAGGCGATTGACGAAAACTGACGCGACCATGCCGCGGTCAGCGGGATCGCCGGTTTCCTTTTCGACGATGGAGGCCATGATCAGGGCCTCGTAAGGGCTGCGGTAAGGCAGATCCGCCGCGCGTCTGTCCCATTCCAGCGTAAAGCGCGCCTGCATGGCCTTGTAGGCGCGCCGCAGCAGGTCCACATCGCTGCTGCCCTTGGCGAACAGGTAGGTATCTGGCAGGAACAGCCCCTCCGGATGCAACTCGCTGGCGCCGACGCGCTGCAGGACTTCGGTATCGCTCAGACCGGCGGTGTCATGTCTGAGATCGGGGTGGGCATCCAGCAAGGCGCGGAAGTTGCGGAAGGTCTTGCCTTCGACCAGGGTGATATCGGTCTGACTGACGTCGCCACGCGTGAGCTTCTGCAGCAACTGCCAGGGCGTGACACCCTGCTCCACTTCATAACTGCCGGCCTTGATGGCCGAAGCCTGGCGCAATGCGCGACCGAACAGGTGGAATTGCCAGTCCTCGAAGCCGAGGCCGGCCTCCTGCATGGCCGTCGAGGCCCTCTTCAGGCTCATGCCGGGTTCGATGGTGAAGTCGAGCGGACTGCTGCGCAAGGGCAGCGGCGTCGTCGCAAACCAGAAGAACAGTCCGCCTGCGGCAAGCGCGAGGAACAGGCACAACAGGAACAAGCGTTTGAGGAAGCGCATCAAAGGTAGGCGGGCTGGGACAGACCCTTGAGTTTGAATGGGGCCGGGCTTGAAAAGTCCGGCGGTGGCAGCCAGATATAATAGCCGAACACATGTAACGAGCCTCAGACTATGAATCAGGAATGGATGGACTTTCTGCTGCAGCAAGGTTTTACCGCGGACTTTGAGCATCGCGGCAATCTGCTCGACGAGGCGAAGGCCGCCACCGTCATGGTGCCGCTGCTGGACAGCGCTCTCATACGCGCCAGCGGCGAAGACAATGCCGCCTTCCTGCACAATCTCATGACCAACGACGTTACCGGCATTCCTGCCGACGGCGTTCGCTTCGCCGGCTTCTGCACCCCCAAGGGGCGCTTGATGGCCACCTTCAGCATCTGGCACGAGGGCAGCGACCTGTGGCTGCAAACCGCAGCCGATGTGCAGCCCGCCATGCAGAAGAAGCTTTCCATGTACATCCTGCGCAGCAAGGCCAAGCTGCACGACGGCACGGCCGAGCGCGTACTGATCGGTGTGGCCGGAGCGCAAGCCGGCGCGGCTCTGGCCGCACTCGGCCTCGCCACGCCGCCCGGCGTCAAGCAGGTCGCCGCCATTGCTGGCGGTCAGGTCA
>DATMSM010000047.1:0-49964 GCA_035565355.1 Rhodocyclaceae bacterium
GCATTCGCGCCAGTTATCCAATCAAGTCTTTCCTGGATTTTTTGATTCTCAGTAGCTGATCGACTTGGTTTCGTTTTTAGGCGAACAGGAACGTTCACGGCAGGATCGGCTTGGCTCATTCTACGAGCGGTCACCGAGAAGCAGATTTTGAAGAAGTCTCGCTCATGCATGTCCTCCAGATCCTCGACAGCACGAAGGATGATTTCGAGGGACTTTTTGTGCTCTGGCTTATACCAAAGGTGAGAGTTAACAATGGAAACCTCGGGAGCCGTTTTAAAACGAGCAATCCGCTTAAAGAGCGTATTTGCGGTGAGCTCTAACCGTTCTGTGTCATATGGAAAAGTTTTGACCTTTGTGAGCAGGAGGGCAAACGGATTAGCGTCGGCGACATAGGGCGTACAACCAGCAATGGATGCCTCCAACGCCACTGTTCCAGAACCACAGAACGGGTCTAGGACAATTTGCTCTCGGTGATGTAGAGAGCTTGCCCGTATAAAAAAATGGGCGATGTGGGGGAGGAGCTTCGCTGGATATGGGTGGATCTGGTGGGTAAGCTGATCACCTAAACGAAGCCAATCGATTAGCCCTCGAAAGTCGACTTCTACGAATTGATTGCTTTTGATGTAAGAGCGACGCAGCTCTTCATACATAAGCGCAGTGTCGATCACCCCCGCATTATGCAGAGATTGTTTGGTACCTTCTTGGAGGTACGTCTGAATGCTTCTTGCGGCAGTCCCCATGCTTATGCGCTTCTTCTTTTCGTAGGCTAACTTCATTTGGTCTGCGCAGCTTAACTCTACGCCCTATCCTACTGTACCCGAATTCCCGGCTACTTTTCGAGGCAAAAAATAGCAGTATTGGCACGTTTTTTTGATTTTTAAGGTATTCGGTGGCCTAAATGCAAAAAAGTGGCAGAAATAAAGATGGTCTGGGAGATGAAGTGCCCCTTACGGCGAGCAGCTCCATCGACGAATCCGCTGATCTATTAAGGTGAATAAGCAAATAGGTGGAGCACAGGCTAAAGTGCTTGTTATTTCAAGGGAGCCGAATATAATGATCAACAGAGCTGCTTGGCGTCAGCTTGCCCGTCCACGGTGGCGCAGCTATATGGCAACGTCGGTTTAATGGCTGCCCTCCATAGGTTGGCTGTCTTGTTGTGTGGACGCATCAAGGTTCAGCCCGACTTAGGAGCGTGCAAATGCACAGCCATTTTTCGTCTGCTCAGATTGAGCAATTGCGTCGTCAAGCAAAGCAGCTCAAGAAAACGACGGACATCTCCCTAAATCAGGCACAGGACTTAATTGCCCAACGAAATGGTTGGAGTAACTGGTCATTGCTGATGAAGAATCGTCTTCCTGAACCTGCTTCTGCCTTCCCAATGAGGAAGATTAAGAACAGATACGACGCTGAGAATGCGTTTTGCGAACTCATCGTTGATGCTGGTCGAGCCGTTGGAGCCCCATCGTTCTCTGGTGATTGGGAGGGTGAGGACGAGCCCCTAGCTCAGCATAACGGTGACCATCACCTGACAGAGAACACTCTCGATGCAATCTGTGAATGCGAGTTTGGCGACCCGCACTTTATCGGTGGTCCTGCGATTTTTAACTTCGCCCAATCTGTAGCCCAGGTTAATCGGATATTTGAACGAGCCGAACCTGTCGTCTCCGAATTAGCCCTCGCTCTGCAGCAGGTGAACCCGGACCAAGCTAGCCAGTTCCGGGTCAATCTTCAGTCTATTCGGGATTGGATGCTTCGCACTTGCTGATCCAGCAATAGCCCGCTACTAGATCTGACGATCTATGTAATGGGCTATTGCCGCCCTGGGGGCTACAGCTTAATAATGGCGGAAGTACCCACAGGAACCTTGGGCAAGTCTGTGGATAAGCCGTGTATGAATGAGATAGCGGCTTGATTCAATGCACACTTCTAGGCTTGCTCAGAAAGTAGGCAAATTCTCACATCCTGCCGCACGCGATCAGTGCCCACTGAAGCGCGCCCGCCATTCGACGCGGGTGAATAGCACCGTCGCCAGCGCCAGCGGCAGCAGGTAGTACACCGCGCGATAGGCCAGCAGGCCGGCCAGCACCTCGGTGGCCGGGAGGCGCGATGACAGCATGGCGACGAAGACCGCCTCGATGACTCCCAGCCCTGCCGGCACATGCACGATGAGACCAGCTACCGATGCGATCAACAAGACGGCCAGGATGGTGGGATAGTCGATGCGCGCCTGCAGCACCGCAAACACAATGCCGGCGATGATCATCCAGTTCAGCATCGCCAGCGCCAACTGCAGCAGCGCCATGCGGGCCGTCGGCAGAACCAGGGTATGCGAACGCCAGCGCCACCGACGCCGTTTGGCGAAGGCGCAGGCCAGCACATAGGCACCGGCCACGGCGAGCAAGGCACTCCCCAGCCACGGCAGCAGCAACGCCGCAGTTTGCCACTGGGCCTGCCAGCGCGCCGGCAGCTCTGGCGTAAAGAAACACAGCACGATGCCACCCAGCGCAAAATAGCCCAGCCAATTGGTCAACATGCTCAGGCTCAGCACGCGCGTGATCACGTCGTTGCCGAGGCCGAACTCAGTATACAGGCGGTAGCGGAACGCAATGCCGCCGACCAGCGAGCCGATATTCAGATTGAACGCATAGCTGATGAAGGCCACCAGCATGACGCAATGCGTCTGCAAGGTATGTTTCGTGTAGGCACGACCGATCAGGTCAAAGGTCGTATAGACAACGAAACTGAGCGCGGCCAGAACCGCTGCCATGCCGATTGCGGCAGGCGGCAGGCGGGTCGTCGCCTTGCCCACCTCCATCCATTCGATGCTGCGCGCCTGATCGATGAGCAACCATGCAATCAGCGCGAAGAAGGCCAGTGTCAGCCCGCGCTTTGCATGCGGCCACCATGTGCGCTGCTTGAGCGGCGACTTGTGACCAAGGCGCGCTGCGGCACCATGCTCAGTGGCGCGCATGCCAGTGCTCTCCCTGCGCCAGGGATTCCAGGGGCGGTTTCTCCGGGGCTTCACCGCCGTCGGGCGCCGTCAGGCGCGGCGCATGCGCGGGCAAGCGCGCGACCCAAGAGGGAAAGTGGCGCAGTACGTGAAATACCATCGCGTTGCGGAAGCTCGGCCACCAGCCCCTGCCGCGCGTGGCATCGAACTCGATCTCCTTGCAGCTCTCTTCCATCAGCTGCTGCAGGCGCTCGTACAGAAACTGATTGAAGCTGCGATCGCGAATGATCACGTTGGCTTCCAGGTTCAGCGAGAGGCTCAGGGGATCCAGGTTGCTTGAGCCCACCGTCGCCCACTCATCGTCGACCAAGGCAACCTTGCCGTGCAGCGGCCGCTTGCAATACTCGAACACCTTCACGCCGGCATGCTGCAATGAGTCGTATAGCAATTCGGCGCCGACCTTGACGATTGCCATGTCGGGCTCACCCTGCAGAATCACCCGCACATCGACGCCACGCCGGGCCGCGCGACGTATCTCGCGCAGCAGCCGATAACCGGGAAAGAAATAGGCATTGACGATGAGCACCCGCTCCTTCGCCGCATGCAGCGCGGCAAGATAATGGCGCTCGATGCCATTGCTGTGCTCGTCATTGTCGCGGATCGCGAACAGGCACTGCGCATTGCCGAAACGAGGCTGCTTTGGCGCAGGTGGAAGCTTGGGGCGACGGCGAAACCAGCTGCGGCCGATACCGTCCGCATCGGCGATGGCAGCGTTGGCGAAATGCTGTACGTCCTCGACGATGGGTCCCTGGATCGCAATCGCATAGTCCTGCTTTGCCTCAGGCCCGAAATCACCGAGATGATCGGCGGAAAAGTTGATGCCGCCGATAAAGGCCATGCTTGCGTCGACGACGACGATCTTGCGATGCATGCGGCGCAGCATCTTCAGCCTGCGCCCAAAGATGCCGCTGCCGGCATCGAAGATACGGAAACGCACGCCAGCGGCCGTAAGCGCCTCGACGAATTCCGGGCTGAGATCAGGCGAGCCGAAACCATCGACCATCACATCGACCTGCACTCCGCGGCCGGCCGCCTCCAGCAACACCCGCTGCAGTTCTAGACCGACCTTGTCCTCAAACAGGATGAAGGTCTCCAGCACTACCTCCCTGCGTGCCTTGCCGATTGCGGTAAACACCGCCGGGAAGAACTCCTCGCCATTCTCGAGCAGCCGAACGCAATTGCCTTCGCGCCAGATTCCGTGGCTCATGATCGGCTCCTCAGACGTCGATCTGTGCCGCCAGCGGCGCATGATCGGACAGATGCGACCAGGGGCGACGCGGCAGCACCATGGGTTTGTGCACGCGCGCATTGCGCACATAGATCCGGTCCAGCTGCAGGGTCGGGAAACGCGCCGGAAAGGTCTTGGCCGAACGCCCGTAGGCGTGGTGGAAAATCTCGCGCAAGCCGGCGCATCTCTCCAGCTGGATATGGGCACGCTTGCGCCAGTCATTGAAGTCGCCCGCGACCAGCAGGGGCGCGTCTGCTGGCACCGCGTGCCTTACCAGATTGCACATCAGATCGATCTGATGCTTGCGGTGCGCCTCGCGCAGACCAAGGTGAACGCAGATTGCGTGAACGTCGACGTCATGTCCGGGGATACGCAGAACGCAATGCAGCAAGCCGCGCCGCTCGGGGCCGCCAATTGAAACGTCGTGGTTCTGGTAATGGACGATAGGGTATTTCGACAACACCGCATTGCCGTGGTGACCGTTGGGGTACACGGCGTTGCGGCCATAGGCGAATTCAGGCCAGATCTCGTCGGCCAGGAATTCGTAATGCGGCGATTCGGGCCAGTTGAGAAAACGGGTCCGGTGCCGGCTGTGCTCGCCCTGCACCTCTTGCAGGAAGACCACGTCGGCGGCGACTGCACGCACTGCATCACGCAACTCATGCAGGATGAACTTGCGGTTGAATGCGGTGAAGCCCTTGTGGGTATTTACCGTCAGTACGCGAAACGAGACAGCAGAGTCTATGGGCATGGAAGACAGGCTTGTGGAATACATGCCTTCCTTTGTACGCAAATCGTACGGCTCGGGCTGTAGGACAACGGCGCTTGGCGAGCACCTGTTTTCGTACAACACGGGCCCCGCCCGACTACAAGACGGGATAAAGCGTTGTAACAATTCCCGCAAGGATGAACCGGCCAGAGCAAGCCGTGCGTCAGCTAGTGCGCCTTAAGATCTCGACATGCTCCGCCGAGACCGCAACTTGCCCCGCCCGATGCCTCGTTCCATCTTTACTGCCGCGCTCTGCCTGCTGTTGACCTGCCCCCTGTTGCCCGCTTCGGCACAGACGGTTCAGAGCGAGGATGGATTGGATATCGCCGTCAGTATCGACGGCAATGAGGTGCAGATCGATATCAGCGCCCTGATCGAAGCGAGGCCGCGCGATGTGTGGGCGGTATTCACCGATTTCGACCGCATGGCCGACTTCGTGAGCAATCTCAAGTCCAGCCATATCATCGCCCGCGGCAACCCCAACACCCTGACCGTCGAACAGCACGGCAGGGCCGGCGTCGGCCCCCTCAGCTTCACGCTGGACTCGGTGCGCGAGATCCAGATGAAGCCCTTCGAGTGGATACGATCGAAGCTGCTCAGCGGTGGCATGAAGAAATTCGACGGCATCACCCGCATCAGCGAAGAAGGTGGCAAGACCCGCGTGTCCTACCATTCGGACGTTACTTCGGCTACCTGGATTCCGCCCGTCATCGGCCGCAAGCTGATCGAGGAGCAGGCTCGCGAGCAGTTCTCGCAGATGCTGCAGGAAGTGCTGCGGCGCAAGCAGGCTTCGCCCCGCTGATCACTTCCAGGCGGCGAGAAACTCCTCCCAGTGCGGTAGCTTGAGCGCAGCCAGGGATTCCTTGATGAACTGAATTTCGGCCTCGTACGCACTCGCCGACATCACGCCGCGCATTTTCTGGAAACGCAGGAAGACGAGGTAGGTGTTCACCACGTCGGTCTCGCAGTAGTCGCGGATGGCATCGATGTCACCGGCCAGCCACTGCGTCCACACCGCCGAACCGTCCATGCCCAGCTTGCCCGGAAAGCCCATCAGCTTGGCGAGCTCGTCCAGCGGCGCATTGGCACGCCCCGAATACATCGCCAGCAGGTCCATCAGGTCGGTATGGCGGTTATGGTAGCGACTGATGTAATTGTTCCACTTGAAGTCGCGACTGTCGTGATAATCGCCCTCGCCCTGATCCCAATAGCGCGGGGCATCGACATTGTGGATCAGGCCGCGATAGTGCAGCACCGGCAGGTCGAAGCCGCTGCCGTTCCACGAGACGATCTGCGGGGTGTACTTCTCGATGCCGTTGAAGAAGCGCTGGATGATCTCGCCTTCCGACAGCTGCGGCTCGGACAGCGACCAGACCCGGAAACCTTCGTCACTGCGCATGGCGCATGAGATGGTGGCAATGCGCTGCAGGTGATGCGGCAGGAAATCGCTGCCGTTCTGCGCGCGACGCTTCTGGAAGATGTACTCGGCGACCTCGCTGTCCGACAACTCGGCCGGCAGCTCATGCAGCGTGCGGATGCCGGCGATATCGGGAATCGACTCGATGTCGAAGACGAGCACCGGAATCATGCGGGGAATACGCCGGTGGACAAATAACGATCGCCGCGGTCGCAGACGATGCTGACAATGACGGCGTTCTCGACGCTCTCGGCGATGCGCAGGGCCACGGCCATGGCGCCACCGGAGGAGATCCCGCAGAAGATGCCCTCCTCGCGGGCGAGGCGGCGTGTCATGGCTTCGGCGTCGGCCTGGCTTACGGATTCGACCTGATCGACACGGCTGCGGTCGAAGATCTTCGGCAGATATTCCTCGGGCCACTTGCGGATACCGGGAATCTGAGAGCCGTCAGACGGCTGGCAGCCGACGATCTGGATCTTGGCGTTCTGTTCCTTCAGATAGCGCGAAGTGCCCATGATGGTGCCGGTCGTACCCATGCTGCTGACGAAGTGAGTGATGCTGCCCTCGGTATCGCGCCAGATTTCCGGGCCCGTACCTTCGTAGTGCGCCTGCGGGTTATCGGGGTTGGCGAACTGGTCGAGGATGATGCCCTTGCCTTCGGACTGCAGCTTCTCGGCCACATCACGGGCCAGCTCCATGCTGCCTTCGCGGGCGGTCAGCACCAGCTCGGCGCCGAACGCACGCATGGTCTGCACACGCTCCAGACTCTGGTTCTCGGGCATGACCAGAATCATGCCGTAGCCGCGCATGGCGGCGGCCATGGCCAGCGCAATGCCGGTATTGCCGCTGGTCGCCTCGATCAGCACGTCGCCGGGCTTGATGCGGCCCGACAGTTCGGCGCGCGTGATCATGGACAGCGCCGGCCTGTCCTTCACGGAGCCGGCCGGGTTGTTGCCTTCCAGCTTGGCGAGGATGACGTTGTTGCGTTTTTCATTGTCGGCGCCAGGGATCCGCTTCAGGCGGATCAATGGTGTATTCCCGACGGTATCTTCAAGAGTCTTCCACTGCACCATTTTTACTTACCTTCTCCATTGGCCAGGCGGTAATCGACATAGGCCTTGACGCCCTCCGCCACGGTGGCGAACGGGGCGGTGTAGCCACCCTCGCTGCGCAGCAGGCTCTGATCGGCCTGGGTGAAGCTCTGGTACTTGCCCTTGAGCGCATCCGGGAAGGCAATATATTCGACGATGCCTTGCTGGACCATCTGCTCCAGCGTCAGTTGCGGCTCGCCCTTGGCGGCGCGACAGGCGTTGACGGTAGCGACGGCGATATCGTTGAAGGGCTGCGACCGGCCGGTGCCGCAGTTGAAGATGCCGGAAACTTCGGGATTGTCGAGGAAGTGCAGATTGACCTTGACCACGTCACCCACATAGATGAAGTCGCGGCTCTGGCCGCCGTTCACATAACCGTCTATGCCCTCGAACAGCTTGACCTTGCCTTCGGCCTGGTACTGGTTGAAGTGGTGGAAGGCCACCGAGGCCATACGCCCCTTGTGCTGCTCGCGCGGGCCATAGACATTGAAGTAGCGCAGACCGACGATTTGCGAATTCGCTTCGGGCAGACGGCGCCGCACGATCTGGTCGAACAGAAACTTGGAGTAGCCGTAGACGTTGAGCGGCCCTTCGTGCTCGCGCTGCTCGCTGAAAACGGAACCGCCGCCATAGACCGAGGCCGACGAGGCATAGATCAGAGGCACCGTCTGATCCAGCGCGAATTCGAGCAGCGAGGAAGAGTAGCGGTAGTTGTTCTCCATCATGTAGTGGCCGTCCTGCTCCATGGTGTCGGAACAGGCGCCCTGGTGCAGGATGGCGTCAACGGAGCCGTCGAGATGCCCGGCTTCCAGTATCTCGATGAACTGGTGCTTATCGAGATATTCATCGACCTCGCAGTCCACGAGATTCTTGAACTTTTCGGCACGCTTTAGATTGTCTACCGCGATGATGTCGGTCACGCCGCGCTCGTTGAGCGCCTTGACGATGTTCGAGCCGATAAATCCGGCTGCGCCGGTAACGATGGTGTACATGATCTATTCCTACAGTTAAGGCCCCTCGCCATTCCGGGAGAGGGCATTTCTAGCTACGCGGCCGCCGCTGCGACCTTCAGCTCATCCAGCGTGCAGATCGCGGTGCCGAGCTTGGCCACCACAACCCCTGCGGCCTTGTTGGCGAGCTGCATGGCGGCCGGCATGTCACTGCCGCTGCCGAGCATGACGGCCAGCGTGGCAATGACGGTATCGCCGGCGCCGCTGACATCATAGACTTCCTGCGCCTGCGCTGCCTCATGGCTGGGGCCCTGGGCCGTAAACAGGGTCATGCCCTCTTCGCTGCGCGTGACCAGCAGGCCCTCAAGGCCCAGTTCCGCGCGCAAGGTCTCGGCACGCCGGGTCAAGTCCGCCTCGTCCTTCCAGCGACCGACGACTTCGCGCAACTCGGCGCGATTCGGCGTCAGCAAGGTCGCACCCGCATAGCGCGCATAGTCGTCACCCTTGGGATCGACGAGCACCGGCTTGCCGGCCGCCTTGGCCAGGCGGATCATTTCGCCAATGTGGGTGAGGCCCCCCTTGCCGTAGTCGGACAGGATCACGACATCGACATCGGCCAGTCTTTGTTCGTATTCGGCCAGCTTGGCCTTGAGCACTTCATGGTCGGGCGCATTCTCGAAGTCGATGCGCAGCAACTGCTGCTGGCGACCGAGCACACGCAGCTTGACCGTCGTCAATAGCTGGGCGTCCTCATGCAGGCTGGCATTGATGTCGGCGTCCGACATGAGGCGGCTCAGCGAGCGTCCTGCCTCGTCGGCACCGACGACGGACAACAAAGAAGTAGAGGCGCCGAGCGCGGCACAGTTGCGCGCGACGTTGGCGGCGCCGCCGGGGCGTTCCTCCATCTTCTCGATCTTGACCACGGGCACGGGGGCCTCGGGTGAAATGCGCGACACATCGCCGAACCAGTAACGGTCAAGCATGACGTCGCCGACAACAAGGACGCGGGTGGATGCGGTTGCTGGGATTTTCATAAATCAGGGCATCAGATCAAATTCTTCGGTGCGCTTGGGCGGATAGGTTTCCCAACCGCCACAGGCAGGACAACGCCAGTAGAACTGACGCGCCTTGAAGCCGCAGCTATTGCAGCGATAGCGGGCAACACGGCGCGTGTGGTTGTGGATGAGGTTCTTCATCAACTCCAGGTCGTTGCGCTGTTCTGGCGCGGCGCTGAGGATCTGCGCTTCGAGCATCTTGTCCAGACCCTGCAGGGTCGGATTGCGGCGCAGTTCGTCGCGCACCAGGACGTAAGCGCCCGCGGGCGTGCCATTGGCGATTTCGGCCTGGAAGATGGCCTCGAGCAGGTCCAGCGAGGAATACTCTTCCAGATAGCTGCGCAACAGTTGCACGCCGGTGGCTTCCTTGCCGAGCTGTCGATAGGCATCCATCAGCCGGCCGGCGACCAGGGCCAGATACACGGGATTCTGCTGTTCGATGCGCTTCCAGTGCGCAATGGCGCCTTCAATATCGCCCTGCTTGAGGGCGATGTCGCCCTGCAGCATGATGGCGCGCGCGCACTTGCGATTGACGGAGAGCGCCAGCTCCAGATGCTTGCCAGCCTGTTCCGGCTGCTCATTGAGCAAGGCGTCGGAAGCCAGTTCGCAATGGAAGTTGGCGACTTCCTTGATCCATTCGTGGCCGGCATGGTCGGGCAATTGCTCGGCGATCTCGATGGCTTTCTGCCACTCCTTTTCCTGCTGGTAGATTTCGAGCAGGGTGCGCATGGCTTCCTCGTTGCGCGTGGTGCCACGCAGGCGGACAAAAATATCCTCGGCACGGTCAAGCAGACCCAACTTGAGGAAATCCTGGCCGAGCTCGGACAGCGCATGCAGGCGCTGCTCCTCGGTCAGGTTGTCGCGATCAACCAGATACTGGTGCACGCGAATGGCGCGATCAGCTTCGCCGCGGCGGCGGAACAGGCTGCCGAGCGCGAAGTGCAGCTCTATGGTTTCAGGATCGACGCGGGCGGCTTCCAGAAAAGCCTCGATGGCCTTGTCCGGCTGCTCGTTGAGCAAGAAGTTCAGGCCCTTGAAATAGGAGCGCGGCAGCGCACGCGACTCCTGGACCAGTTGCTTGATATCGATGCGGGCCGCGATCCAGCCCAGTCCGAAAAACACAGGCAGAGCCAGCAGCCACCAGAGTTCGATTTCCACGCTTTTGTCTTGTCGGGGTTAGTGAATCAGAGCGCCTTGCTTTCATGCAGGCGGCGCAGTTTGCCGAGCTCGCGGCGCTGTCTCACCAGCGTCGCCATTACGGCGGTCAGGCCGAAGGCAGCACCGACGCCAAAGGCGATCAGGATCACCAGTGACAAGGGCATCTGCCAGACGCGGTCGAAGAAGAACTTGAGCTCGACCTGGGTACTGTTCTTGATTGCAAGTCCGAACAGGATAAAGAAGATGAAGGCACGGACAACCCAGCTCAGGATTTTCATGATTTCGCGCTCTCCTCTACTCGATCGGATGATCGTTTCGGACCTTGGATAAAAATGGGCGGCATCTTTGCGGATGCCGCCCAAACTTTACTGCAGTTTTTCTATGCCGGTCTCAAGAAAAGCACAGGACAGACCCGAGCTTTTCTCGTTCCCCCCGAAAGAGCCGCTGCAACGCAGCAGGCCCAAGGGTGGAATCGGACGGCAGGAATATCACGCTTCGCTGTTCAAATCGACGCGTTCGCGCAATTCCTTACCTGCCTTGAAGTGCGGCACATGCTTAGCCGGCACATTCACCTTTTCACCGGATTTCGGATTACGCCCGACACGCGGCGGCCGATAGTTGAGGGCGAAGCTGCCGAAGCCGCGAATCTCGATGCGATCGTTGCGCGAGAGCGCAGCGGTCATGGCATCAAGTACCACCTTCACGGCCAGGTCGGCATCCTTCGCCACCAGCTGCGGGAAACGCGCCGCCAGCCGGGCGATCAGCTCGGACTTCGTCATGGTTATCCGGCTGCGTCCGATTACTGCTGACTCAGCTTAGCCTTCAGCAGCGCACCCAGATTGGTGGTGCCGCTGTTGGCGGAAGTAACGTCAGCCGACAACTTGCCCATGGCTTCGTTCTGCTCAGCTTGATCCTTGGCCTTGATCGACAGGTTGATCGAACGGGTCTTGCGATCCACGTTGATGATCAGCGCTTCGACGGTATCGCCTTCCTTGTACAGGGTACGCAGGTCTTCGACACGCTCACGGGCTGCTTCGGAAGCACGCAGATAGCCTTCGACGTCGTCACCCAGCTTGACCACGGCGCCCTTGGCGTCGATGGTCGTCACGGTGCCGGTCACGATGCTGTTCTTGTCGTGCATGGCGATGAAGCTGGTGAAGGGGTCGCCGTCCATCTGCTTGATGCCGAGGGAGATGCGTTCCTTCTCGACGTCGATCGAAAGAACGATGGCTTCAACTTCGTCGCCCTTCTTGAAGTTCTGCTTGGCTTCTTCGCCGGCAGCAGACCAGGACAGGTCGGACAGGTGCACCAGACCGTCGATGTTGCCCGGCAGACCGATGAAGATGCCGAAGTCGGTGATCGACTTGATGGCGCCGCGAACCTTGTCACCCTTCTTGTGGTTGACCGCGAAGTCATCCCACGGGTTGGCCTGGCATTGCTTCATGCCCAGGGAGATACGACGACGTTCTTCGTCGATTTCCAGGATCATCACTTCGACTTCGTCGCCCAGCTGGACAACCTTGGTCGGGTGAATGTTCTTGTTGGTCCAGTCCATTTCGGAAACGTGCACCAGACCTTCGATGCCGGATTCGATTTCAACGAAGGAACCGTAGTCGGTCAGGTTGGTGACCTTGCCGAACAGGCGGGTGCCCGACGGGTAGCGGCGAGCGATGCCCACCCACGGATCTTCGCCGAGCTGCTTCATGCCCAGGGAGACGCGGTTCTTCTCTTGGTCGAACTTCAGGATCTTGGCGGTCACTTCATCACCGACATTGAGCACTTCGCTCGGGTGACGGACACGGCGCCAGGCCAGGTCGGTGATGTGCAGCAGGCCATCGATGCCGCCCAGGTCGACGAATGCGCCGTAGTCGGTGATGTTCTTGACGATACCCTTGACGACGGTGCCTTCCTTGAGGTTTTCGAGCAGCGCTTGACGCTCTTCACCTTGGCTGGCTTCCAGCACGGCGCGGCGCGAAACAACGACGTTGTTGCGCTTGCGATCCAGCTTGATGACCTTGAACTCGAATTCCTTGCCTTCGAACGGGGTGGTGTCCTTGACCGGACGGGTGTCGACCAGCGAACCCGGCAGGAAGGCACGGATGCCGTTGGTCATGACGGTCAGACCGCCCTTGACCTTGCCCGTGATGACGCCCTTGACCAGGGTTTCTTCGGTGAGGGCCTTGTCCAGATCGTTCCAGGCGGCGATGCGCTTGGCCTTGTCGCGCGACAGGCGGGTTTCACCGTAGCCGTCTTCCAGCATTTCGATGGCGACGCTGACGTAGTCACCCGGCTGAACTTCGACTTCACCGCGATCGTTCTTGAATTCATTGATGTCGATGAAGCTTTCCGACTTGAGGCCGGCGTTCACGACAACATGGTTGGCATCAACGCGCACGACTTCTGCGGTGATGACTTCGCCGGCGCGCATTTCCTGGCGCTCAAGGCTTTCGGCGAATAGGGAGGCAAAGCTTTCCATCGAATCGACGGAGGTTTGGGTAGCGGACATAAAAAGAAACCTGACTTGTCACCTTGCGGCAACGGTTAGTTAAACATTACTGCATGGCCGGGCGGCCATGCAGCGCCTACTTGTACAACGCCCTTGCGGGTTACTGCGGCCGGGATGTGAAGTTCACACCCCAGTGAAGTTCAGTTACGGCCGGATTGCAAACCGGATGTCGCGACTGCATGCGCATCCAGCACTGCCTGTACCGCCTCTTCGATGTTGAGCGAGGTGGTATCCACCAGCACCGCATCATCAACGTGCTTCAGCGGCCCCACGCTGCGCGCGCTGTCGCGCGCATCGCGGTCTTGCAAATCCTGCAGAAGGGCGCCGATATTAGCAGACATTCCTTTAGCGATCAACTGTTTATGCCGCCTGTCCGCACGCGCCTCGGCGGTGGCTGTCAGGAAGACCTTGGTTTGGGCCCAGGGGAAGATCACAGAACCCATGTCCCTACCGTCGCCGACCAGGCCGGGAAAGCGCAAAAAAGCCCGCTGGCGCTCCAGCAGGGCCGCGCGAACCGCCGGCAGGGCGGCCACTTTGGATGCCCCTATGCCCATGTGCTCGGTGCGGATCGCCTCGCTGACGTCCACACCGGCCAGCAAGATGCATTCCCCATGAAATTCAACTGGCAACTGGGCGGCCACGGCGGCCACGGCCGCCTCGTCGTCCCAGCTTACGCCCCGATTTTCGGCGGCCAGCGCGGTCAAACGGTAGAGTGCGCCACTGTCCAGGTAATGAAAACCCAGCTGCGCGGCCACGCGCGCCGCCACAGTGCCCTTGCCGGAGGCCGAAGGCCCGTCGATGGCGATCACCGGCGCGGCGATGCGGGCAAATGCGTCGAAATATTCAGGGAAGGTCTTGCCCACGCAGCGGGGGTCGAGGATGCGCACCGGTACCCCACCCAAGGCCGCCAAGGACAGGCACATGGCCATGCGATGGTCGTCATAGGTTGCAATCGCCGCACCAGGAACGAAAGCCACAGGCGGGGTGACCTTGAGGTAGTCCGCGCCCTCTTCCACCTCGGCCCCGACCTTGCGCAACTCGGCGGCCATGGCGGCGATGCGGTCGGTTTCCTTGACGCGCCAGGAAGCAATATTGCGCAGCGTGCACGGGCCGTCGGCGAACAAGGCCGCAACCGCCAGGGTCATGGCGGCATCGGGGATGTGGTTGAAGTCGGCGTCAAAGGCCTTGAGCTTGCCGCTGGTCGGCGCCTTGGCCTCGATCCAGTTGTCGCCGTAACGAATCTGGGCGCCCATGGCCACCAGCGCCTCGGCGAACTTCACATCGCCCTGGATGCTGGCGCTGCCGACGCCTTCGACGCGTACCGGCCCGCCGCCTATCGCCCCGGCCGCCAGGAAGTAGGAGGCCGAGGAGGCATCGCCTTCGACATGAATGCTGCCGGGCGACACATAGCGGCCGGCAGGAATGCTGAAATGCGACCAGCCTCCATTTTCAGGCCCGCGCTCGACCTGGATGCCGAAACGCGCCATCAGATTGAGGGTGATCTCGATATAGGGCTTGGAAATCAGCTCGCCGACGACCTCGATCTGCGCGCTCTGCCCCGAAGCATTGCAAATGAGCGGCAGCGCCATCAGCAGTGCGGTCAGGAACTGCGAGGATACGTCGCCGCGCACCTTGATCGGCGCCTTGAGCGAAATTTCCGCAGGGCTGAGCTTTAGCGGTGGATAGCCCTCGGTCTGCAAATAGTCGGCCTGTACGCCGATCTGGCGCAAACCATCAACCAAGTCGCCAATCGGGCGCTCGTGCATGCGCGCCACGCCGGACAGCGTGTAAGTACCGCCGGACAGGGCTAACGCCGCGGTCAGCGGGCGGAAGGCGGTACCGGCATTGCCGAGAAAGAGTTCGGCCTGCTTGACCGGGAAGGGGCCGGCCACGCCATGCACGGCGTAGCTGTTCGGGCCCAGGGCTTCGATCTTCACCCCCAGTTGCTGCAAGCCGGCCAGCATCACCTGGGTATCGTCGGAGTCGAGCAGCTCGTGGATCTCGGTACGCCCTTCGGCGAGCGCAGCCAGCAGCAGCGTGCGATTCGAAATGCTCTTGGAACCCGGCAGGCGGACGACGCCTGCGGCACGATGCAGGGCGGGAAGATCGAGGAATTCCATCAACTTACTTTTCTATCGAGTCCAGCCAGAGGTTGCGCGCATCGCGCGCATTGGCAAACAGCTTTTCCAGCCCGTCGGCATCGGCTTCCGCCAGCAGCACGCGCAGTTGCAGCAAGGCGCTCATGTAGTGGTCGAGCTCACCAATCAGCGCGGTACGATTGGCGACGCTGATGTCGCGCCACATTTCCGGATGACTGCCGGCAATCCGCGTGAAATCACGGAAACCACTGCCGGCATTACTGAACAGATCGGCCGCCTCGGGACGCTTGGCAAACGCGTCGACCAGCGTAAACGCCAGCAGATGGGGCAGATGGCTGACGGCGGCAAACACGGCGTCGTGCTGGGCCGGCGTCATCACCGATACGTCGGCGCCGCACACGGTCCAGGCGGCTTCCGCCATGGCGATGGCGAAAGGGGTGTTCTCCGGCAGCGGCGTGACGATGACGCGCTTGTCGATGTACAGGCCCGCCTGGGCCGCCGACGCGCCACTCTTCTCGGCACCGGCAATCGGATGACAGGGCACGAACTGCGCTACTCGCTGGCCCAGCGCGCGCTGGGCGGCGGCAACCACGTCCTGCTTGGTGCTGCCGGCATCGGTCACCACGGTCTTTTCGCCCAGGTGCGGGGCAATCGCGGCCATTGCCGCCTCCATCTTGCCGACCGGCATGGCCAGCAACACCAGGTCGGCATCGCGCACATCGGCGAGCTCGCCCATGCGGTCGATCACGCCCAGCCCCTGGGCGATCTCGAGCGAAGCGGCCGAGCGACCGAGCCCGACCACCTCGCCCACCGCACCCGTCTGCTTGAGGGCCAGCGCGAAAGAGCCGCCGATCAGGCCGACGCCGTAGACAACGACCTTGTTGAGTTTGAAATCAGCCATGGATTGCCTTTTCCAATGCCTCCAGGAAGCGCGCATTTTCATGTTCGCGACCGATGGTGACGCGCAGATGTTCCGGCATGCCGTAACCCGCCAGTGGACGCACGATCACGCCTTGCTTGAGCAGGCGGCGGTTCACGCCGGCGGCCCCCTCAGCCCCGCCGGCCACCTTGAAGGTAATGAAGTTGCCGTAGGCCGGCAGGCAGGCGAGGCCAAGCTTGTCGAGACCGGCGCGCAACTGCGCCATGCCGCGCTGATTGAGCTCGAAGCTCTCGCTCAGGAAGGCCTGATCATCGAGCGCTGCCGCCGCAGCCGCCAGCGCCAGATTATTGACGTTGAAGGGCTGGCGTACACGATTGAGCAGGTCCACCACCGCCTGCGAGCCGACGCCATAACCGATGCGCAAACCGGCCAGGCCATAGATCT
The DNA here is from genome assembly GCA_035565355.1 of Rhodocyclaceae bacterium. GTDB lineage: Bacteria > Pseudomonadota > Gammaproteobacteria > Burkholderiales > Rhodocyclaceae. Next base: position 16,608 of record DATMSM010000047.1, read on the forward strand.
TGGAGAAGGTGCGCGTGATCAGTACGTTCGGGAACTGACGCACCCAGGCCAGCGTGTCGAAGCGGTCGGATTGCGGCAGGTAGTCGTTATAGGCCTCGTCCAGCACCACCAGGATATCGGGAGAAATCGAGGCGATGAAATCCTCAATGGCACCGTAGGACAGCAGCGTGCCGGTCGGGTTGTTGGGGTTGGCCAGCCAGACAATCTTGGTATCGGGACGAATCGCCGCCTGCATAGCGGCAAGGTCGTGGCCGAAATCCGGTGTCGCCGGCGCGGCGATGCACTCGGCGCCGGTGGCCATGGTCGCCAGCGGGTAGACGGCAAAAGCGTAGGCGGAAAACACCGCCGAGCGACCCGGCGCCAGGAAGGCGCGCGCGGCCAGCTCAAGGATGTCGTTGGAGCCATTGCCGAGCACGATCTGCGCAAAGTTCACGCCGCAACGCTCGGCCAGGGCCTGCGTCAGCTCAAAGTTATCCGGATAGCGCTCGATGCCGCCCAGCACCGCCTCGACCGCTTGCCGCGCCTTGGGGCTCATACCCAGCGGGTTCTCGTTGGAGGCCAGCTTGACGATGCTGTCCTCGGCCAGCCCCATCTCGCGAGCCAGCTCCGTGATGGGCTTGCCCGGCACATAGGGTGAAATGGCGCGGATATAGGCCGGAGCCTGTTCTGCAATACTCATATTCGGTACTGGATGATTGAATCAATAAGGAGCTACGGGATAGGAGCCTAGCACCTTGACGAAGCTGGCCTTGCTGCCGAGCTCGGCCAGCGCCGCCGCCACGGAAGCATCCTCACGATGGCCCTCGATATCGACGTAGAACACATACTCCCATTTACCGCCGCCCAGGCCCTTGGCCGGACGCGACTCGAAACGGGTCATCGACACATTGTTCTTGGCGAACGGCGTCAGCAACTCATGCACGGCGCCCGGACGGTTCTGCGCCGAACAGACCAGCGAGGTCTTGTCCTTGCCGGAACGACCGGCATCGTGAGCGGCTAGGATCAGGAAGCGCGTGGTGTTGTCCGGATTGTCCTCGATACTGGCGGCGAGGATGTTCAGCTCGTACAGGCGTGCGGCGGAGTCGCCCGCAATCGCAGCGCTGCCCGCCTCGCCCGCCACGAGGCGAGCCGCCTCGGCATTGCTGGTCACGGCAATGCGCGGCACATTCGGCAGGTTACGATTCAGCCATTCATGGCACTGACCCAGCGACTGCGCGTGAGCGTAGACCGTCTTGATCTCGCCGATCGCGGCGGACTTGCTCAGCAGATTGTGATGGATGGGCAGATGCACCTCACCGCACACCTGCAGCGGGCTGTTCAGCAAGAGATCAAGCGAGCGGCCGACCGCGCCCTCGGTCGAGTTCTCAACCGGAATCACGCCGTAATCGACATTGCCGGCCTCGACGGCGCGGAACACATCGTCGATGGAGGGCAATGAATTCAGGGTCGGCGCAGCGCCGAAATGCTTCTGCGCTGCGCTTTCGGTATAGGTGCCGGCGGGGCCGAGATAGGCGATCCTGAGCGGCTGCTCCAGCGCTAGGCAGGCCGACATGATCTCGCGCGAAATGCGCTGCACGGCCTCGGCCGACAGCGGACCGGGATTGCTCTCGGCCAGGCGGCGCAGTACCTGGGCTTCGCGTTCGGGGCGATAAATCACACCCTGCTTGATCTCGCCGATGCGATGCGCGATCTTGGCGCGCTCGTTGATCAGGCGCAGCACTTCGCTGTCGATGGCATCAATACCGTCGCGCAGCTTGCCCAGCTCTTCTTTCTCGTCGGGTTTGGACATTTTCTCCGTCCCTTACAAACCTTGCGTGTTAACCATGGCGCGCGGAAAAATCGCGCATGAAGTCTACCAGTGCCTCAACCCCGCTCAGCGGCATGGGGTTGTAGATCGAGGCGCGCATGCCGCCCACGCTCTTGTGCCCCTTGAGGCTGGACAAGCCCGCCGCCAGCGACTCCTTGAGGAAGAGCCCGTCAAGCTTGTCGTCCTGCAGGGTGAATGGCACGTTCATGCGCGAACGGTCGGCAATGCGCACCGGATTGCGGTAGAAGCCAGCGCTATTGTCGATGGCACCGTACAGGCATTGTGCCTTGGCGATGTTCTGCTTTTCAATCCCGGCCACACCGCCCTGCTCCTTGAGCCACTTGAAGATCAGCCCGGCCATATAGATGGCGAAGGTCGGCGGCGTATTCAGCATGGAACCGTTGTCGGCGTGCCGCTTGTAGTCCAGCAGCGCAGGCATGCCGGGCAAGGGTTGGCCGATCAGGTCTTCGCGCACGATCACCAGCGTGAGTCCGACCGGACCGATATTCTTCTGCGCGCCGGCATAGATCAGCGCGTACTTCGAGACGTCGATCTCGCGCGACAAAATATGCGAGGACATGTCGGCGACCAGCGGAACACCGCCCGTTTCGGGCACATAGGGAAACTCCACCCCCATGATGGTCTCGTTGGTACACACATGAACATATGCCGCATCGCTGGAGAGCTTCAACTCCTGTTGTGCGGGCGCATAGCTGAAGTTGGCCGCCTCGGTAGACGCGGCAACATTCACCTCGCAGAAACGCTGTGCTTCTGCGGCCGCCTTTTCCGACCAGGAGCCGGTGACGATGTAGTCGGCTTTTTTCTTGCCACGCAGCAGATTGATCGGCACCGTCGAGAACTGCAGTGTCGCCCCGCCCTGCAAGAACAGCACCTTGTAATTGGCGGGAATGCCCATCAGCTCGCGCAGGTCGGCCTCGGCCGCCGCGATCACGCCTTCGAAATCGGGCGTGCGGTGGCTCATTTCCATGATGCTCATGCCGCGCCCGTGCCAGTCGAGCATTTCGGCTGCGGCCTGACGCAGCACCGATTCCGGCAACGCTGCCGGACCGGCGCTGAAGTTATAAACGCGACTCACTCGGCCGCGCCTTCAGCACCCGCTTCACCGGCCTCGGGCGTTTCGCCATCCTCGCCCTCATCACCGTTGTCGGTGTCGGATTCGGCAACCTTCTCCAGGCCTGCCAGCAAAGTACCCTCATCGAGGTTGATCAGGGTCACGCCCTGAGTGGCACGACTCATCTCGCGGATCTGCTCGACCTTGGTGCGGATCAGCACGCCGGCATCGGAGATCAGCATGACCTCATTCTCCGGCTTGACCAGCGCAGCGCCGACCACCTTGCCGTTACGCTCGGAAGTCTGGATCGCGATCATGCCCTTGGTGCCACGGCCATGGCGCGTGTACTCGGCGATCGACGTGCGCTTGCCGTAGCCGTTTTCGGTCGCGGTCAGCACGCTGAACTCCTCGCTTTCGGCGACCAGCATGGAAATCACCTTCTGGCCGTCTTCCAGCATCATGCCGCGCACGCCGCGCGCTTCGCGACCCATGGCACGCACATCGTCCTCGTCGAAGCGCACGGCCTTGCCGGCGTCGGAGAACAGCATCACATCATGCTTGCCGTCGGTCAGCGCGGCACCGATCAGGACGTCGCCCTCATCCAGCGCCACCGCAATGATGCCGGCCTTGCGCGGGTTGGCAAAATTCGACAGCGCAGTCTTCTTGACCGTCCCCATGGAGGTCGCCATGAAGATGAAGTGCTCGTCATCAAACTGTTTGACCGGCAGCACCACATTGATCTTCTCGCCTTCCATCAGCGGGAACAGATTGACGATGGGCTTGCCGCGCGAGGTGCGCGTACCTTCCGGCACTTCATACACCTTCAGCCAGTAGACACGGCCGCGGTTGGAGAAGCACAGCACATAGTCGTGGGTGTTGGCGACGAACATCTTCTCGATGAAGTCGTCGTCCTTGATCGCCGTGGCCGACTTGCCGCGACCGCCGCGCTTCTGGGCCGAGTAGTCGGCCAGCGGCTGGCTCTTGATATAACCACCATGCGACATGGTCACCACCATGTCCTGCGGCGTGATCAGGTCTTCCATGTTGATATCGGCAGTCGACATCACGACCTCGGAACGACGCGCGTCGCCGAACTGGGTGTTGATGAGGCGCAACTCGTCGCCGATGATGGCGGTGATGCGCTCCGGACGGGCCAGGATATCGAGCAGGTCGGCGATTTCCGCCATGACTTCCTTGTACTCGTTGACGATCTTGTCCTGCTCAAGCCCGGTCAGGCGCTGCAGGCGCAGTTCCAGAATGGCCTGAGCCTGCGCATCGGAGAGACGGTAGCCGTCGGCAAGCATGCCGAACTCGGCGGACAGACCCTCCGGACGATACTGGCCGGCATCGGTGCCGTCGCTGAGTGCACGCTGCAGCATTTCCTCAACCAGGGGCGAACGCCAGATCCGCTCCATCAGGCCCTTCTTGGCTTCCGCCGGCGTCGGTGCCGCCTTGATGAGGGCGATGATCTCGTCGACATTCGACAGGGCAACCGCCAGACCTTCGAGGATGTGGCCGCGATCACGCGCCTTGCGCAGTTCGAAGACGGTACGGCGGGTGATGATTTCGCGGCGATGCGAGAGGAAGCACTCGAGCATGCGCTTGAGGTTCAGGATCTCGGGGCGGCCTTCGACCAGCGCCACCATGTTCATGCCGAAGGTATCCTGCAATTGCGTCATCTTGAACAGGTTGTTCAGGATCACGTCCGGCATTTCGTTGCGCTTCAGTTCGATGACGATACGCATGCCGTCCTTGTCGGACTCATCCTGCAGATGCGAGATGCCCTCGACGCGCTTCTCATTGACCAGCTCGGCAATCTTCTGCAGCAGCGTGGTCTTGTTCACCTGATAGGGGATCTCGTCGACGATGATGGCCTGCTTGCCGTTCGACAGTTCCTCAATGTGCGTGCGGGCGCGCATGATGACGCGACCGCGACCGGTCAGATAACCGTCGCGCACGCCGGACAGGCCGTAGATCATGGCCCCGGTGGGGAAGTCCGGCGCCTGGACGATGCGGATCAGTTCTTCAATGTCGATGGCCGGATTGTCGAGCAGCGCCAGACAGGCGCTGAGCACATCGCTGAGATTGTGCGGCGGGATATTGGTCGCCATGCCCACCGCGATACCGGATGAACCGTTGATCAGCAGGTTGGGAATGCGCGCCGGCAGAATCAGCGGCTCTTGTTCCGAGCCGTCGTAGTTCGGGCCGAAGTCGACGGTTTCCTTTTCGATATCTGCCAGCAGCTCATGACCGATCTTGGACATGCGCACTTCGGTGTAACGCATGGCCGCAGCGCCGTCGCCGTCGATGGAGCCGAAATTACCTTGGCCATCGACCAGCATGTAGCGCAGGGAGAAATCCTGCGCCATGCGCACGATGGTGTCATAGACCGACTGGTCGCCGTGCGGGTGGTACTTACCAATGACGTCGCCGACGATACGCGCCGACTTCTTGTAGGCCTTGTTCCAGTCGTTGCCAAGCTCATGCATGGCAAACAGTACACGACGGTGTACGGGTTTCAGGCCATCACGGACATCCGGGAGGGCGCGCCCGACGATCACGCTCATGGCGTAATCGAGGTAGGAATGGCGCATTTCCTCTTCGAGACTGATGGGCAAAGTCTCTTTGGCGAACACTGTCATATCGGTCTTTTCCTACTCAAGCAGTGATGAATTCGGACTGTTTTTCCGATCACGGCGCCTTCGTTCCTCACCCGAAAAAAGTATTTTCAGGTACAAATTCAAACCGGTTCCGGAGGCGCAGAAAAACTTTCACATTCTACCATGCGCAACTCACGAATCGCTTGTTGCCTCAACCCCGTACAGCCCGAAAAAGCCCATGAAAACAGGAAAAAGTCAAACCACGAACGGAGCACCCCAAGCCGTCGATCTGCTGATTCATGCGCGCTGGATCATACCCGTCGAGCCCGCCGGAATAACGCTGGAAAATCATTCGCTTGCCATCCATGACGGACGCATAGTCGGCCTGCTGCCGCGCGCGGAGGCGGAGGGAACATTTGCCGCCTGGGAAACCCAGGACCTGGGCAATCACGTGCTGCTGCCCGGTTTCGTCAATCTGCACACCCACGCCGCCATGACGCTGCTGCGAGGCCTGGCTGACGACCTGCCCCTGGAACAGTGGCTCAACGAGCGTATCTGGCCAGCTGAGGGCAAGCACGTCAGCCCCGAGTTCGTGCATGACGGTACCTTGCTTGCCGCTGCCGAAATGCTGCGCGGCGGCATCACCTGCTGCAACGACATGTACTTCTTTCCGGATGCCAGCGCGCGCGCCTTCGACACCGCCGGCATGCGCGCCATGCTCGGCATCACGGTGCTGGAATTTCCCACGCCTTATGCCAACGATGCCGACGACTATCTCGCCAAGGGCCTGGCCGTACGCGACGCCTGGCGTGACCACCCCCTGCTCTCGTTCAGCTTCGCGCCCCATGCGCCCTACACCGTCAGCGACAAGACTTTCGAGCGCATTGCCACGCTTGCGCCGCAGCTTGATCTGCCGGTGCATATCCATGTACACGAGGCCCGCAGCGAAATCGACGACAGCCTCCGGCAACATGGCGTGCGTCCGCTGACCAGACTCCACCGGCTGGGGCTGGTCAATCCCGACCTGATCGCCGTGCACGCCATACACCTCGATGCGACCGATATCGCACTGCTCGCGAGCGCCGGGGCTGGCGTGGCGCACAATCCAACCTCCAACATGAAGCTGGCCAACGGCGCTTGCCCGGTGGCCCAGTTGGACCAGCAGGGCATCACGCTCGGGCTCGGCACCGACGGTGCGGCCAGCAACAATCGTCTCGACATGTTTCAGGAAATGCGCCATGCCGCATTACTGGCCAAGCTGACCGCCAACGACCCCAGCGTGCTCGATGCCCATACCGTCTTGCGTATGGCCACACTGGGCGGCGCTCGCGCCATGGGACTGGCTGAGGACATAGGTTCGCTGGAAATCGGCAAATCTGCAGATTTATGTGCCATCGCCCTCGACGACTGGATCATGCAGCCCTGCTTCGACCCGGCCTCCCATCTCGTCTATGTGGCAGGACGGGAACAGGTCAGCCATGTATGGGTCGCCGGCCGGTGTCGTGTAAAAGCCCATACGCTGGTCGATTTCGACCTACCCGCGTTGCTACCTGTCATAAACCTGTGGCAGAATAAATTACGGGTCTGACACGGTTTCATTCGTGCTTCTTGCCGTATCGGCCGGTTCGGTGTTTAATGGCATATGCATTCGCAATAAATGGCCTTGGCCACCGGATTGTTGGCGGGAAACCGCCAATTCAGCGCCTTCAAACAAAAGCAGTTCTGTCCGCATTCGAACGAGGGAAAACAAATGCTCAAACAAATCGTCAAAAACTCCGTCCTGCTCGCTGCCCTGCTCGGCGCAAGCGCTGCAACCTTTGCTCAAAGCAGCCCGGTCGACACCAAGGGCAACGTTCCCTATGCAATCGACCAACGCGGTATGGTTGTCAAGAGCGGTGCCGGCCTGTGCTGGCGCACCGGTTCCTGGACCCCTGCTGCTGCAAGCGAAGCGCTCACCACCACCGGCAACAAGCTGCCGATCGGTTGCGAGTGCGACAAGGATCTGATGCCCAAGGGCAAGTGTGATGCAGCTGCTGCCGGTGCCAAGGCTGGCGGTGCCAAGCCCACCAGCGACAAGATCACCCTGAACGCCGACGCCCTGTTCGATTTCAACAAGGCTACCCTGCGTCCGGAAGGCAAGGCTGCACTTGACGAGCTGTACACCAAGGTTCAGCGCATCAAGCTGGAAGTCCTGATCGCCGTCGGCCACGCTGACCGCTTCGGTGACGACGCCTACAACCAGAAGCTGTCGGAAAAGCGTGCTGAATCCGTGAAGGCCTATCTGGTCTCCAAGGGCATCGAAAAGAACCGCATCTACACCGAAGGCAAGGGCGAAAAGAACCCGGTTACCAAGCCGGAAGACTGCAAGGGCGCCAAGAGCCCGAAGGTCATCGCTTGCCTGCAGCCTGATCGTCGCGTGGATGTCGAAGCTGTCGGCACCTACAGCTGGCAATAAGCTTCACCGTGCATCCTTAGGGATGCACGTATTCAAAAAGGCCCTGCATCGCAGGGCCTTTTTGTTTTCCACTTCCGCCCCTGACAGATACGGCAGCAAACATGAGCACCGTCAGACGACAACACGCTCGCCGTATACGCACGGATTAGGTATCCTTGCGGCATGAACACTGTAAACGCCGACCCTCAAGAACTCGCAAAATTTGGCGAGTTGGCCCACCGCTGGTGGGATCCGAACTCCGAGTTCAAACCCCTGCACGAGATCAATCCGCTGCGCCTGGACTGGATCGAGTCCGTACTGCCTTTGGCGGGCAAGAAAGTCATTGATGTCGGCTGCGGCGGCGGTTTGCTCTCGGAAGGCATGGCCGCACGCGGCGCCATCGTGACCGGCATCGACTTGTCGGAAAAGCCCCTGGGGGTCGCCCGCCTGCATCTCTTCGAAAGCGGCCTCAATGTCGACTACCAGCTGATCTCCGCCGAAGCAATGGCGGCAGCGCATCCCGGTGAGTTCGATGCTGTCACCTGCCTCGAAATGCTTGAGCACGTACCCGATCCGGCCAGCATCGTGGCGGCTTGCGCGCGACTCGTCAAACCGGGCGGGCAGGTTTTCTTCTCCACGCTCAATCGCAATCCAAAATCCTATCTGTTTGCCGTCATCGGGGCCGAATACCTACTCAATCTGCTGCCGCGAGGCACGCACGATTACGCCAAGTTCATCAAGCCAGCTGAGCTCAGCCGTCAATGCCGCAACGCCGGCCTCGCTGTCGAGGAAATCCGCGGCATGAGCTACAACCCCATCAGCAAGGTGTACAGCCTGGGGCAGGACAGCAGCGTCAACTACCTGATGCGCACGCGGCGGGAGACCGAAGGTGGCTGAAGCAAGTATGGTCGAGGCGATCTTCTTCGACCTCGACGGCACCCTGGCCGACACCGCGCCGGATCTCGGCGGCGCACTCAATCGGGTACGCGCCGAAGAAGGCCTGTCTCCCCTGCCCCTGCATCAGCTGCGCCCGGTGGTCTCGCAAGGCGTGCGCGGCCTGCTGCGTGTGGGTTTCAGCCTGCACCCCGAAGACAGCAACTATCCTGCCCTGCAGGAGCGCGTCCTGACTCACTACGAGCAAGCCATCTGCGCCGAAACCACTTTGTTCCCAGGCATAGGTGAACTACTGGATCGCATCGAGGCGCAAGGCATGCCCTGGGGCATCATCACCAACAAGCGGGCGCGCTATACCGAGCCGTTGGTGCGCGCCCTGCAGCTGAATGAGCGTGCCATCGCCGTGGTCAGCGGAGACACCGCCGGCGTTCCCAAGCCCGCGCCCGAACCCATGCTCTACGCCTGCCACGCGGCGGGCGTGAAGCCGGAGAACTGCTGGTATGTCGGCGATGACTTGCGCGACATTCAAGCGGCGCACGCGGCGAACATGCGCGCCATCGCTGCTGCCTGGGGTTACCTGGGCGACGGTTCGCCGCCCGAGCAGTGGCACGCCGATGCCCTGACGCACACCCCGGGCGAAATCGCCCGCCTGATCGGCCTCGACTGCTAACAGTGCCGATGAAATCATCCATAATCGCATCCACCATCTTTGCGGCGTGAGGCAATGACCATTCCGGGTTTCAACGACAGCGTCGACATCAGCGACGCCGAGTATGCGCAGTTCCAGCAGCTGATCTACAAGATCGCCGGAATCAGCATGAGCGACAGCAAGCGTACGCTGCTGGTGGGCCGGCTGGGACGGCGCCTGCGTCATCACAAGATGAAGAGCTACAGCGATTACTTCAAGCTGGTCACCAGTCCGTCCGGCAAGGCGGAATTGCAGCAGATGGTGGATCTGCTCACCACCAATGAAACCTATTTCTTCCGCGAACCGCGACATTTCGAGTTCCTGACCAAGACCATCCTGGCCGAACACCCGCCCGGCCAGCCCTTTAACGTATGGAGCGGGGCTTCGTCTACGGGCGAGGAAATCTATACCTTATGCATGGTGCTGGCCGACAAGCTGGGCCCCAAGGGCAACTGGTCGGTGCTCGGCTCTGACCTGAGCACCCAGGTGCTAGCCATCGCCGAGAAAGGCGAATACGTTCTAGATCGCACTCGCGGCCTGCCGCCGGCCTATCTGAACAAGTATTGCCAGCTCGGCAGCGGCGACAAACAAGGCTCATTCACGGTCAATGCCGATCTGCGCCAGCACACCAAGTTTCGCCAGATCAACCTGAATCAGCCCATCCCCGAGATCGGCAAGTTCCATGTGATCTTCCTGCGCAATGTGATGATCTACTTCGACAACCCGACCAAGCGCCAGGTCGTCAGCAAGCTGGTCAACCGCCTGCACCCGGGCGGCTATCTCATCATCGGCCATTCGGAAAGTCTCAACGGCCTGACCGAACAGCTGGTCGTGGTGCAACCGACGATCTACAAGCGGCCCTGATCGAAGAAGGGAAGCAACGCAGCTTTTGCGCCGGGCCGCCCCAAGCAGAAGCGGTGCATTCGCGGAGCGACCAGGCCGGAGGTCGCAGGACAGCCGAAGGCTGGTCTCGCATAGCGAGATGCAGCGAAGTCGCACAATATCCGTCCCGCCATTTCCACGAAGAGATCCTTAACTTGGGAGCGGCACAGCCGCGAACCGAAGTTATCCCCTTTCTCGGAAGGGGGTCAGGGAGAATGCCTACTTACTAGGCCGGCATTTCCCACTCCCCCGAGAGCAGCTTTTCTGCCCAGAACAGGGCCGTGATGGTCTTGGCGTCGGTAATCTCGCCGTCGCGTACGGCCAATACCGCGTCGGCCAGGCTGAGCTCGACAACCTCAAGGAACTCTTCCTCGTCCAGTGCGTTGCCGATAAAGCTGAGGCCATGGGCGAGAAAGATCTCAATCTTCTCGTTGGAATAACCTATGCAAGGATGCATGGTGCCGAGGTGGCGCCAGGTCTTGGCCCGGTAACCGGTTTCCTCCCGCAGCTCGCGGCGCGCCGTATCCAGCGCCGGCTCCCCCGCATCGATCTTGCCGGCCGGCATTTCGAGAAATATCTGCCGCACCGGATAGCGGAACTGGCGTTCAAACAGCAGCTTGCCGTTGTCCAGTACCGCGATGACAACCGCGGCACCCGGATGCGCCACCCATTCGCGCACCGCTTCGCCGCCGTTCGGCAAGCGCACCCGATCGCGATGGGCCTTGAGCAGCACACCGTCGCACAGCGGCTCTGAGGAGAGCGGTGTCTCGATCAGGTCTTCGTCACGCATGTTTGCGGGCATGCCACAGATAGCGGTACACAAAACCCGGGAAGGCCAGCACGCAGAACAGACAGACGGTGATGGCATAGAACTCCCAGCCCTGGCGATAGGCAGCGCCATAGGTCTGGCCTTCATGCCAGACGGTCAGCGCGCCGAGTATCAGGTAGAGGATAGAGAGTTCAATCAGGCATAGCCAGAAGGGCTTGCCGTGCTTGCGCGAGAGGCCGAGGAAACGGCGATGCGCAAGAAAAGGAAGGTTTGCTGCCAACAGGGCGGCAAGGATCAGCAGCGTTTGCGCAGCCGTCATTACCGCCCTCGTTCTATCAGTACAGCGAGCGCGCCAAGGCCTCCTGGCAGAGCTTCATCAGCCAGCCGGGGAAGAGACCAAAACCGGCGATGGCGAGGCCGTTCAGCGACAGCAGCACGCGCACGTCCGTGCCGGCGACGATGGGAGCCGCATCGCTCGGTGCGTCGAAATACATGTTCTTGACGACGCGCAGGTAGTAGAAAGCACCGATCAGCGAGAAGATCACGGCGACGATCGCAACACCGATCAGACCGGCCTCGATGACGGCAAGCAGCACCGACAGCTTGGCAAAGAAGCCGATGAAGAAGGGAATGCCTGCCATCGAGAACATGACGAACATCATCATCGCGGCATACCAGGGGCTGCGCTGATTGAGGCCCTTGAGATCTTCCAGCGTCTCGACTTCATAGCCGGCGCGCGACATCAGGAGCAGCACACCGAAGCTGGCCAGCGACATCAGCACGTAGGCAACGATGTAGTAAAAGGCCGAGGTGTAGGCTTCCAGGGCATAGGCCGCATGACCGTTGAACACGCCGGTGGTCAGCGCCAACAGCATGAAGCCCATGTGGGAAATACCCGAGTAGGCCAGCATGCGCTTGATATTGGTCTGGGCGATGGCGGCCAGGTTACCGACGATGATGGACAGCACGGCCATGATGAGCAGCATCGGCTGCCACATCGGGGCCAGCGGAATGGCACCGAACACCAGTATGCGCAGGACCATGGCGAAAGTCGCGATCTTCGGCGCAGTGCTGATGAACAGAGTCATCGGCGTGATGGCACCGTGATAGACGTCGGGCACCCACATATGGAAGGGCACGACACCGAGCTTGAAAGCGAAGCCGGCAACCACGAAGACCAGACCGAAGACCAGGACAATGTCGTTAGCCTGGGACATCGCCAGCGCCTGCAGCACGCCGTTGATTTCGAGGGTACCGGTAGCGCCGTACATCATCGACAGACCGTAGAGCAGCAGACCGGAGGCCAGCGAGCCGAGGATGAAGTACTTCATCGCGGCCTCGATCGAACGGGAGGACTCACGATCAATGGCAACCAAGGCGTAGATCGACAGCGACATCAGTTCCAGACCCAGATAAACGGTCAGGAAGTGGTTGGCCGAGGCCATGACCATCATGCCCAGCGTCGCCAGCAGCACCAGCACATAGTACTCGGCCTTGTCGAGCCCGCGATCGCGCAGGAAGCTGCGCGAGTACACGAACACCACGGCAACCGAGCCGTAGATGAGCATCTTGAGCAGGTCCGCGAAGGCATCATCGACGAACATATTGCTGAAGGTCAGCGTAGTTTCGCCGGTGGCGGTCAGTGCGGTCAGCACGGCGCAACCAAACAGGGTCAGCAGCGACAGGGCGGCAACCAGGGCACGGGACGCGGCACCCATGAAGGCATCCACCATCAGGATGACGCAAGCCATCGTCAGGAGGAGGAGCTCCGGATAAGCTGGGGCCAGATTAGGCAGGACGAATTCGTTCAACATAGTTATCAGTCGTCTTAAAGCTTGCTCACTGCCACATGCTTGAGCAGGTTATCCACCGAAGCATGCATGACATCGGTAAAGGGATAGGGATAGAGACCCATGGCCAGGACAGCGATAGCCAACACACCCAGAATCAGGAACTCACGGCAATTGATATCGGTCAGCTCCGCCACATGAGGATTGGCGACTTCGCCAAAGATCACGCGCTTGTACATCCACAGCGTATAAGCAGCACCGAGGATCAGGCTGGTAGCAGCCAGGAAGCCGATCCAGAAGTTGAACTTAACCGCACCCAGGATCACCATGAACTCGCCGACGAAACCCGAGGTTGCCGGCAGACCGGCGTTGGCCATGGCAAACAGCAGGAAGAAAGCGGCGAACTTCGGCATGGTGTTCACCACACCGCCGTAATCGGCGATCTGGCGGCTGTGCAGGCGATCGTACATGACGCCGATACACAGGAACATGGCGCCGGAAACGAAGCCGTGCGAGATCATCTGCACCAGGGCACCTTCGATGCCGAGCATGCTACCCATGCGATTCGAGTCGAACATGAAGAAGCCCAGGGTAACGAAACCCATGTGCGCGATCGACGAATAGGCAACCAGCTTCTTCATGTCCTGCTGGACCAGTGCGACGAAGCTGATATACACAACGGCGATCAGCGACAGCGTGATCATCATCGGGCCAAAGTAGATGCTGGCGTCCGGCGCAATGGGCAGCGAGAACCGCAGGAAGCCGTAAGCACCCAGCTTCAGGGCAATGGCAGCCAGCACCACAGAACCGCCGGTAGGCGCTTCAACGTGAGCATCCGGCAACCAGGTGTGTACCGGCCACATCGGCACCTTGACGGCAAACGCAATCAAGAAGGCCAGGAACAGCAGGATCTGCGGCTGCATGCCGAGCTTGAGCTGGTGCCATTCGAGAATGCTGAAGCTGCCGGACTGCGTGAACAGGTAGATCAGCGCAATCAGCATCAGCAGCGAGCCAAGCAGCGTGTAGAGGAAGAATTTGATCGCGGCGTAGACGCGGTTCGGTCCACCCCAGATACCGATGATGATGTACATCGGTATCAGCGAGGCTTCGAAGAAGACGTAGAACAGCACGCCGTCGAGGGCCGAGAAAATGCCGTTGATCAGACCCGACATCATCAGGAAGGCGGCCATGTACTGGGCGACCCTGGTCTCGATGACTTCCCAGGCAGCAATCACCACGAAGATCGTGATGAAGCTGTTGAGCAGAATGAACAACACGGAAATGCCGTCAACACCGAGGAAATAGTTGATGTTGAAGCGTTCGATCCATGCGTACTGCTCGACGAACTGCATGTTGGCGGTAGCGTGGTCGAAACCGGTGTACAGCGGAATCGTGACCAGCAGGCCGGCAATGGCGCTGATTAGCGCCAGCGGGCGAGCGATACGGGCGTTTCTGTCATCACCGGTCAGCAGCACGATAAACGCGCCGATGATCGGAGTCCAGATAGCGAGACTGAGGAGTGACGAATTCATTTTGGTATTTTCTGGCAGTCAGCGATCAGAGAACAAAAGGCCTGAGCCACGCCACATAGACATAGGTCAGCAGCGCGAAGACACCGAAGATCATGGCAAAGGCGTACAGATACAGCTGGCCGGTCTGGGCCAGGCGAGTCAGCATGGCGATCACGCCGACGGTACGGGCCGAGCCATTCACCAGCAGGCCGTCGATGATGGTCTGGTCGCCGGCCTTCCACAAGCCCTTGCCCAGCAGGCGCGAGCCGGCCATGACAACAACTTCGTTGAAGCGGTCGAAGTAGTACTTGTTCTCGAACAGCGTGTAGATCGGCTTGCAGGTGCGGGCGATCGCGGCAGGAATCTCCGGCTTCTTCAGATAGAAGAACCAGGCGGTCGCGACACCGGCAATCGCCAACCAGAACGGTGCCGTCTGGATGCCGTGCAGGGCCATGGCGGCAGCGCCATGGAAATGCTCACCAATCGTGGCCATCGCCGGGTGCTTGGCGGAATCGATGTAGATCGCGTCGCCGAACCAGTTGCCGAAGAGCATGGGTTCGATGGCGATGTAACCGATGATGACCGACGGAATCGCAAGCAGTACCAGCGGCAGGGTCACGACCCAGGGCGACTCGTGCGGACCGTCATGGTGGCCGTGATCATCGTGACCATGGTCGTCATGAGCGTGATCGTCATGATGCGCATCCGGATTCTGGTCGTAGCGCTCCTCGCCATGGAAGACAAGGAAGTACATGCGGAACGAGTAGAAGGCGGTGACGAACACGCCGGCCACGATGGCGAAGTAGGCGTAGCTGCTGCCTGCCAGGTTGGAGGCATGCACGGCTTCGATGATCGAATCCTTCGAGTAGAAGCCTGCGAAGAAGGGGAAACCGATCAGTGCGAGCGAACCCAGCAAGGAGGTGATCCAGGTGATCGGCATGCGCTTCCACAGACCGCCCATGTAGCGGATGTCCTGATTGTGATGGCAGCCGATGATGACCGAGCCGGCACCGAGGAACAGCAGCGCCTTGAAGAAGGCGTGCGTCATCAGGTGGAAGACGGCGGCCGAGTAGGCCGACACACCAAGCGCAACGGTCATGTAGCCCAGCTGCGACAGGGTCGAGTAGGCGACGACGCGCTTGATGTCGTTCTGGATCAGGCCGAGGAAGCCCATGAACAGCGCGGTGGTGGCGCCGATGACCAGCACGAAGGACAGTGCGACATCCGACAGCTCGAACAGCGGCGACATGCGGGTAACCATGAAGATACCGGCCGTCACCATGGTGGCGGCGTGGATCAGCGCGGAGATCGGGGTCGGACCTTCCATCGAGTCCGGCAGCCAGATGTGCAGCGGCACTTGCGCCGACTTGCCCATGGCACCGATGAACAGGCAGATGCAGATGGCGGTGATCAGCGACCAGCCTGTTGCGGCTTCAGTCAGGAGGGCAAGCTCTTCGCGCTTGGCAAAGACCTCGGCGTAGTCCAGCGAACCGGTGTAGGCAGCAACCAGGCCGATACCCAGCAGGAAGCCGAAGTCACCGACGCGGTTGACCAGGAAGGCCTTGAGGTTGGCATAGATCGCGGTCGGCTTGGTGTACCAGAAGCCGATCAGCAGATAGGACACCAGGCCCACAGCTTCCCAGCCGAAGAACAGCTGCAGGAAGTTGTTGCTCATAACGAGCATCAGCATCGAGAAGGTGAACAGCGAGATGTAGCTGAAGAAGCGCTGGTAACCGGCATCCTCTTCCATATAGCCGATGGTATAGATGTGCACCATCAGCGACACGAAAGTCACGACCAGCATCATCATGACGGTCAGCTTGTCGATCAGGAAGCCCACTTCGAACTTGAGGCCGCCCGCTTCCATCCAGGTGTAAACGGAGCCGTTGAAGGTATTCCCGGCCTGCACATCCTGGAAGATGATGACGGACAGGACGAGGGCAACAGCCACGCCAAGAATGGTGACGGTGTGTGCGCCGGCGCGACCAATCTGCTTGCCGAACAGGCCGGCAAGAATGGCGCCCGCCAGAGGCGCGAGCGGCACGAGCAGGTATAGCGTCTGCATATCCATTATTTCAGCGAGCCCCTTGTTAGCCCTTGAGGCTGTCGAGATCGTCGACGTGAATAGTCGACAGGTTACGGAAGAGAACCACCAGGATGGCCAGGCCGATCGCAGCTTCTGCGGCGGCAACAGCCAGAATGAAGATCACGAACATCTGGCCGTGGAGGTCATTCATGTAGCTGGCGAACGAGACGAAGTTCATATTGACGGCCAGCAGCATCAGCTCGATGGCCATCAGCAGAACGATCAGGTTCTTGCGGTTCAGGAAGATACCGACGACAGCGATGCTGAACAGCACCGCGCCGAGAATCAGATAATGAGACAGCGGGATCATGCCTTGCTTCCTTCCTGGCCTTCAGCCGGAGCAGCCGGGGCCTCGACTTCTGCCGCCATCTTGACGATGCGGACACGATCAGCAGCCTTGACACGGACCTGCAGGCCCGGACTCATTGCCTTGTTGTCCCTGCGCTTGCGCAGCGTCAGCGTCACGGCGCCAATCAGAGCGACCAGCAGGATGACGGAGGCCAGCTCAAGGGGATAAACATAGTCGGTGAACAGCAGTCGGCCGAGTTCGCGGGTATTGCTGTAATCCGCGCCCGGGGCGATCGGAGCCGGCATGGCGTCGAGGCCGAAATAGCGGCCACCGAGGATCAGGCTCATTTCCGCCGCCATGATGATGCCGACGACGGCGCCCAGGGGGAGATAGCTCCAGAAACCCTGGCGCAGGCGCTCGATATTGATATCGAGCATCATGACCACGAACAGGAACAAGACCATCACCGCACCCACATACACCATGACCAGCATGATGGAGAGGAACTCGGCGTGCAGCAGCATCCACAGCGCGGCAGCATTGAAGAAGGCCAGCACGAGGGCCAGCACGGCGTGCACAGGGTTGCGTGCGGTAATCACGCGCAGTGCCGACAACAGCAGCACGGCGGAGAAAACATAAAATAGTACGCTCTTGAAGTCCATTGTGATCACCGGAACTTGGCGTCGGCCTCGCGGTCAGCGGCGATCTCGTTTTCATAACGATCGCCGTTGGCCAGCAGCATCTGCTTGGTGTAATAGAGGTCGCCGCGCACTTCGCCGTGATACTCGAAGACGCGGGTTTCAACGATGGCATCGACCGGGCAGGCTTCTTCACAGAAGCCGCAGAAGATGCACTTGGTCAGATCGATGTCATAACGCGTGGTGCGACGGCTGTTGTCGTTGGCACGCTGCTCCGACTCGATCGTGATGGCCATCGCGGGACACACTGCCTCGCACAGCTTGCAGGCAATGCAACGCTCTTCCCCGTTGGGGTAGCGACGCAGCGCATGCAGGCCGCGGAAGCGGTTGCTTTGCGGGGTCTTCTCTTCGGGGAAACGGACGGTGATCGCGCGCTTGAACATGTAGCGCCCGGTCACGGCCATACCCTTGAGCAGCTCCTTGAGCAGGAGGCTGCTGAAATATTCTCTAACTGCACCCATTGTGTTACTCCATCACTTCCACAAGGTCAGGGGGGACATCATCCACAGACTGACGACGACGATCCAGGCCAGACAAATCGGGATAAACACCTTCCAACCCAGACGCATGATCTGGTCATAGCGGTAACGCGGGAAAGTCGCGCGGAACCACAGGAACAGGAAGATGATGAAGCTGCACTTCAGCGCGAACCAGATAAAACCGTCCGGCAGGAAGGACACCGGCGACAGCCAACCACCCAGGAAGAAGGTGCTCGTCATCGCGGCGATCAGCCACATGTTTCCGTATTCAGCCAGGAAGAACAGCGCGAAGGCCATGCCCGAGTATTCGACCATGTGGCCGGCCACGATTTCCGATTCGCCTTCAACCACGTCGAACGGCGCGCGGCAGGTTTCGGCAACGCCGGACACCAGGAAAACGATGAACATCGGGAACAGCGGCAACCAGTTCCAGGAGAACAGGCTCGCACCGCGCTGACCATCAACGATGGCGCTCAGATTGAGGCTACCCGACACCAGCAGCACGGTGATCAGCGCCATGCCCATGGCGATTTCGTAGGCGACCATCTGGCCGGCCGCACGCATCGCGCCGAGGAAGGAGTACTTCGAATTGGCCGCCCAGCCGGCGATGATGACGCCGTACACACCCAGCGAGGACATGGCCAGCAGATACAGCACGCCTGCGTCGATGTTCGCCAGTATCCACTCTTCCGAGAAGGGGATGACCGCCCAGCCAGCCAGTGCCGTAGCCAGTGCGATGATCGGACCGAGGATGTAGAGGCCGGTATTGGCGCGGGTCGGAACAATGATTTCCTTCAGCAGCAGCTTGACGCCGTCAGCGAGCGGCTGCAGCAGACCCCAGGGACCGACGCGATTCGGGCCAAGGCGCACATGCATCCAGGCCAGGATCTTGCGTTCAGCCAGCGTGAGGTAGGCCACTGCGATCATCAGCGGACCGACGATGCAGATGATCTTAATCACGGTCCACAGTGTCAGCGACACTTCGGGCCACCAGGCACCAAACAACGGTGCGACGTTTTCATTGATCAAAGCGAGTACGGCGTCCATTTATGCACGCTCCACGCTGAGTTGACCAAACATAGCACCCAGTGCGGCAGTGCTGGCGTGTGCAGCAGCTACGCGCACAGCACCCGCAGGCACAGTGGCATCTATCTTGAGCGGCAGCGTTACCGCAGCAGCGCCCTGCTTCACCACGACTTCGCTGGCGCCATCCAGACCCAGCTGAGCGGCGGTGGCGGCATTCACGCGCGCGGCCGGAGCGGCGGCATCGCGTGCACGCTGCAGGCTGGGCGCACGACGCACCAGGCTGTCGGCAAAGTAGATCGGCACGTCGGCAATGCGCTCGATACCAGACACGCCGCCGTTCAGGCTGAGTGCGGCATTGACGCCATTGTCGAGACCGGCGGCAAACTCTTCGCTACCGTCGAGCGCAGCGGCGCGCACATCTTCGCTGCTGTTGTACTCGAAGCCGGCGAGATTCAGCACATTGCCGAGCACGCGCAGGACCTTCCAGCCCGGACGGGCTTCGCCGGCCGCCTTGGCGACGGCGTTGAAGCTCTGCACGCGGCCTTCGGTATTGATGAAGGTACCGGATGTTTCGGTAAAGGGCGCAATCGGCAGCAGCACGTCGGCGTACTCGAGCGCAGCCTCGGACTTGAAGGCCGAGAACACGGCGACCATGGCGGCGCCCTTCAGGGCGACCTGGGCTTGTGCACCATCGGCACTGTCGATTTCGGGTTCAGTGTTGAACAGCAGATAGGCCTTGCGCGGCTGGGCAAACATCTGCGCCGCATTGAGACCATTGCCGCTCGGCACGGCCTTGGCGACATAACCACCGACCGAGTTGGCTGCCTCGCCGAGCACGCCGTGCTTGGCGCCGAGCAGCTTGGCCAGTTGCTGAGCCAGGGCTTCGAGCGTTGCGGCTTGCGGATGCTGTTGTGCAAAGTTGCCGAGGAAGACACCGACCTTTTCACCGGAAACCAGGCTATCGGCAATCTTCTGCGCGGCGGCCGAAACGTTCACGCCGTTCAGGGCTGCATCAACGGCCGCACCCTTGGCGCCAGCAACGGCCTTGACCACTTCGGCCAGCAGTTGCGGCAGCTGCGAGGGCAGTCCGACTGCGCGCAGGGTGTTCTTGATCAGTTGATCATCGTCCACCGGATTGATCAGCGAAACTTGCGTGCCGCGCTTGGCGGACTGACGCAGACGCTGGGCCAGCAGCGGATGATCCTTGCGCAGGAAGGAGCCGACGATGAGCACGCGATCCAGCTTGGACAGCTCGGCGACCTTCATGCCCAGCCAAGGCGTACCGGCGCGCTTGCCGTCGAGTGAAAAGTCGCTCTGACGCAGACGGAAGTCGACGTTGTGCGAACCCAGTTCACGCGACAGCTTCTGGGCCAGGAACATTTCTTCCAGCGTGGCTTGCGGCGACACCAACGTGCCAACTGCATCGGCGCCGTGGGTCTTGACCACGTCCTTGAGGGCGTGGGCGATGTAATCGAGGGCAACGCCCCAGTCGGCTTCCTGCCACTGGCCGCCCTGCTTCACCATGGGCTTGGTCAGGCGCTCTTCGGAATTGACGGCTTCATAGGAGAAGCGATCCTTGTCCGACAGCCAGCACTCGTTGATTTCTTCGTTTTCCAGCGGCAGCACGCGCAGCACCTTGTCGTGCTTGACCTGAACGATCAGGTTGGAACCCAGACCGTCGTGCGGAGCCACCGACTTGCGACGTGCCAGTTCCCAGGTACGCGCAGCGTAACGGAAAGGCTTGGAGGTCAGTGCACCGACCGGGCACAGGTCGATAATGTTGCCGGAGAGTTCCGAATCAACCGTCTTCTCGATGAAGGGCATGATTTCGGAATGTTCGCCACGCTTGGCCTGGCCCATTTCCATTTCGCCGGCAATTTCCTGGGTGAAGCGGACGCAGCGCGTGCAGTGAATGCAGCGCGTCATGTCGGTATTCACCAGCGGGCCGAGATTCTTATTGAACACCACGCGCTTCTCTTCCTGATAGCGCGAAGCGGAACTGCCGTAACCGACAGCCAAGTCCTGCAGCTGGCATTCACCACCCTGGTCGCAGATCGGGCAATCCAGGGGGTGGTTGATCAGCAGAAACTCCATCACACCCTTCTGCGCCTTGGTGGCGAGCTCGGAGTGCGTGAAAATCTTCATGCCATTGGCAGCGGGCGTGGCACAAGCCGGCAGCGGCTTGGGCGCCTTCTCGACCTCGACCAGACACATGCGGCAGTTAGCCGCAATCGACAACTTCTTGTGATAGCAGAAGTGCGGAATATAGATGCCGGCCTCATGGGCAGCATCAATGATGGTGCTGCCTTCGGCGACCTGCAACGACTTGCCGTCGATTTCGATTTCTAGCATGACGGACCCACGTAGAAAGTGCTGCCAGCGCGCTGCACTTCATGCGGCACGAGGCAAGTACAGTTTTGAATATGGTGTTCGAATTCGCTTCGGAAGTGCTGAACGAAGCTACGCACCGGCAGGGAGGCCGCATCGCCGAGCGCGCAGATCGTGCGGCCCATGATGTTGTCGGTAACGCTCATCAGCAGATCCAGGTCCTCGGGGCGACCCTGACCGCTCTCGATACGATGCACCACACGGTACAGCCAGCCGGTGCCTTCACGGCACGGCGTGCATTGACCGCAGGATTCTTCGAAGTAGAAGTAGGACAGACGTTCCAGCGCCTTGACCATGCAGACGGTTTCGTCCATCACGATGATGGCGCCCGAGCCCAGCATGGAGCCGGCCTTGGCGATGGAGTCATAGTCCATCGTGCATTGCATCATGACGTCGCCCGGCAGCACCGGTGCGGAAGAACCACCCGGGATCACCGCCTTGATCTTGCGACCGCCGCGCATGCCGCCTGCCATCTCGAGCAACTCAGCGAAGGGCGTACCCATCGGAATTTCGTAGTTGCCCGGCTTGTTGACGTGACCAGAGATCGAGAACAGCTTGGTGCCGCCGTTGTTCGGCTTGCCCAGGTTCAGATACTTCTCGCCGCCCATCTTGAGGATGTAGGGAACGGCCGAAAAAGTCTCGGTATTGTTGATTGTGGTCGGACGGCCATACAGACCGAAAGTCGCCGGGAACGGCGGCTTGAAACGCGGCTGGCCCTTCTTGCCTTCGATCGACTCGAGCAGACCGGTTTCTTCGCCACAGATGTAGGCGCCGTAACCGTGGTGAGCAAACAGTTCGAAGTTGAAGCCGCTGCCAAGCACGTTCTGACCAATCAGACCGGCGGCGCGCGCCTCATCCAGCGCCTCTTCGAAACGCTTGTAGGTTTCAAAGATTTCACCGTGAATGTAGTTGTAGCCGCGATTCGCGCCGATGGTGTAGGCGGCGATGGCCATGCCTTCGATCACCGAATGCGGGTCGTAGCGGAGGATGTCCAGATCCTTGAAGGTACCCGGCTCGCCCTCGTCGGAGTTACAGACGATGTAGCGG
This sequence comes from Rhodocyclaceae bacterium, assembly GCA_035565355.1. Lineage (GTDB taxonomy): Bacteria > Pseudomonadota > Gammaproteobacteria > Burkholderiales > Rhodocyclaceae. The sequence continues at coordinate 39,068 of DATMSM010000047.1, forward strand.
TCACCGCCGGTGCCCTTGGGCATGAAGCTCCACTTGAGGCCGGTCGGGAAACCTGCGCCGCCGCGGCCGCGCAGCACCGAAGCCTTGAGCTCGGCGATGATGGTTTCCGGCGGGGTCTTTTCGGCGAGGATCTTGCGCAGCGACTGATAGCCGCCGCGCGCCTCGTAATCCTTGATGCTCCAGCCGTCATCGCCCTTCCAGCCGATGGTCAGCAGAGGCTCTTTGGTTGCAATCAGCGTCATTACTTGCAATCCCCCAGCAGCTTGTCGATCTGCTCAGGCGTCATGTGGCTACACATGTGCTTGTTGTTCAGCAGAATCACCGGTGCGTAACCACAGGCGCCCATGCACTCACCCTCTTTCAGGGTGAACTTGCCGTCAGCAGTGGTTTCGTTGAACTCGATGCCCAGCTTTTCCTTGACGTAGTCGGCTGCATGCACGCCACCGGACAGCGCGCACGGCAGATTGGTGCACACGGTGATCTTGTACTTGCCGACCGGATCAAGGTCGTACATGTTGTAAAAGCTGGCAACTTCGTATGCGGCAATCGCCGGCATCTCGAGATAGTTGGCAACGTATTCGATGGTTTCGCGCGCAAGCCAGCCCTTTTCGTCCTGGGCAATGGCCAAGGCCGCCATGACGGCAGACTGCTTCTGGTCGGCCGGATACTTGGCGACCTCGCGATCAATCAGTTTGAGTGCTTCTTGGCTCAGCATGGTCTTATCTGTCAATCTCACCGAACACGACGTCCATGGTGCCGATGATGGTGACCGCATCGGCAATCATGTGACCCTTGGCAATCTCGTCCATGGCGGAGAGATGCACATACCCCGGCGCACGAATCTTCAAGCGGTAAGGCTTGTTGGCGCCATCGGAAATTGCGTAGATACCGAACTCACCCTTCGGATGCTCAACTGCGGCATAGGCCTCGCCCGCCGGCACATGCATGCCTTCGGTAAACAGCTTGAAGTGGTGAATCAGCTCTTCCATGTTGCCCTTCATGTTCTCGCGCGACGGCGGGGCAAACTTGTGATTGTCGGTAATGACCGGACCCGGGTTCGCGCGCAGCCAGGCAATACATTGCTGGATGATGCGGTTGGACTGGCGCATTTCGAACATGCGCACCAGGTAACGGTCGTACGAGTCGCCATTGACGCCAACGGCGATATCGAAGTCCATCTTGTCGTAGACCTCGTAGGGCTGCTTCTTGCGCAGGTCCCACTCGATGCCGGAACCGCGCAGCATGGCGCCGGTCAGGCCCATGTTGAGCGCACGCTCAGGCGAGATCACGCCGACGCCAACGGTACGCTGCTTCCAGATACGGTTATCGGTCAGCAGGGTTTCGTATTCGTCGATATAGGTCGGGAAGCGGCGGCAGAAGTCCTCAAGGAAATCCAGCAGCGTGCCAGAGCGGGCTTCGTTGAGCTCCTTTATCGCCGCGGCATTCTTGAACTTGTTGGCCTTGTACTGCGGCATGGTGTCCGGCAGATCGCGATAGACGCCGCCCGGACGATAGTAGGCCGCGTGCATGCGGGCGCCGGAGACAGCCTCATACACGTCCATCAGGTCTTCGCGTTCGCGGAAGGTGTACAGCGCCATGGCCATGGCGCCGATATCCAGACCGTGACAGCCAACCCACAGCAAGTGATTCAGGATGCGGGTGACTTCGTCGAACATCACGCGGATGTACTGGGCGCGGATCGGCACTTCGATGCCGGCCAGCTTCTCGATGGCCATGCAGTAGGCGTGCTCGTTGCACATCATCGACACATAGTCGAGGCGGTCCATATAGGGAACCGACTGAATCCAGGTGCGGGTCTCGGCCAGCTTTTCGGTGGCACGGTGCAGCAGACCGATGTGCGGATCGGAGCGGACAATGACTTCACCGTCCAGCTCAAGCACCAGACGCAGCACACCGTGCGCTGCCGGGTGCTGCGGACCGAAGTTAAGGGTGTAGTTCTGAATCTCAGCCACGGCCGTACTGCTCCTCACGAACGATGCGCGGCGTTACCTCGCGCGGCTCAATGGTGACAGGCTGATAGATGACGCGCTTCTGCTCTTCGTCGTAGCGCATTTCAACATAGCCGGAAATCGGGAAGTCCTTGCGGAAGGGGTGACCGACGAAACCATAGTCGGTCAGGATGCGACGCAGGTCGGCGTGACCTTCGTACATGATGCCGTAGAGATCGAAGGACTCGCGCTCGAACCATTCGGCGGCGGTCCAGATGCCGGTTACCGAGGCAAGCATCGGGAACGCATCATCCGTCGAGAAGCAACGCACGCGCACGCGCCAGTTGAACTTCAAGGACAGGAGATGCACGACGGTGGCGTAGCGCAGGCCTTCATAACCGGTGTAGGTCGAGTAGTCGACACCACACAGATCGATGAGCTGCTCGAAATGCAGCGCTTCGTTGTCGCGCAGACTGCGCATCACGTCGGCGTAATCAGCGGCCGACACTTCAATGGTGAGCTCGTCGAGCGCGACCACCGAAGCGGTGATGCGGCCGCCGAAAACGTCCACCAGGGTTTGACTGAGCTTCTGGAGCTTTTCACTCATGGCGAATAGATACGCGAATTAGCGGGCGATGGTGTAAGTGCGCTTGATCTTGTTCTGCAGCTGGATGATGCCGTAGAGCAGCGCTTCGGCTGTCGGCGGGCAGCCCGGCACATAAACATCCACCGGAACGATGCGATCGCAACCACGAACGACAGAATAGGAATAGTGGTAGTAGCCACCACCGTTGGCACAGGAACCCATGGAGATGACCCAGCGCGGCTCAGGCATTTGGTCATAGACCTTGCGCAGGGCCGGGGCCATCTTGTTGGTCAAGGTGCCGGCCACGATCATCACGTCAGACTGACGCGGGCTCGGACGGAACACCGCACCAAAGCGGTCAAGGTCATAGCGTGAACAACCCACGTGGATCATTTCCACCGCACAACAGGCCAGACCGAAAGTCATCGGCCACAGCGAACCGGTACGGGTCCAGTTGATCAGCTTATCGAGGCTCGTCGTGACGAAGCCTTCCTGCAAGACGCCTTCAATACTCATAGCCTTACTCCCAATCCAGCGCGCCGTTCTTCCACTCAACGACGAGACCGACTACCAGAATAGCCAGAAACACCGCCACCGCAGAAAGGGCATACCAGGCAACCTCGCCCGCAGCAATAAACTCCTGGAACACAACTGCCCACGGGAGAAGAAAGGCGATTTCGAGATCGAAAAGAATGAAAAGAATAGCGACGAGGTAGAAGCGCACATCAAACTTCATGCGCGCATCTTCAAATGCCTCAAAGCCACACTCGTAGGGAGACAGCTTCTGGCTGTCGGGACGATGGGGAGCGAGAACGCGTCCCAGGACGATCGGAGCCACACCAATGACCAGACCGACCAGAATAAAGACCAATACGGGGAAGTAGTTTTCCAGCATCGTGGTTCTGCCACTCTTTATTCGTTACATCGCCCACCGGACGTGGGCGACAGGGGAAATTCTTCGTTTGCACAGCTCTGCGGCCGTTTTGCTTTTGACTGCCTTGACTTCACTCACACCATGCTCTGGTGCCGACGATGAGACTCGAACTCATACGGCTTTCGCCACTACCCCCTCAAGATAGCGTGTCTACCAATTTCACCACGTCGGCACTGATGCTCATAGACTCCATCAGGCGGCGCAAATTATAGCCTAGTCAGGCGCCACCTGACGATAGTTACTTGCAATTTTTTTACTTGGGAATGTCGCCAGTACGCGGGTCGGCAGCAGGCATCGGCGCTACCGGCACTTCGCTCTTCGGCTCGAGCTTGATCGAGTCAACCACGCTACCGCTATGAGGCTGGCTACCGGCCAAATAGTTCAAGCCCAGACAGGTGATAAAGAAAACTGCCGCCAGCGCGCCTGTGGCCTTCGACAGAAAATTCGAAGAGCCCGTCGCACCGAATAGACTGCCGGAGGAACCACTGCCGAAAGCAGCGCCCATATCGGCACCCTTGCCGTGCTGCATCAGCACCAGGCCAATCACGCCCAGGCCCGAAAGCACGTTGATGGCAAGAACCAGTGAATACATAAAACCGCCTTTTCTCTAGAAACCGTTAGAACAATTTTCAAGCCGCGGCAGCGATGGACAGAAACTCATCAACCACCAGCGAAGCCCCACCCACCAGACCACCGTCAATATCCGGCTGAGCAAACAGCTCACCTGCATTGGCAGCCTTGACGCTGCCGCCGTACAAAATCCGCAACTGCGCGGCGATCTCCGCGCCCGCCGTCGCCACCCGATGCCGCAACAAGGCATGCACCTGCTGCGCCTGTTCCGGTGTCGCCGTACGACCAGTACCGATGGCCCACACCGGTTCATACGCCAACACCGCACGCGCAAAAACTTCGACACCGCAAGCATCCAGCACCGCATCCAGCTGCGCCAGCACCACCGCCTCGGTCTGCCCTGCTTCGCGCTCGGCCAGCGTTTCGCCGACACAGACAATCGGCGTCAAGCCGCCGCTCAGCGCCGCCTTGACCTTGGCGACCACCTGCGCGTCGCTTTCGCCATGCAGGCTGCGTCGCTCCGAATGCCCGACAAGCACGTAGCGACAGGCAAAGTCGGCCAGCATGCCGGCACCAACCTCGCCGGTGTAAGCACCCTGGGCATGCGCCGAAACATCCTGCGCCCCCCAGCTCACTTGACTGCCCTGCAAGGCCGCCTGCGCCTGCTGGAGATAGGGGAAAGGCACACATACCGCCATCTCTGCCCGTTGCTCACCAGCCATCGCAAGCCCCTGCAACAACGGCGTGTTGGCGGCCAGGGAGCCGTGCATCTTCCAGTTACCTACGACCAGCGTACGCCGCATAAAGCTGTCCAGAAAGAAAATCTGGACGATTATAACTTCCATGGCCCCTTTTAGCCAGCCGCCGGATTGACTGCTATCAAGGGAAATTCAGGGTGTTAGCCCGCTTCTTCGCCCACGCTCCCAACAAAAAAGCAGCCCGTAGGCTGCCTATTTGCAATTCTTCCTTGGACTGCCGATAGGAGAACTTAGCCGAAGCGACCGGTTATATAGTCCTCGGTCTGTTTCTTCTGCGGCTTGATGAAGATCTGATCGGTGACACCGAACTCGATCAGTTCGCCCAGGTACATGTAGGCGGTGAAGTCCGAGATGCGGGCCGCCTGCTGCATGTTGTGGGTGACGATGGCAATGGTGAACTCGCCCTTGAGTTCGGAGATCAGCTCCTCGATGCGCATGGTCGAGATCGGGTCCAGCGCCGAGGTCGGCTCGTCAAGCAGCAGGACTTCGGGCTTGACGGCCACGGCACGGGCGATGCACAGGCGCTGCTGCTGGCCGCCGGAAAGGCTCATACCGCTCTGGTTGAGCTTGTCCTTCACTTCGTCCCACAAGGCCGCCTTCTTCAGCGCCCACTCGACACGCTGAACCATTTCACCCTGCGACAGGCGCTCGTGCAGGCGCACACCGAAAGCGATGTTCTCGAAGATGGACATCGGGAACGGCGTCGGCTTCTGGAACACCATGCCGACCTTGGCGCGCAGGGAGTTCAGGTCCATGCCCTTGTCGAGAATATTCTGACCTTCCAGCAGCAGTTCGCCAGTGGCGCGCTGCTCGGGATAAAGGTCGTACATGCGGTTCATGGTCCGCAACAAGGTCGACTTGCCGCAGCCCGACGGGCCGATGAAGGCTGTCACATTGGACTTGTAGATCTCGAGATTGATGTTCTTCAGGGCGTGATACTTGCCGTAGTAGAAATCGAAGTTGCGGAATGCGATCTGGGTGTCAAGCATTACTGCGTTCTCGGTCAGCATGATGGACTCGATTCTTTCACAAAATATTCGGTAGCGGTTTTCACTGCTTGTGCTTGGCGCGGAACATCACGCGCGCCAGGATGTTCAAGCCGAGGACACCGAGGGTAATCAGGAACACACCCGCCCAGGCCAGGGCCTGCCAGTCCTCGAAGGGACTCATGGCGTACTTGAAGATCACCACCGGCAGCGTTGCCATCGGTTCGTTGAGGCTGGCATTCCAGAATTGGTTGGACAGTGCGGTGAACAGCAATGGCGCGGTTTCGCCGGAGATGCGGGCAATCGCCAGCAGCACGCCGGTCATGACGCCGGCGATGGAGGCGCGCAGCGTGACACGACCGACCACCACCCACTTTGGCGCGCCCAGCGCAAACGCGGCTTCGCGCATGGCATTGGGAACCAGCACCAACATATTCTCGGTGGTACGAATCACGACCGGGATCACGATCAGCGACAGGGCGAACACACCGGCCATACCGGAAAACTTGCCCATGCGCGCCACATAGACTTCATACACGAAGAGACCGATGATGATGGAGGGTGCCGACAGCAGCAGGTCGTTGACGAAACGGGTGGTCTTGCCCAGCCAGGTGGTCTTGCCGAACTCGGCCAGATAGATGCCGGCGAAGAGCCCCACCGGCGTACCGATCAGCACGGCCATGGAGACGATCAGCAAACTGCCGAAGATGGCATTGGCGAGGCCGCCGGTTTCGCTGCCGGGCGGCGGCGTCATCTCGGTAAACAAGCTGAGAGAGATGCCGGACATGCCCAGCTTGATGGTGGTAAACAGAATCCAGATCAGCCAGAACAGGCCAAAGCCCATGGCCAGCAGGGAGATGGTCAGCGCCAGCTTGTTCTTGAAGCGGCGCACGGCGTAGAGGTTGCCCATTACGACTTACCCCCTTCCATCTTGGCCATCTTGAGCAGCAGCAGGCGCGAGAAGGCCAGCACCACCATGGTGATCAGGAACAGGATCAGGCCGAGTTCGATCAGCGCCGACGTATACATATCGGAGGTCGCCTCGGCAAACTCATTGGCCAGCGCGGAAGCGATGCTGTTGCCCGGCATGTAGAGCGAGACGCCGTTGAAGATGTTCATGTTGCCGATCAGGAAAGTCACGGCCATGGTCTCGCCCAGCGCGCGGCCCAGACCCAGCATGATGCCGCCGATGACGCCCACCTTGGTGTAGGGCAGCACGACGTTCCAGACCACTTCCCAGGTCGTGGCGCCGACGCCGTAGGCCGACTCTTTCAGCATGGCCGGCGTGACTTCGAACACGTCGCGCATCACCGAGGCGATGAAGGGGATGATCATGACGGCGAGGATGATGCCGGCGCTGAGAATGCCGACGCCCATGGGCGGGCCCTGGAACAGGACACCAACCACCGGAATCCAGCCCAGCGCGGAAGTCAGGGCCGGCTGAATGTGCTCGGCGAACAAGGGGGCAAACACCAACAGACCCCACATGCCGTAGACGATGCTGGGTACGCCAGCGAGCAATTCGACGGCAATACCGAGCGGGCGGCGCAGCCAGGTGGGCGCGAGCTCGGTCAGAAACAGGGCGATGCCGAAACTCACGGGCACCGCAATCACAAGGGCCACGGCAGACGTCATCAAGGTGCCGTAGATCGGAATCAGGGCGCCGAAACGTTCGGCCGGCGGATTCCACTCGCCCGTCCACAGAAAGGCCAGGCCAAATTTCTGGATGGACGGCATGGCGCCGTGAATCAGCGAAACAATGATGCCGGCGAGCAGTAGCAGCGTCAGAAATGCAAAGAAGCGGGTCAGATTGAAAAAGACCCAGTCGCCCCAGCGGCGGCGGGGTGCGGCCCGATTGAAAGATAGCGCTGCGGCTTGGTTTGTGCTCAAGATGCTCTCGCGGTCAGAAATGGATCAGGGAAATGCGGCTCTGCAAGAAAAGCGCCGTACCGGAGAATTCGGTACGGCGCTCGGAGGCAGAGTTTACTTCCAGATTGGCTTGCCTGCAGGATCCTTGAGCTGATTTGTCCAGGTGGTGACGACAGACTTGATCACGGCGTCGGGCATCGGCACATAATCCATGCCGGAAGCCATGGTGGCGCCGTTCTTGTAGGCCCAGTCGAAGAACTTCAGGACTTCAGCGCCTTGTTCCGGCTTGGCCTGCGACTTGTGCATGATGATGAAGGTCGCACCCGAGATCGGCCAGGCATCCTTGCCCTTCTGATTGGTCAGGATTTCATAGAAGCTGTTGGACCAGTTGGCACCGGCGGCGGCGGCCTTGAAGGTGGCTTCGTCCGGGGCAACAAAATGGCCGTCGGCGTTCTGTACCAGGGTGTGCGCCATCTTGTTCTGCTTGGCGTAGGCGTACTCGACATAGCCGATGGCACCCTTGAGGCGCTGCACGAAGGCGGACACGCCTTCATTGCCCTTGCCGCCCATGCCGACAGTCATATTGACGGCAGTACCTTCGCCGATGAGCTGCTTCCACTCGGGGCTGACCTTGGACAGGTAGTTGGTGAAGATGAAGGTGGTACCCGAGCCATCGGCACGACGCACAACCTGGATCGGCAGCGTCGGCAGCTTGAGGCCGGGGTTCAGGGCGCTAATCGCCTTGTCATCCCAGCTGGTGATCTTGCCCATGTAGATATCGGCGATGACCGGACCGGTCAGCTTCAGCTTGCCCGGCTCAACGCCCGGGACATTGACGACCGGCACAACGCCGCCGATCACGGTCGGAAACTGGATGAAACCTTCCTTCTCCAGCGCTTCCGGCTTCAGCGGTGCGTCGGAGGCGCCGAAATCGACGGTCTTGGCGGTGATCTGCTTGATGCCGCCACCCGAGCCGATGGACTGGTAGTTGATGCGATTGCCAGTGGCCTTGTTGTAGGCATCAGCCCACTTGGAATACAGCGGTGCCGGGAAAGACGCGCCTGCGCCAGTAATCTCGGCAGCGTGGGCGGAAGCAAAACACATCGCAGCGCCTGCAGTCAGGGCCAGACGGGCAGCCCACTTCTTCGAAACGAACATATTAGCGACCTCTCGGTTTGGTTGTAGTACGCCACGCAGTATAAAAACGCTATGTGACACTCATATTACAAGTTGTCATTTCGACAATTCAGCGTGCCTGCCTTGCCCAGACTGCGCCACAAGGCCGCAGTCCGCAAGGCAGCCTGTCACGCGGGCTTAACCGGGCTGTCATTGTCACGACATCTTGAACGGGCAGCCTGCCGGCCTGCACAGTGACCACAAGGCCAGGGCCCGCATGCACATCTTGATGATTTCCGACGTTTATTTTCCGCGCATCAATGGCGTTTCCACCTCCATCCAGACCTTCAGGGAAGGATTGGCCGAGGAGAATATCAAGGTCACCCTGGTCGCGCCGAACTATGCCAAGCCGGGCCAGGACGCCACCGGGGCCGATGACGAACACCTGCTGCGCCTGCCGGCGCGCGCCATTCCCTTCGATCCGGAAGACCGCCTGATGCACCGCAGTCATCTACGCCGCCTGCCACAGACGCTGCAGGGCCAGCATTTCGACCTGATCCATGTGCAGACGCCGTTCGCCGCCCATTACACCGGCCTGAAGTTTGCCAAACAGCGGCAGATTCCTTGCATCGCCACCTACCACACCCACTTCGAAGAATATTTCCACCACTACCTGCCGATCATGCCGCGCCCGATGGCACGCAGCATGACACGGCGCCTGGCGCGCAGCCAGTGCAATGCGCTGGACGCCGTCATCGTGCCGTCATCGGCAATGAAGCATGCCCTGCACGACTACGGCGTCACCCGGCCCATGCATGTGCTGCCGACCGGAATTCCGCTGACCCAGTTCAATGTCCACACTGAGAACGACTTCCGGCAGCGCCACAAGCTGCCCGTCGGCCGCCCGCTGGCACTCTTTGTCGGGCGCGTTGCCCACGAAAAGAACCTGCATTTCTTGCTGCAGGCCATGCAGCACGCCTTGAAGCTGAGGCCGGAGCTCGCCCTGGTCATCGCCGGCGAGGGGCCGGCCCTGAATAGCCTGAAAAAGGCCGCCGCCCAGATGGGCATCGCCAAGGACGTCTTCTTCCTCGGCTACCTCGACCGCAAGCAGGAGCTGCCGCTTTGCTACGCAGCCGCCGACCTGTTTGTATTCTCCTCGCTGACCGAAACCCAGGGCTTGGTCTTGCTCGAAGCCATGGCCGCCGGCCTGCCCGTGCTTGGCATCCCGGCCATGGGGGCGGCCGACATACTCAAGCCGCAGCGCGGCGCCGTCTGCGCCCCGAGGGAAGTGCAGGGATTCGGCAGTCTGATGGCCGAATTGCTGGTCGACACGAATCGCCTTGCCAAACTCTCCGCCGAGGGGCGAGAATTCGCCCAGACATGGGGCGCACCCGAACGCGCCCGCCAGCTTGCCCACCTCTACCGCCAGATCGCGCAACCATGAACCATCCTGCCCCGCCCCAGCCGCCGCACAGCGAAAGCCCCTTCAAGGGCAAGACCGGTCTGACCCGGGTCTGGAATGCGTTCAACTATTCGCTGGCCGGCCTCGCCGCCGCCTGGAAGAACGAGGACGCCTTCCGCCAGGAAGTGCTGCTCGCCGTCCTGCTGATCCCGACAGCCCTCTTCTGCCCGGTCAGCCCGGTTGAAAAGGCCATCATGATCGCCAGCGTCCTGCTCGTCATCATCGTCGAACTGCTCAACTCCGCTGTGGAAGCGGCCATCGACCGCATCTCGCTGGATCGACATCTGCTCTCCAAGCGGGCCAAGGATGTCGGCAGCGCCGCCGTGCTGATCGCCCTGCTCAACGTGGCGATCGTGTGGGGATTGATCCTGGTGCCTTTGCTGTAACACAAGCATCACTCAAGTTTCATCAGATGTTCTTGATCGGCCGGCACATTGGCCGGCATGAACACAGAAACCCAAGCAACCAGGACTGAAACCGCCGCCCGCATGGCGCAGCCATCCGCGGACAAACTGCGGATTGCGATCGTCACCGAAACCTATCCGCCCGAGATCAACGGCGTCGCCATGACACTGGGGCGGCTGATTCACGGACTGCGTCAGCAAGGACACAGCATCCAGATCGTGCGCCCGCGCCAGCCGGGCGATGCCGCCCGGGCGCAGGACGC
>DATMSM010000048.1:0-7785 GCA_035565355.1 Rhodocyclaceae bacterium
GTATTCTGGTAATCCCGCATGGAAATCAAGGTCAACTTTCTCGACAAGCTTCGCCAGGAAGCCAAGTTCGACGACTTCACTGTAATCGCCGACCAGCCTATCCGCTACAAGGGCGATGGCTCCGCACCGGGTCCTTTCGACTATTTCCTGGCTTCATCGGCCTTGTGTGCGGCTTACTTTGTTAAGGCGTACTGCGACGCCCGCAATATTTCGACCGAAACGATGCGCCTGTCGCATAACAATATTGTCGATCCAGAAAATCGCTACAAGCAAACATTCAAGATCCAGATCCAGTTGCCCTCGGATATTTCGGACAAGGATAGAGAAGGCATCCTGCGTTCCATCGACCGCTGCAGCGTAAAGCGGGTGGTGCAGAACGGGCCCGAGTTCATCATCGAGGAAGTGGAGAACCTGGATGCCGATGCCCAGGCCTTGCTGATACCCGGCTCAGCCGAGACAAGCACCTGTATCCCCGGCAAGGATCTGCCGCTGGAGCAGACTATCGCCAATATGTCCGCCATCCTGGCGAAGCTGGGCATGAAGATAGAAATCGCCTCGTGGCGCAATATCGTGCCGAATGTGTGGTCGCTGCACATCCGCGACGCCCACTCGCCGATGTGTTTCACCAACGGCAAGGGCGCGACCAAGGAAAGCGCGCTGGCCTCGGCCCTGGGCGAGTTCATCGAACGCACCAACTGCAATCATTTCTACAACGATCAATACTGGGGCGAGGAGTTCGCCAACGCGGCGTTCGTGCACTATCCGGACGAGCGCTGGTTCAAGCCCGGCAAGAAGGATGCGCTGCCGCCGGAAATCCTCGATGCGCATTGCCTGGCCATCTACAATCCCGATGGCGAGCTGCGCGGCTCGCACCTGTATGACACTAATTCCGGCAATGTGGCGCGCGGTATTTGCGCGCTGCCTTTTGTCCGTCAATCGGACGGCGCGGTGGTGTACTTCCCCTCCAATCTGATCGACAACCTGTATCTGAGCAATGGCATGACGGCCGGCAATACGCTGGCTGAGGCCCAGGTGCAATGTCTGTCCGAGATTTTCGAGCGGGCAGTGAAACGGGAAATCCTGGAAGGGGAGATCGCGCTGCCCGATGTGCCGGCTGATGTGCTGGCCAAATATCCCGGCATCATGGCCGGCATTGCGGGACTGGAAGCCCAGGGCTTTCCCGTGCTGGTGAAGGATGCTTCGCTGGGCGGACAGTATCCGGTGATGTGCGTGACCCTGATGAATCCTCGCACCGGCGGCGTGTTTGCCTCCTTCGGCGCTCACCCCAGCTTGGAAATCGCCCTGGAGCGCAGCCTCACCGAGCTGCTGCAAGGGCGCAGCTTTGAAGGCCTCAACGATCTGCCGCGCCCGACTTTCGAGAGCAATGCTGTCACCGAGCCGAACAACTTTGTCGAGCACTTCATCGACTCCAGCGGCGTGGTGTCGTGGCGCTTCTTCAGCGCCAAGGCCGACTACGAGTTTGTCGAATGGGATTTCTCGGGCCAGGGTGAAGATTCGAATGCCGAAGAGGCCGCAAGGCTTTTCGGTATTCTCGAAGGCATGGGCAAGCAAGTGTATATGGCCGTGTACGACCAGCTCGGCGCCACGGCCTGCCGCATCCTGGTGCCGGGCTATTCCGAGATCTATCCGGTCGAGGATCTGATCTGGGACAACACCAACAAGGCCCTGGCTTTCCGCGAAGACATCCTCAATCTGCATCGCCTCGACGACGACGCTCTGGACGCCTTGCTGGCACGTCTGGAAGAGAGCGAACTCGATGATCAGACCGACATCATCACCTTGATCGGAGTCGAGTTTGACGAGAACACGGCCTGGGGCCAGCTGACGATCCTGGAATTGAAGCTGCTAATCAATCTCGCCCTGAACGAGTATGAAGCGGCAAAAGAACTGGTCGAAGCCTTCCTTCAGTACAACGAGAACACGCTTGAGCGCGGCCTGTTCTATCAGGCCCTGAACGTGGTGTTGGAAGTGGAGCTCGACGATGAGATGGCGCTGGCCGATTACGAGCCCAACTTCCGCCGCATGTTCGGCAATGAGCGCATGGATGCAGTGATCGGTTCGGTCGACGGCAGCGTGCGCTTCTTTGGCCTGACGCCGACCAGCATGAAGCTGGAGGGGCTGGACCGACATCAGCGCCTGCTGGACAGCTATCGCAAGCTGCATACGGCACGGGCTAAAGCGGCGGGTCTGCCCACGCACCGTTAAGTGCTTGATGCTACGCGCGAGAAGCGTGCAGCGTTCGGCTGACTAGGCCTGCCTGGGAAGGCTAGCCTGCGGTCCCTTCGACCATCAATTGCACCGACTGTGTACCGTTGTACTCGTTGATCGATAAACGGAAAGCCAGCTCGGCCTGGTCGGGCAGGGCGTCGGGGTGATTGAACCAGATTGCCTCAAAACGGGTCTGCCCCTTCTGCAGCGTGAGCTTCAGATGCTTTTCCTTCAACACGCGCTGGCGGATGACGCGAAAGGTGTCGGCGAAGACTGGGGCAGGGAAATGCTGCCCCCAGATCGCCTCTTCAATCACGCGTACGGTGGCGATGCCGTAATAGCCTTCTTCCAGCGTGCCGTCGGTTTCTATGGTGCGGGTCAGGTCGGCCGGACTCAGCAGTTCCCTGGCCACCTGCTCGAAGGCGGCGTCGAAGCGGTCGAAATCCTCCTCGCGTACAGTCAGGCCGGCGGCGGCGGCGTGGCCGCCGAACTTCAGCAGCAGGCCGGGATGGCGCTTGGACACGAGATCAAGCGCGTCGCGCAGGTGCAGGCCGGGGATGCTGCGGCCCGAGGCTTTGACTTCGCCATCATTGCCACGCGCGAAGGCGAAAGTCGGACGATGCGTCTTCTCGCGCACGCGGCCGGCGAGGATGCCGATCACGCCCTGGTGCCAGTCCGGGTTGTAGAGCGAGAGGCTGGCGCGACTGGCGACGTCGATATTGTCGAGCAGTGACACTGTGTCGGTCTGCATGTCGGCTTCGATGCTGCGCCGCTCGCGATTGATCTGGTCGAGTTCCTGCGCGATGTTGGCAGCGCGGCCCGGGTCGTCGGTGATCAGGCATTCGATGCCCAGCGCCATGTCGGCGAGGCGGCCGGCGGCATTCAGACGCGGGCCGATGGCGAAGCCGAGGTCGAAGCTGGCAGCCTGGCGCGGGTCGCGACCGGCGATATTGAAGAGCGCGTGCAGGCCGGCCTGCATCTGGCCTGCCTTGATGCGCGCCAGGCCTTGTGCTACGAGGATGCGGTTGTTGCGATCCAGCGGCACCACGTCGGCGACAGTGCCAAGCGCCACCAGGTCGAGCAGGCTGCCGAGGTTGGGTTCCTGCTTGTTGGCAAACTCGCCGCGTGCTCGCAGTTCGGCGCGCAGCGCAAGCAGGACATAGAACATGACGCCGCAGCCGGCCAGCGCCTTGCTTGGGAAGGCGCAGCCCGGCTGGTTCGGGTTCACGATGACGGCAGCGTCCGGCAGTGTGTCGCCGGGCAGGTGGTGGTCGGTGACAAGTACGCGCATGCCCAGCGCATTGGCGGCGGCAATGCCTTCGACGCTGGCGATACCGTTGTCGACCGTGACGATGAGGTCGGGCTTTTTCTGTGCCGCAATCGCCACCACTTCGGGCGAAAGGCCGTAGCCGGTCTCGAAGCGGTTGGGTACCAGATAGTCGACTTGTGCGCCGAACATGCGCAGACCGCGCAGACCCAGCGCACAGGCGGTGGCGCCGTCGCAATCGTAGTCGGCAATGATAAGGATGCGCTGCCGTGCGGCGATGCTGTTGGCAAGCAACTGGCCGGCCTCGACTGCGCCCTTCATCTGTGTTGGCGGAATCAGCTTGGCCAGCGAGGTATCGAGCTCGTCTGCGCTCTTGATGCCGCGCGCGGCGTAGAGGCGGGCGAGTAGCGGGTGTATGCCGCCTTGCTCCAGCATCAGGTGCGCGCGCGTGGGCACGCTGCGGGCGACGATGCGGGTCATCGGGCGGCGCCGGTGGCCGGGTTTTCAGCAACCCCGAGCGCAGTCAGGGGGGCTGGCTTGCGCCAGAAGTTCAGTTTGTTGCTGCCATTGAGCGTGAGCTCGAGTGCCTGGCCTTCGCCATGGCCGTGCAGCACCAGTTGCTTGAGACTGCCGTCCTGTAGCGCCTGCATCAGCGGCGCGAACCAGTTTTGCTCCAGGGTTTGCAGCGCGCTCAGCCACTGCAGTGCATCGCGCTGGCGAGCGCTGGACTCAAGGGCGGGTTGCACGACCAGGGTCTTGCCGCTGCTGTTTTCATAGCGCTCGGGCAGGCTGCGCCATGCGCAATTGATATGGCGGGCGAGGCCCTGCCACAGCGTACCGCCCGCCTGGACTAGCTCCCAGTCCGGCCGGGCTGCGGGCAGATCGCCTTCGCCCCAGGGCCAGAGACTGTTCACCGCCGGCAGGCCGCGCGCGGTGCGCGCCTGGTTCACCGGATGTTCGTGCAGGGTAATCTGGACTTCGTTGAGCAAGCGGCGCCAGAGCCGGACATTGCTGGCCTGTGGCATCAACTGGTCGCCATTGAGACCGATGGCGTCGGCCAGCGGTGTGGTGCGTATATCCGATTCAGCATGCAAGTGCAGATGCCATTCGTGCGGGCTGGCGATGCCCATCTGACCAAGCTCTTCGAACAGTGGCGCCAGGTCGGCGAGCAGGGCTGCTGCTTCTGCCGGCGTCAACTGCAGCGTGGTCGGGTCCTGCACGATGAGTTGGGTGCGTTCGATGCGCAGATGGATGGGGTCGAGGCAGAGCCAGCGCGAGTCTTGCTCAAGCATCAGGGCGCTGGCGCGTAGTGCGGCGACGGGCAGGTGCGGCAGGCCGGCAATATCGGCCAGCCACTGCGGGTAGTCGGCCACCGGGCTGAGTTCGCGCCGGCCTTTACCCAGCAGCCAGGACAGTGCCGGCAGTTGCAGGTCGTAGACCATGTCGCGCAGGGCTTGCGTGGGCCACAGCAGGCCGGGCAGGGCGAGGTGCAGGGTAGCTGAGGTCTGTGACATGGAGATACAGATGGGAAGGCGCTTGCGCGGGCTTGCAAGGGTTTGCAATAAGCGTCGCATGTTAGCATGCAGCCCCATGCGATATGAGCTTCTCATCGGCCTGCGCTATACCCGCGCCAAGCGCCGCAATCACTTCATCTCCTTCATCTCCATGATCTCCATGTGCGGCATTGCGCTGGGCGTGGCGGCATTGATCGTGGTCTTGTCGGTGATGAACGGTTTTCAGAAAGAGCTGCGCACGCGTATTCTCGGCGTGGCCTCGCATATCCAGGTCATGGGCGCGGATGGCGACCTGCCCGAGTGGCAGACCGTGGCGCAGCAGGCGGCGCAGCATCCGCGAGTCAAGGCCGTGGCGCCGTACGTGCAGGCACAGGGCCTGCTCTCCTACGATCAGACCGTGCGCGGTACGGTGGTGCGCGGTGTGTTGCCGGAAGATGAGGAGAAGGTCGCCGACTTCGCCCAGCACATGAAGGCGGGCCATCTCGAGAGCCTCAAGCCGGGTGAGTTCGGCATCGTGCTCGGCGCCGATCTGGCACGTGCGCTGCGTGCCTTCGAAGGTGACAAGGTCACGTTGATTGCGCCGCAGGGGACCAATACCCCGGTCGGCCTGGCGCCGCGCCTGAAGCAGTTCACGGTGGTGGGCGTATTCGAGGTCGGCATGTTCGAGTATGACAACGGTCTCGCGCTGATCCACATGCAGGACGCGCAGCGCCTCTACCAGATGGGCGACTCGGTCAGCGGCGTGCGCCTCAAGCTCGATGATCTCTTCGCCGCACCGCAGGTCTCGCGCGAGTTGTACAAGTATGTGACCGCGGATGCCTATGCCAGCGACTGGACGCGCAGCCACGCCAACTTCTTCCGCGCGGTGCAGATCGAGAAGAACATGATGTTCCTGATCCTGCTGCTGATCGTCGCGGTCGCCGCTTTCAACATTGTCTCCACCCTGGTCATGGCCGTTACCGACAAGCAGGCCGACATCGCCATCCTGCGTACGCTGGGCGCGGAACCCAAGAGCATCATGCAGATCTTCATCGTGCAAGGCGCGCTGATCGGCACCATAGGTTTGGGCCTGGGCGTGGTCGGCGGCGTGCTGCTTGCCCTCAACATCGACGTGGTCGTGCCCTTCCTTGAGCGCATGCTGGGCTTCCAGTTCCTCGCCAAGGATGTGTATTACATCACCGACCTGCCGTCCGAGCTGCAATGGGACGACGTCATCATCATCACCTCCGTGTCCTTTGTGCTGACCCTGGTGGCGACCCTGTATCCGAGCTGGCGTGCCTCGCGCACCAATCCGGCTGAAGCATTGAGGTACGAGTAATGAGCGCGGTATTGAGTGCACGCGGCCTCGCCAAGACTTTCGAGCAGGGCGAACTGAAGGTTGATGTCCTGCGCGGCATTGATCTTGATCTCGCTGCTGGCGAATGCGTCGCCATCGTCGGCGCTTCCGGTTCCGGCAAGAGCACGCTCCTGCATCTGCTCGGCGGCCTCGATACGCCGACGGCCGGTTCGGTCAATATTCTGGGCAAGGACATGGCCGGCATTTCCGATGCCGAGCGCAGCCGTCTGCGCAACGAGAGCCTGGGTTTCGTCTACCAGTTCCACCATCTGCTGCCCGAGTTTTCCGCGCAGGAAAATGTGGCCATGCCCTTGCTGATCCGGCGGGTAGACAAGGCCGAGGCCATGCAGACGGCGGCGGCGATGCTGGCGGAGGTGGGCTTGGGCCATCGTCTCGCCCATCGTCCGGGCGAACTGTCCGGTGGCGAGCGCCAGCGCGCCGCGATTGCGCGTGCCCTGGTCACGCAGCCGGCCTGCGTGCTGGCCGACGAGCCCACCGGCAATCTGGACCGGAATACGGCCGAGGCTGTTTTCAATTTGATGCTGGGCCTGAATCACAGTCGCAGCAGCAGCCTGATCGTCGTCACCCACGATCCCGAGCTGGCGCAACGCGCGGATCGCATCCTGCATATGCAGGATGGAAAGATCGTGGCCTAGGCGACTTGCAATTTGCCGTCTTGCCGTTCCGGTGGGAGATGGCAGACCTGATTGCGGCCGCTTTCCTTGGCAAGGTAGAGGTTGGCATCTGCCTGCGCCAGGGCGGTTTCCAGATCATAGTCGGCATCCTGAGCCAGGGCGATGCCCAGGCTCAGGGTGATTGGTGTTCTCGCTCCGTCGAACTCCGGCGCTTGCGCGGCGATATTGCTGCGCATGCGTTCCGCGATCTTTTTCGCCGAGGCGAGGTCGGCATCCGGCAGCAGCGCAACGAACTCCTCGCCGCCGTAACGGCCGAGCAGATCGTTCGGCCGCAGCAGCGCAGATAGCTGCGCCGACAACCAGCACAGCACCTGATCGCCGACCGCATGCCCGTGCGTGTCGTTGACGCGCTTGAAGTGGTCGATGTCCATGATGATCACGGCCATCCGGCTCCTGGTCTTGCGCGCCCGCGCGAGCAGCCGATGGGCGCGCAGGTCCAGGCCGCGGCGATTGAACACTCCGGTCAGCACATCCACATCAGCCTGTTCGCGTAGTTCGTCGTTGAGGCGAAAGTTCTGCATCAGCAGGAAGCTGAAAGTCATGGCGATCTGCAGCATGCACTGGACGATGGCGACGACGATCTGGATGGCGATGGGGGCGACGACGGTATCCGGCGTGCCGAAGGCCAGGAACCAGAGCAGGCGCGAAGCATGCAGCAGGGCGACCGCCGCTAGAAGCCCGCGCATGAGCAGCGCGGCGACGCGCAGCGAACCGTCGCGTGGTGGCTTGACGGCCAGGGCCAGA
>DATMSM010000049.1:0-24227 GCA_035565355.1 Rhodocyclaceae bacterium
AGCAGCTTCAGCGGCGACTTCGCCGGCTTGCGCGGCAAGCTGCGCCTGCCGGTACGCGGCGAAGTCGCCAATCGTTTCGGCGCGCAGCGCGCCGAAGGCACCAGCTGGAAAGGCCTGTTCGTGCGCGCTGCCGAAGGCGCCGAGGTCAAGAGCGTGGCCGCTGGCCAGGTGGTGTTTGCCGACTGGCTGCGCGGTTTCGGCAATCTGCTCATCATCGACCACGGCGACGGCTTCCTGACCGTCTATGGCAATAACGAGTCCCTCTTCCGTCAGGCCGGCGACAAGGTCAAGGGCGGCGAGGCCGTGGCCAGTGTGGGCAACAGCGGTGGCAACCCGGAATCGGGTTTATACTTTGAACTCAGGCACCAAGGCCAGGCCCTGGATCCGCTCAAGTGGGTGAGTTTGCGTTAAACACTGCGCTGATTCCCGCGCTGAAACACGCTGCAATATCTTCGGCGTGCTTTTTCGTCATACTCGCTTCCCCACTCCCCTAAACGGAGCATTCAATGCGCAGCAAGCTGCAGAAGTTCGGTTTGATCATGTTCGGTCTGGTGACCGGCGTGATGCTCAGTCTCAATTTTTCCGCCAACGCCCAGAAGGAGGAGGCCGGCCTGCCGGTTGAGGAGCTACGCGCGCTGGCGGATGTATTCAACGCCATCAAGGCCGGCTACGTGGAGCCCGTTGAAGACAAAAAGCTGATCACCCATGCCATCAGCGGCATGCTGTCCAATCTCGATCCGCATTCGGCCTATCTCGACGCGGAAGCCTTCAAGGATCTGCAGATCAGCACCCAGGGCGAATTCGGTGGCCTCGGCATCGAAGTCGGCATGGAAGACGGCTTCGTCAAGGTCGTCTCGCCGATTGAGGACACCCCCGCCTTCCGCGCCGGCATCAAGCCGGGCGACCTGATCGTCAAGCTCGACGACACCCCGGTCAAGGGACTGACCTTGACCGACGCCGTCAAGAAGATGCGCGGCAAGCCCAAGACCCAGATCACGCTGACCATCGCACGCAAGGGTGAGGTCAAGCCCATCGTCGTGACCCTGACGCGCGAAAAGATCAAGGTGCAGAGCGTCAAGTCCAAGCTGCTCGACGACGGCATGGGCTATGTACGCATCACCCAGTTCCAGGAAGAAACCGTGTCCGATCTGGCCAAGCACCTGGAAAAGCTCTACAAGCAGTACGACAAGGACGGCAAGGGTGAAAGCCTCAAGGGCCTGGTGCTCGACCTGCGCAACGATCCGGGCGGTCTGCTCAACGGCGCCATCGGCGTATCCTCCGCCTTCCTGCCGGCCCGGACCCTGGTCGTCTCCACCGACGGCCGCACCGAGGACGCCAAGCGCCGCTATCTGGCGGCGCCGGAAGACTATCTGCGCGGCGGCCCGAGCAAGGATGACCCGCTCCGGAACCTGCCCTCGGGTGTCAAGAACGTGCCCCTGGTCGTCATCGTCAACGGCGGCTCGGCCTCGGCTTCGGAAATCGTTGCCGGCGCGCTGCAGGACCACAAACGCGCCATCGTCGTCGGCACCCAGACCTTCGGCAAGGGTTCTGTGCAGACCATCCTGCCGATTTCCGCCAGCACCGCCATCAAGCTGACCACGGCGCGCTACTACACGCCGAGCGGTCGTTCGATCCAGGCCAAGGGCATCACCCCCGACGCCATCGTCGAGGAAAGCGCCAACGGCGGCAGCTCGCGCCTGTCGCTGCGCGAGGCGGATCTGGAACACCATCTGGAAAACGACAAGGACGGCGACGGTCGCGTCACGCCGGCCGACAAGCTGCTGACCAAGCCGATCGACAAGCCCAAGGGCGGCGACAAGCCGCCGAAGAAGGAGGATGACACTCCGCCGACCCGCTTCGAATTCGGCGGCGCCGACGACTACCAGCTCAAGCAGGCCCTCACCCTGCTCAAGGTCTGGCCGGTCATGAAGCGCTGAAGCGGCGCAACCCCATCGACGGGCACGTCCGCAAGGGCGTGCCCGTTTTGCTTCAAGCACCATCAGGAATATCGACATGAACGACGATCAGCTCATACGCTACAGCCGGCACATCCTGCTGCCGGAAATCGACGTTGAGGGGCAGGAAAGACTGCTCAATGCGCGCGTGCTCATGGTAGGCGCGGGCGGCCTGGGCTCGCCCGCCGCCCTCTACCTTGCCGCCGCAGGCGTCGGCACGTTGGTGCTGGCCGATAACGACACGGTGGACATGACCAATCTGCAGCGCCAGATCCTGCATCGCGCCGAGACCGTAGGGCAACCCAAGGTATTGTCGGGGCAGAAGGCGCTGGCGAGCATGAATCCGGAATGCGTGGTCGTTCCGCTCAATGAGCGCCTCGATCAGGCGCGCATGGACGAGGAAGTCGCCAAGGCCGATATCGTGCTCGACTGCTGCGACAACTTCGCCACGCGCCACGCCATCAACCGCGCCAGCGTGAAGTTCAAGAAGCCGCTGGTCTCGGGTGCGGCGATCCGCTTCGACGGCCAGGTTTCCGTCTTCGATCCGCGCATCGAAGACGCACCCTGTTATCACTGCCTGTTTCCGGAAGGCGAGGATGTCGAGGAAATGCGCTGCGCCATCATGGGCGTCTTCGCGCCGCTGACCGGCATCGTCGGCACCATGCAGGCAGCCGAGGCAATGAAGCTCATCATCGGCTGCGGCGAGTCCCTGGCAGGCCGCCTACTGCTGCTCGACGGCATGTCCATGCGCTGGCGGGATGTGCGCGTTCCGCGCGATCCTGCATGCGCTGTGTGTGGGCCTTCCCCCCAACCCCCTTCCCAAGGAAGGGGGTGACTTCGGCCCGCCATACCGATGGCATGGCTTGGCTACCGTCACTTACAAAACAAAAAGCCCGACTTCGGTCGGGCTTTTTGTTTGGGTGCTGCTTGCGATTATTCGGCGGCGCGAATGTTCGAAGCTTGCTGACCCTTGGGACCGGTAACGGTGTCGAAGGTCACACGTTGGCCTTCCTTCAGGCTCTTGAAGCCGTTGGACTGAATTGCGGAGAAATGGGCGAAAAGATCGTCGCCACCACCGTCCGGGGTGATGAAACCGAAACCCTTAGCGTCATTGAACCACTTAACGATACCTGTTGCCATGTCTTGTCTTCCTAGAAAAATATATACAGTGAGAGACGAGCTCTCAGAGATTCAAGACGGCGCTACAGGGGACGTACCGAGGAACCGCGGAGACCAGCCAGAGAAACCACAACTTGAAAATCTCAATAACCACTATGCCCGGGTTTCAAAAAATTGGCAAACGATTATTGGGTGGAAATTTATCAACACAATCAAAAAAGTTATTCTTCTGCAACACCTCGCGTAAAACCGCACCTTGCCAAGTCGTAGACGTAAAAAAGCCCGGCCTGGGCCGGGCTTTTCAGGTGTGCGGGAAACCCGCGAACCTTATTCGGCGGCGCGAATGTTCGAGGCTTGCTGACCCTTGGGGCCGCTGACCACGTCGAAGGTCACGCGCTGGCCTTCTTGCAGGGTCTTGAAACCTTGCGACTGAATTGCGGAGAAATGGGCGAAGAGGTCGTCGCCGCCGCCTTCCGGGGTGATGAAACCAAAGCCCTTAGCGTCGTTGAACCACTTAACGGTACCGTTAGCCATGTCTTGTACTTCCTATAAAAAAACTAAAAAACGGGGAATGCCCCAATCAGGGCGAAGCTCAAGACGGCGGGAGTGCGGGGGAGTATACCGAGGTAATGCAGAGGTACTACCGAACCTGACAACAACGACACTTACTTGAAAATCGCAGCGCGCACTATGCACTGGTTTCGAATTTTATGCAAACGTTTCCTCGGCCCTGTCGTCCCGCGGATTTCGGGGGCGGCAGGGCCGAAGTCAGATCAGTGAAAATCCGGCGTTTCGTGCGGACGCAGATCAAACGCCAGCACTTCGGCATCAACGCCGGCGGTGAAGCTCAACCGCTCCGCGCCGCGCAACTTGAGGCCGTCGCCTGCGCTTAGGCGGATGCCATTCACCTCAAGGCTGCCGCGCGCTACATGCACATAGGCGTAACGGTCTGCGGCCAGTTCCAGCGTTGCCGTTTCAGCGCCATCAAACAGGCCGGCATAGACGCGTGCATCCTGATGCACGCGCAGACTGCCCGCCTCGCCATCGGGCGTAATGACCGGCCGCAGTCTGCCGCGCTTCTCCTCGTTGGGGAAATGCGCCTGCTGATACTCCGGTTGCACGCCCTTGCTGCCAGGCAGCAACCATATCTGCAGGAAATGCACGCCGTCCGTGGGGGAGTGGTTGTACTCGCTGTGAGCCACACCGGTACCCGCGCTCATCAACTGCACATCGCCGGGACGGATCACCGAGCCGGTACCCATATTGTCCTTGTGCTCCAGCGCGCCCTCCAGCACATAGGAAAAAATTTCCATGTCGCGGTGCGGGTGCGTGCCGAAGCCCATGCCAGGCGCCACGCGGTCTTCATTGATCACCAGCAGGTCGGAGAAGCCGACCTGGGTCGGATCGTAATAGTGGGCGAACGAGAAGGTATGGCGTGAACTCAGCCAGCCGTGTTCTGCCACGCCGCGCTCATCGGCACGACGGATTTCGATATTCTGCTTTGCAGTCATGGTGCACTCCTTTCCTTGATTGGCCCTCCCCATGCGGGGAAGGGTGCAGCGGTGTCATCAGGCCCGACGACGACTGCGGGCGCGCCAGGCATCCACGCTCAGGGCGCCGCCGCCGTAGGCGACGATTTGCAGGAGGCCGCCGGCAATCGCCACGTTCTTGAAGAAGTGGATGAACTGATTCTGATCGGCCAGGTTGAAGTGGAAACCAAAGGCCGTCACCAGGCTGAACACCGCAATCACGGCAGCCACGACACGCGTCTGGTAGCCGGCGATCAGCGCGATCGCGACCGCCACTTCGACAAACACGGCGCCCGCATACGCCAGCTCGGGAAACGGCAGGCCGGCTGAGGCGATGTAGCCGATGGTGCCGGCCGGGGCCGCCAGCTTGCTCAAGCCCGAGAGCAGGAAGATGGCGGCAAGCAGGATGCGCCCGAGCGCGGCGGCATAGGAGGAGAAAGCATTGTTGTCTGTCTGGAGATTCATGATGTGTCCTTTCAATGGGGTTGGCCTGTCGCCTAGCGCGGTGTTCACACTGCCGCAGGCGCAAGCGATGGGTGAACTTTACTGTCACGAAGCAGCGTGATAAAGCATCTACAATGCGTTTAACTGTCAACCTATAAGAGACAATTAATGAGTCAGCTCGAGGATATGCAGATCTTCGTCAGTGCCGTGGAGGCGCAGAGCTTCACAGCCGCGGCGGACAGGCTGGGTTTGTCCAAACAGTTCATCAGCCGCCGCATCATGGCGCTGGAGGAGCGCCTGGGCGCGCGCCTGCTCATACGCACCACGCGCAAGCTGAGTGTGACGGACACCGGGCGCAGTTATTACGAGCGCGCGCTGAAGATCATCGATGAGGTCAATGAAACCGAGCAGTTGGTCAGTCGTGCCAGCACCTCGCCGCGCGGCACCCTGCGCATTTCGGCGCCGGTGTCCTTCGGCACCCTGCATCTCGGCCCCGCCATTGCCCGCTTCATGGCGCAATGTCCTGACGTCGTCATCGAGCTCGACCTCAGCGACCGCTTCGTGGATATAGTCGGCGAGGGTTATGACATGGCCATACGCATCGGCCACCTGGCCGACTCGTCGCTGGTGGCCCGGCATATCGCACCGGCGCAGCTAGTCACTTGCGCCAGTCCGGCCTATCTGAAGGCTCACGGCAAGCCCAAAACGCCGCTCGACCTCAAGACGTACGAATGCCTGATCTACGGCCACGCGCGCAATGTCGAATGGACGTTCTCCGAAAAAGGCAAGCCGCTGCGCATCCCGGTCAAGGGCCGCATGCGTGCCAACAACGGCGAACTGAGCTGCGCTGCCGCCATCGAAGGACTGGGCATCGCGCTGCTACCTACCTTCATCGTCGGTGAGGCACTGCGGGCCAAGCAGCTGTTGACGATACTCGACGCCTACGCGCCGCCGCCACTCAATATCTATGCGGTGTACCCGCAACATCGCCAGTCATCGCTGGCGATCAAGGCCTTCGCTGACTTCCTGCGCAGCACCTTCGGCAAGACTAACTTCTAAGCCGGCCGCCTGGCGCGCAGCATCAGCCGATCAGGTAGGAGGAGGTGCCGCTCTTCTGCACCCACTCTTCATCGCTCTTAACGAGCTTCTCCGTGTACTTGGCGAGCTTGATGGCGATGACTACCGAACGGGCGGCCAACTGCTCCT
Source organism: Rhodocyclaceae bacterium (assembly GCA_035565355.1). Lineage (GTDB taxonomy): Bacteria > Pseudomonadota > Gammaproteobacteria > Burkholderiales > Rhodocyclaceae. Next base: position 6,254 of record DATMSM010000049.1, read on the forward strand.
CATTGGCTTCGGTCAGGCCTTGGCTTTGCACCAAGCCGGCAAAGATGGTCGCCGACATCTGTGCGACCACCGACTCGCTATGCTGCAGATTCAGAAACTGCTCCGCCATTGCATTCTCCCGGTTTTCAATTCAATGGATTCACGCGTACCCACTCTATCCTCACCCCATGGTCGGGGTCGGTCGTCACCAGCCGCTGCTGATCCAGCGCCACGATATGCAGACGCGGCGGCACCTGCTCCAGGCCGATGCCGCTGATCGGGCTGGCTTGCAGGGCCAGCAGCCTGAGTTCATCATGCAGCAGCGACCAGCGTCCTTCGTCCGGTGCGGCAATCTTGGCGACACGGGCGCTGGCACCGTTGTCGAGGATGTAATCTCCTTCGGGCATGATGTGCAACATGCCCTGGGCCGGCTTGCCGGCCACGCTGCCGGCCATACGCCAGCTGCCGACGATGCGCTGGGCATACTCTGCAGTCGGGTTGTCGTAACAGGCGCTGCTCAGCGCCGTCGCTGCCACTAACAATAACCAGGATGCTCGCATTGTTGTCGTCCTTGCTTCAGCGCCCGCAGGGCTCGCCACGATCATAGCCCAAGCAAGTCATTCAGGCTGCCATTGGTATTGCGCCAAGGCGACGGAGCCGTCGGCGGCGAAGCGAATGCCCTCTTTCTCCAAGCGCTTACGCTGCGCCATGGCGGCGACGCCTCCATCGCCACGCTCGCTGATGCGGCCGCGCGCATTGATGACGCGGTGCCAGGGCAGGCGGTTGCCGACGGCCAGCGCGCTCAGCGCGTAGCCGACCAGGCGTGCCTGGCGCGGCAGGCCGGCGAGTTGTGCAATCTGGCCATAGGTCGCCACGCGCCCTTTCGGTACCTGGGCGACGACGGCGTAGATGAGTTGATGGCGCTCGCCGGGAATGCACGGCCCGGCACCCCGGTCGCGGCTCACTCCGTCACTTCCCCTGTCATACCGTCGGCGTAGCGCGCCTCGAACGCCTCCAGCGGCATGGGGCGGCCGAACAGGTAACCCTGAACGTAACGGCAGCCTTCACGCTTGAAGAAGTCCCACTGGGCCTGGGTCTCTATGCCTTCCGCCACCACATCCAGGCCGAGCGCGCCACCCAAGGTGATGATGGCGCGACAGATCGCCACGTCATGCCGGCTCTCCATCGCCCCGCGCGCAAAGGCCTGGTCGATCTTGAGCTGATCGAAAGGCAGACGCTTGAGATAGCTCAGAGAGGAATAGCCGGTCCCGAAGTCATCGAGCGAGAAGCGCACGCCAAGCGCGCGCAGCTCATTGATCTTGACGATGATCTCGTCGATACGGTCCACCAGCATGGATTCGGTGATCTCGATCTTCAACTGGGCAGGATCCACGTCATAGAAGGACAGCAGTTCCCGCACTTCCTCGACAAAAACGGGCTGCGCGATCTGCTTGGCACTCACATTCACGGCAATCGCCACATGGGCAAGTTGCGGAATCTGCCGCCACGCCTCAAGGCAACTGCAGGCCTCGCGCATGACCCAATGGCCGATGGGCAAGATCAGGCCGGTTTCCTCCGCCAGCTCGATGAACTCGGCAGGCGAGACCAGGCCCCGCTTGGGACTGTTCCAGCGAATCAACGCTTCCGCACTGACCAAATGCCCCTCCTGGTCGACCTGCGGCTGGAAATACAGCACGAATTCATCGTGGATGATGGCCTGCTTGAGATCAATCTCCAGCGCCTGGCGCGCGGCGATGTTTTCCTGCATCTGCGGATCGAAGAAACAAAGCGCGCTGCGCCCGTTACTCTTGGCCTGATACATGGCCAGGTCGGCCCGACGCAGCAGCTCGTCGTTATTCATCGATTGCCCGCAGAACAGGGCGATGCCAATGCTGCTGGTACCGATGTATTTGTGTCCATTCAGGTCGTAATCGCGATGCAACTGGACGGCGACCTTCTCGGCAATTTGCTGCGCCTGCCGTGCGGCCTCTGCCTCGGTGCTGCCAAGCTGCTCCAACAGGACCACGAACTCGTCGCCGCCCAGGCGCGCGACCGTATCGTATTCGCGCACCGAACGGCGCAGGCGTTCGGCAATCTCGATCAGCAACAGGTCGCCGACCTGATGGCCCAAGGTGTCATTCAGAGTCTTGAACTTGTCGATATCGAGGAAGAGCAGCGCGCAGTAACTGCGATTGCGCTCACTGACCGCCATGCTCTGACGCAGGCGATCAAGGAAGAGGCGCCGATTGGGAAGGCCGGTAAGCATGTCCGAAAAGGCCAGCTGTTCGATGTGCAGTTGAGCCTGAGTGCGCTCGGTGATATCGCGCGCAAGGACGATGAAGCTTGGTTGTTCGCTCCGCTGAGTCTGCTTGCGGGCAATCGACAGCTCGAACCAGAGCTCGCCGGCCGCTGCCTCCATGTGAATCTGCGCCCCGTAGGCGGCGCCCTTGACCTCGGCCTCGGCAATCGCCTCCATTACGGTGGCAGCGGCTTCGGCCGGCAGCACCTCGGACACCTTGCGACCGATGAGCTCTTCCGGCGACATGGCCAGCAGGTCCATATAGGTAGATCGATAATCGAGGTAACGGCCTTCTCGATCGACCTCGAACAGGATGTCCGGTATCGCACGGATGATGGCGGCCAGATGGTCGTGCGCCACCTGCCTATCCTCCAGCACCTCGACTTGCAGCCGGGCCGCCATGTAGCGGCGAATGCTGATTCCCAGCAGGAAGCTGCCCACACCGATCACAGTCAGGAATATCCCGCCCATGGCGCACTCCCGCCACCACGGCGCCAGATAGTCCTGCTCGGCCTGACCGACCAACACATAAACCGGATAGTGCGCGATGCGCCGGAAGGAGATGCTGCGCTGCAGACCGTCGAAGGGACTCAGGGCCGTGTAGCTGGCGATGCTCCGGCCGGCTGCCAGCGCCGTGATGGTTTCCGGTGCAGAGACACGGATCGCCTGTTCATCGACCTGCGCCTGCAGGCTCGGGTGCCGGATCAATATCCGCCTATCGGCATCGAAGAGCGTAATGATGCCGTTCGCGCCGAGCCGGATGGAAGCAAACAGATCCTCGACGCGCTGATTGGAGGTGTTTACATAGACGATACCGGCAAACTCGCCCTTCGCATCGACCAAGGGCAGGGAAATGATGAACACGCGTTCACCGGTGATGCGCGAACGCAGGGGCAGGCTGAAGGTCAGCTGCATGCTTTCGCGCGCACGCTTGAAGTACTCCCGGTCGGCAATGTTCACGTAACGCCCGGGGGTGACGTCATCGCCATAGATGACAGTGCCCTCTCGATCCGATGCACGCACCGACACGGCATTCGGTAGGCGCTGGCGCAGGCCCTCGACGTAGCGGCTGAACCTCTCCGCGCTGAAATTGCCGCGTTCGTGCAGGCGGCGGTACTCTGCCGTAGCGCTGAGCAGGGCCAGCTCGCTTTCCTGGAAGTGCGCACCAAGGAAGCGCTCCAGGCTCAGCGTCGTGTTCTCGACATTGTCCGCCGCTACCTGGTGATAGCGCTGATAGCTCTGCCGCAGCAGCCCCAGCACCAATGCGGTGGCAAGGCATAACAGGCCGACGGCTGCGGCGACCAGCAAACGGTTCTTTCTGCGCAGAGCATCTGGACTGCTATCTGTCAAACCAACTCCCCGCTCGCACCTTCCGTGCGGAAGGTGCTGTGCAATTTTTCATTGTCTTATTTATCCCCGGCAAATACAAACGCCACTGCCCTCGCGCCTGGATCTTGCACTTCAGGCCCGGGCAGCTTTCCGGCGCTTCGGTTCCACTTTCTCGGGCAGCCCCAGGGCGCGCCGCGAAAGGCCGTCTGCCGCACCGTTGCGATGCCGTGGAATCCAGTGCAGGCTGATTTCATCAAACTCAGCAAGCAATTGCTGGGCGCGCCGTATCAACAGCCCCAGGCGTTCAATGCTGGTCGCATCCACACCGCTCACGTAACGGACTGCCACATTGCTGTCGCCGTGTATGAGCAGGCGCCGCAAGCCCTGATCGCGGGCCATTTCAAGCAGGGCACAGAGCGCATGCAACTCGGCCTCATTGTTGCACCCGAACTCCCGAGCCAGCAGCGAACGTTCGCAGACATGGCCGTCCGGCGCCTGCAGCACCAGGCCGATGCCGATACGGCCGGGATTCGGCAAGGCCGAACCGTCGAACCAACCTTGCCAGAGCTCGCTCACCTGCGCTGGCTCACTGCAAACGGGCCTGCAACCACGCGCCCATGGCCTGCACTTCTTCATAGCAGAGCGTGTGCGGCATCGGCCAGCTATGCCATTCGACATTGTCGTTGAGCTGCTGCGCCAGATCGCGCGCAGCCTCGCCCAGTGCAATCGGCAGCACCTCGTCCTCACTGCCGTGGGCGGCGAAGATCGGCGTGCTGCGGTTGGCTGCCTGTGCATTGTGCTGCACCCATTCCGGCGTCGGAATGTAGCCAGACAGGACCATCATGCCGCCCAGGGGTTCGGGATGCGTCAGACCAACCGTGTAGGTCATTGCCCCGCCTTGCGAGAAGCCGGCCAGCACAATGCGATGACTGGGCATGCCGCGCTCGTTTTCCTTCCGGATCAGGCCACGCACCAGTTCCACCGACTCGATCACGGTGTCCGCATTCACATCGCGCTTGCCGCCGGCCATGGAGAGGATGTCGAACCAGGCACGCATGACATAGCCGTTATTGCAGCTCACCGGCATCATCGGCGCATGCGGAAAGATGAAGCGGATCGCTGCATCCTGCGGCAAACCGAGTTCGGGGACGATGGGCGGAAAGTCGTTGCCATCGGCACCGAGGCCGTGCATCCAGATCACGGACAGGGTGGGATTCGGGCCGGTCTCGATTTCGATGGGTGCTTCCAGTGTGTGTTTCATTGCGCTTCCAGTTTCTTGAAAAGTCTTTGCCAGCCATCGTGTCCAAGCTGCTCCAGCGTCTCGATATTGCGCTCGTAGATGTCGGCGGCATCGGGGAAGGCGGCCACGGCACGGTCTATGCTCGCCTCGCGCAGCAGGTGCAGGATAGGATAGGGGGAGCGATTGCTGTAATTGGCGATATCGTCGGCCTCACTGCCGGCGAACTCGAATTTCGGATGGAAGCTGGCAATCTGGATCACGCCCTCGAGCCCGCTGCGCTTCAGCAGGACGTCGGCTTCCTCGAGAAAGAAATGGAAGTCGATAAAGTCCTCGAACATCTGCGGTGCGATCAGCAGCGTTGTATCGATCTCCGCCGCAGCCGTGGCGTCCAAACGGCTCAGTTCCGTCGCCAGTTCGGCAAGCAACTCATCCGGCGTTTGCGCCGTGCTGACAACATAGCGGATCTGCTGCTTCACGTGTACTGCCTTGGCGAAGGGGCAGAGATTGAGCCCGATCACTGCGCGCTCCAGCCACTGCTGCGTGGCCGCGATGACAGCGTCTTCCGTCTCAGTCTTCATCAGCGTCGACCACGCGATTGCGGCCCAGCTCCTTGGCCGAGTAGAGGGCGCGGTCGGCCTCCTCGATCAGGGCGGGTACGGATTGGCCATAACTCAGCGTAGCAACGCCGATACTGATGGTGATCTGGCGCTTCAGCCATTCGGTGCGTTCGACGGCACGACGCAGACGCTCGGCCATTTCCAGCGCACCCGCCTTGTCAGTATTCGGCAGAATCACACCGAACTCTTCACCGCCATAGCGCGCTGCCATATCGTAGCTGCGCACGGTGTGCTGCAGGATGCGGGCGACCTCCCCCAGCGCATCGTCGCCGGCCTGATGGCCGAAGCGGTCGTTGTAGGACTTGAAATGGTCGATATCGAGCAACAGCAGCGATACGGGCTGCTGACTGCGCGCGTTGCGCTGCTGCTCATCCTGCAGCTTCTCGTCGAAGGCGCGGCGATTACGCAAGCCGGTCAGGCCGTCGGTGGTGCTCACGGTTTCCAGTTCGCCCACCAGGCGGCGCATCTCCAGCAGAGCCACTACCTGACGTGACAAAGCCCGCAACGCGGAGATCTGGCGCTCATCCAGCCGACGCGGGCGACGATCCACCACGCAGACGGTGCCCAGCGCCTCACCCGTGGGCATGAGCAGCGGCGCACCGGCATAAAAGCGGATGCCATTCTCCTCAAGCACAAAAGGATTGTCCAGGAAGCGGCTATCCTGCTGTGCATCGGGTACGACCAGCAGGTTTTCGGGCTCCAGGATGGCGTGTGCACAAAAGGAAACGTCGCGCGAGGTCTCGTCTATATCCAGGCCTACCTTGGACTTAAACCACTGCCTATCCGTATCGATCAGGGTGATGACCGCGATCGGGGTCTCGCAGATCAGCGCCGCCAGTTGCGTGATGTCGTCATAGGAGCGCTCAGCGAGCGTATCCAAAATGGCGTAGCGGTGCAGGACGCTGACACGCAGCGCTTCGTTCCGGGGCAATGAGGCTTTCATAGTGGGGAAGTGTCTGACGCGCCGAAGAGGTAGCTCTGGAATGGCTCTGCGGGCGCCTTTGCAAGAGGACGGAAGCGTTATCTTACCGAAGCAGGCTTCAACTGGACACCCATGCGCCCAAAGGGCGCGCCGTGCCGGCACCAATCGATGACGAAAACGGCCACGGGCGTACGCGGTGCGCGGGCTTAGCGTCAACTGGAAGACACATCCTTGCATGGCAATTCGCCGAACTGAAACAGCTGAAACCTGAGCGCGGGGAGCGCGTGGCAGAATCCGCCCAGCATCGTTCAGACCCTTCAGGCAGAAGGCCCATCATTCGATTCGAGGCAAGTTCCATGACCAGCTACGACCCCACCGCGCGGCTCAGGGAAATCTTTCTTGGCAGCACAGGCAAGTTCGAATTCACTGGCAGTGATGCCATCACGACCATGGTGCTGATACGCGAGATGGTCGAGTTTCGAAACCGCAAGAAGGAACTCGCGGTGCTCAATCTGTATTGCAACTGGACGGTGCACCCCGAACCCCTGGGTTCGCTGACCGGATCACGCTTCCTGGCCGATACCGCCGCCGCATTCGGGGTCAAGCGCGATGCCGCCGCCATGAGCGAACATATCGCAAATGCGCTCTCCCTGTCGGCGCTACGCGCGGAGCTGATCGAAACCTTTCAGGCCCACGAACTGCCCACGCGGAACTTCGAGCTGCGCACAGGCTGGAAGATGTTCTCGGCCCAGTACCTTCGATCCCTGATGCACAAGCGCCTGCGCTTTCCCGCCAAGCTCAAGGGCAACCCAAAGGCCGCCGAACTGCATCGGGAAATGCTGAGCAAAGCCAAGGACGACGCCGGCTGTACCACTCAATCGATCCGCTTCCGCGCATGCTCACGGGATGCGGTGCAGTGGACCGTCGAATTAGGGGACGGCACGGAGCTGGATGGCGCCCTGCTCAACCCCTGAGCGAGAGGCTGCATGGCTAGCGCTAGCCGCGGCCCAGCGACACGACCAGCAACCAGACTAGCATTAGCAGCACGGCGATGGATAACGCCAGCATGCGACGGCGGTTGGTTTCGATGCGCTGGATCAACTGGGCGTTCTGTTCAGCCAGCGCCTTGATGAGTTCGGCCGACGCATGCAGCTGACCGCTCAACTCATCCATGCCGGCTTCCAGCGCGGCAATACGCGAACTCGGGTCGGAGGCGTTGCGCGCCGCCTGCGTGCCCTTACGGCTCGCCGAACTCCACAGCTTGCGTGCACCCTCGGCCACCTTGGGTGCATTCTTGATGACCTCAGTCCATGGCACTGCCGCCAGCACCGTCATCCAGCTGATTGCCATATCCGCCTTTCGCTTGCCTGATTGCGCCAGTATGCCTGAAGCACTGACCCAGCCGACAGCGCAAAGGTTCCCGCAGGCAGCGGTTTCCCGAACCTGCGCTGCTCTGCGCCGCGACCGGAAACAGGAACGGGCGCTTGCGCGCCCGTAGGTACTGCGAGGCCTGCCGCGAGCGGTATTTTCCGCTTATCGAACAGGCCATGCTGCTCTCCACACCAAGGGAAGGATGTGTGTTTAAGCAAGCGCGACACGCTGCCACGTGTCGCGTCTGGCAGCTCGCTCAGCTCAGGCGACGGACGACAGTGCCGGTGTCCTTGATCTTGAACGTGCCGTCGCTCTGCGGCTCTGCGATACGATCGGAATACTTCACCTTGTAGCCCTCGAAGTTATGGGGCAGATGAGTATTGCCGAAATCCAGATAGGTGATTCCCAGACCTATCTTCTGCAGGATAAAGGTATGACCGGTCTTGTCCTCTACCTTGAATTCGTCATCGACTCTCATGGTTGTCTCCTTGGTTGCTAAGTGTTGACACAGGCGGACTGCTGTCCGTCTGCGGTCGCGGCAGGCCTCAATGGGATCTGCCTGCCGCTTGCCGGGCCGGTGCTTTCACGGCGGTAACCGTTAGGCACGCCCTCCTTTGACAGGACCCACTGCCAAAGCTGGATATCGCGGGCCCGGAAGGCGCCCGCGCAAGATAAGAGGTAGTAGCGCCACATGCGCCGGAAGCGTTCGCCCAGCTGCGCTTCGAAGCGCGGCCAGGCAGCCTCGAAGTTCTCGTACCAGGCCATCAGCGTCCGGTCGTAGTCGGCGCCAAAGTTGTGCATGTCCTCGACCACGAAAAGTCCATCGGCCGCATCGCCGACCTGACCGACCGAAGGCAGGTCGCCATTGGGAAAGATGTACTTGTCTATCCACGGATCGGGGGTGTTGCGGCGGAGGTTCTTACCTATGGTGTGCAGCAGGAAGAGTCCGCCGTCATTGAGGCAGCGATGCGCCATCTCCATGTAAATGCGATGGTTGCGACGGCCAACATGTTCGAACATGCCGACACTGGCTATCGCATCGAAACGCTCATTCACCTCGCGATAATCCTGCAGGCGAAACTCCAGCGGCAGATGTGCATAGCGCTGGCGCGCCCACTCGACCTGCTCTCTGGAGATGGTGACGCCAACACATTCGACGCCGTAATGCTCGGCCGCGTAAGACATGAAGCTGCCCCAGCCGCAACCGATATCGAGCACGCGCATGCCAGGCCGGAGGCGAAGCTTGCGGCAGATCATGTCCAATTTGGCTGTCTGCGCCTGCTCCAAATTGTGGGCGTGCTCCCAGTATCCGCATGTGTAGGTCATGCGCGAATCGAGCATGGCAGCGTAGAAATCATTGCCGAGGTCATAATGCACCTCGCCGACTTTGCGCGCCCGGCGGATACCCTGCAGGTTTAGGAGACGGAATCGCAGGACATGCCACAACATGCGCAAGGGCAGAAGGTCATCCGTCTGCCGTGTACGCAACAGGCGCGCAAAGAACTCGTCCAGCGCCTCGGCCTCCCAGGCGCCGTCCATATAGGCTTCGCCGAGACCAAGGTTGCCGTGACGTAGCGCGCGCTCGGGGACACCTGGCGCCATCAGGCGCATGTCCCATGGCGCATCGCCATTGATACGTATGCAGGCTGCTTCGAGAAGATGGGCAATCGTGCGATGCAAGCCATCATCGATGTCGATACAAGGGAAGTCCTGAGCCAACGTTGGGGCGGACGTAGCCATGTAAGCTCCTCCGAAGTACGGACGATCTACGTTGCCATGTATCGACAATCGGACCGTCACCGTTTAAAGTTGCATCTAGTATGCATATTTATAAATGCGATGAACAATGAAATTTCATCCGATTTAATATCGAAGAGACTGCACTAAAGGCCCGCGTATCCATGGACATTGAGCTCGCCCGAACCTTCTTGCAGATTGCCCGTTCCGGCAGTTTTGTCTCGGCCGCCACGCATCTGCATGTCACGCAAACCACGGTCACGGCGCGCGTACACAACCTGGAGTCGCAGCTGGGCTGCGCGCTGTTCGTGCGCAACCGCGCCGGTGCCAAACTGACTGCCGACGGCGAACGTTTCATTGCCTACGCCACGCAACTGGTGCAAACCTGGGAAGCAGCGCGGCGCGATCTGCCCCTGCCTAATGGCGCCGAGGAAGTGCTCCGTCTGGGTGCCGAGTTCACCCTCTCCAATCCCCTGCAGTTGCAGTGGGTCATGCAACTGCGCAAGGCATTGCCCGATTCGGTAATCCGCATCGAAGTCGGCGAAAGCACCATGTTGCAGAAACGCCTGGAGCATGGCCTGCTCGACGCCGTGCTGGTGTACCGGCCCGACTACCATGCCGGTATTCAGGTGGTGCAGATCATGGAAGAGAAGCTGATTCAGATCGAATCAACGCGCAATCCGGAGCCCTATATCTATGTGGACTGGGGGCCGGATTTCCGCAAGGAGCACGATGCCGCGCTGCCGGACAAGAGCCGCAATGTTCTCTCCTTCACGCACGGGCCGCTGGCCATGCACTACCTCCTGCAGTGCGGCGGCAGCGGCTATTTCCGCACGCGCGTGACCAAGCGTGCGCTGGCCCAAGGTCGCATCCGGGTCGTCCCCAATACGCCCGAGTTCTCCTACCCAGTCTTCCTCGTGCATTCGCGCGAACGCGACTCCGAACTGATGCAGCGCGCCTTCGAGCTATTGCGCGGCGTCGTCGCGGAGGAAACCGACTGGACCGAGCACTGGGAGCTCACGCCCTGACGTGCGCTACAGCACGCTTTCCGCGACATTCCGCTGCTCGATGATGTCGCGTACCGTCATGCCGTCGGGCTCCTTACCGCCGAAGGTACACAGGCTGGAGTCGAAATCACCGTCCTTGCCGCTCAACAGGGGGCATTGGGCAAACAACTCAGCGGCCCAATCGGCAAAGGCGCGCACCTTGGGCGACAGATGGCGATTCTGCGGATAGAGCACCGAGATCGGCAGGGGCGCAGGCTTCCACTGTGGCAGGATTTCGACCAGTTCGCCCTTCTCGATGTGCGGCATGGCCATGAAACGCGCCGCCTGCACGAGCCCGAAGCCTTGCAGGGCGAGCGCCATATAGCCCTCGGCATCGTTGATCGCCACCGTGCCCGAAACCTTCACCTCGGTGCGTATTCCGTCGATCATGTAATCCCAGTCGATGACGCGCCCGGTGCGGCTGCTGAAATAATGCACGGCACGATGGTTCTGCTGCAGATCCTCCAGCGTCTTCGGCATGCCATAACGTCCGAGATAGCTCGGCGCGGCGCAGGTAACGAAGGACATGCTGCCGATACGACGCGCGACCAGGGTTGAATCCACGAGCTCGCCGCCGCGTATCACGCAATCCACCGCTTCCTGCACGAGATCGACAGGGCGGTCACCCATGCCGATGATGAGCTCGATGTCGGGATAGCGTTGGCGGAAATCGCAGAGTCTGGGAATCAGTATCTGGCGACCGATGGTGGAAGGCACATCGATGCGCAGGCGGCCCTGCGGGCGCTGGGCCACATCCTTGAAAGCGGCTTCGGTCTCGTCGAGCTCGGCCAGAATGCGAGCGCAACGCTCGTAGTAAGCCGCCCCGTCCGGCGTCAGGCTGACGCTGCGCGTGGTGCGGTTCAGCAAACGCACCTTGAGGTGGTTCTCCAGCGCCTGGATGGTGGTGGTCACCGTGGCACGCGGCAGGTTCAGATTGTCCGCCGCACGGCTGAAGCTGTTGGCATCGACCACGCCCATGAAGACCTGCATTGCCTGAAATCTGTCCATCGTTGTATTCCTTGAAAAAAGTACTTGCCCTCAACTTAACTTGAGGTCCTACAGTCCGGCCCATGATGCATTCAGGCGGCCATACCCATCATTGCAAAAGCGCGCATTCACAGCAGGTGTGCGCCCGGGCCCTGGCGCGCATATACATCGTCGGGGTTGCGCAATGGACAATCATCGAGCGAAAGACAACCGCAGCCGATGCAAAGATTGAGCTGCTCACGCAAGCGCGTGGCCAGCTCGATGCGCTCCTGCAACACCTGGTCGAGGACACGGCTGACTTTCTGCCAGTCGGCCTTGCTCGGCGTGCGGCCGGAGGGGATGTCTTTCAGCGCCGCGCGGATTTCCTCCAGCGTCAGCCCGAGGCGTTGGGCGACCTTGATGATGGAAAGGACGCGCAACTCCCGCCGGGCAAAACGGCGTCGATTGGCGCCGTCGCGCGTGCTGCGTATCAATTGCCGGGACTCATAAAAGTGAATTGCCGAAATTGCGATCCCGCTCCGCCGCGATATTTCGCCTACCGTCAGCAACTCATCCACCCTGTCTCTCGCACTCACGATAAAACCATATAGGCCGCTGTTTATAAACAATTAAAAATAGTAAAACAAGACAATTTTCGGTTTCTCGCCGCCAACCCAAACCCATTATTGTTCTGAATTCAAGAATAGTGTTATCAAAACATAGATATTTATCTCCAAAAAGGCAACACCCAAAATGCAGCCTTCCACAAGCACCTTCCAGTTGAACCGGATAAAGCCCCACGATGAACGCTGCTAATTACGCTCCTGGCAAGCTCACCCAATCGCCGCACACGGCGGCGGATGGCGTGCGCGTGGAACAGCTCGTGATTCCGGGATACGTGGATTCGGTGCAGGCGCGTCTGTATCGCCCGCTGGCCAGCACGGAGGCAAAGAAGCTCGCCGCCGTCCTCTACTTCCACGGCGGCGGTTTCATCGCAGGCACGCTCGACGACGCCGAGGTGCCCGCACGTTTCATCGCCGCGCATGCGAACGTTGTGGTGCTGTCAGTGGCTTATTCGCTGGCGCCGGCCCGTCCCTTCCCGGCAGCGCCGGAAGATGCACATGCGGCAGCCATGTGGCTGCTCGAAAACGCCAAGGCCCTGAAAGTGGATGCACAGCGCATCGCGACGGCCGGCGACGATGCCGGCGGCAACCTGGCGGCCACGCTGGCGATGATTGCGCGCGACCGCAACGGGCCGGCGATTGCCGCCCAGGTGCTGATCGGCCCGATGCTCGATCCAAGCATGACGCAGCTTGGCGACGCCAAGGCTTTGCGTTCCGACCTCCTGCCCGAGACCTGCGCCGACTGCTACTCGCAATACCTGCCGCGCACGGCAGCGCGCCTGCATCCCTATGCATCGCCGCTGGAATCGCGGCGCCTGCGCGGCTTGCCGCCGGCCCTGGTGCTTACCGCCGAATGCGACGTGTTGCACAAGGAGGCCGAATGCTACGCCCGCGCTTTGATTACTGCGGGAGTCGCAACACAGGTAACGCGCTTCAACGTGCGTCACGGCGAATTGTATGAACACGAACCGCTGCTCAAGGAAGCCGCCGACTTCCTGCGCCGCCAACTGGATAGCTGATCCAAAACCGAAACACACAACAACGAACTCAATATTGTCCCCAAGGAAAATCCCATGAACTTCCATCGCCTGAATCTGAAGAGCAAACGCACCACTTACTCGCTGGCCGTGGCCGGCATCGTCGCTGTCACCGCCTGCGCCTGGGGAATCTCGGGCAGCAAGGAGGCGCGCGCCGACGCCCCGCCCGCCGCCGCACAAGGCGTGCCGGTCGAAGTGGCCGAGGTGGTGACCCGCAAAATCACCGACTGGACGCATTTCTCCGGCCGCCTGGAAGCCGTGGATCGCGTCGAAGTGCGCCCGCAAGTAACCGGCGTGCTGACGGCGGTGCACTTCAAGGACGGCGCACTGGTGAAGAAAGGCGACGTGTTATTCACCATCGATCAACGCCAGTACGCAGCCGAGGTCTTCGGCGCCGAGGCGCGTGCCGACTACACCGCTTCGGATCTGGCGCGTGCGGAACGACTGTTGGCCGAGAACGCCATTTCCAAGCGCGATCTCGAGGAGAAGAAAAATGCGGCCCAGGTCGCCCAGGCGCAGTTGCGCATTGCCAAGCTGAATCTCGAGTTTTCGCAGATTCGCGCCCCCATCGCCGGCCGCATGTCGCGCGCCGAAGTCACCATAGGCAATCTCGTCACCGCCAATGCGGGTGCTCCGCTCACCACGATCGTGTCCTCGGACAATATCTACGCGGCCTTCGACGTCGACGAGCAGACCTTCCTCAAGTATGTGAACCCGGCGCGCGCCGACAAGGGCAGCAATGCAAGCGGCTTGCCGGTCTACCTCGGCCTCGCCAACGAAAGCGGCTATTCCTACGCAGGCACGATCAACTCGGTGGATAACCGCCTCGACCCGGTGGCCGGCACCATCCGCGTGCGCGCCTTGTTCGACAACAAGGCGGGCGCGCTCGTCCCCGGCCTCTATGCACGTATCCGCCTGGGCGGCGGCAATGAGCGCGAAGCCGTGCTGATTGCCGAAAAAGCGCTCGGCACCGACCAGGCCAAGCGCTTCGTGCTGGTCGTCGACAAGGACAACAAGACCGCCTACCGCGCCGTGAAGACAGGTGCGGTGCAGGACGGACTGGTGATCGTCGAAGACGGGCTGGAGCCGGGCGAACGCATCGTCGTTAACGGCCTGCAACGCGTACGCCCCGGCGACCCGGTGTCGCCTCAGCGCGTGAGCATGGAAACCGGCAAGTCGGCCACTCAGCAGGCAGCCGCCGACGCCCACAAGAAGGCCCTGTAAGAACCGGCCCACCCTGACAGAGAACTCCAATGAATATTTCTAAATTCTTCATCGACCGGCCCATTTTTGCCGGCGTGCTCTCGATGCTGCTCTTGCTCGCCGGCATCTTGTCGCTGTTCAAACTACCCATCTCCGAATACCCGGAAGTCGTCCCGCCCTCGGTGGTGGTGCGCGCGCAGTATCCGGGCGCCAATCCCAAGGTGATCGCCGAGACGGTGGCGGCCCCCCTGGAAGAGTCGATCAACGGCGTGGAGAACATGCTCTACATGCAGTCGCAGGCCAATAGCGACGGCAACCTCGCCGTGACTGTGAACTTCCACCTCGGCATGGATCCCGACAAGGCACAACAGCTGGTGCAGAATCGCGTTTCGCAAGCCTTGCCGCGCCTGCCCGAGGACGTGCAGCGCATCGGCGTGACCACGATCAAGAGCTCGCCCAACCTGACTATGGTGGTGCACCTGCTCTCGCCGGATGATCGCTACGACGCGACCTATCTACGCAACTACGCCATCCTCAACGTCAAAGATCGCCTTGCGCGCATCCAAGGCGTGGGTGAAGTCGCGGTCTGGGGCGCGGGTAACTATGCCATGCGTGTATGGCTGGACCCGACCAAAGTGGCACAGCGCGGTCTGACCGCCAGCGATGTCACCAACGCCATCCGCGAACAGAACATCCAGGTTGCGGCCGGCACCATCGGTGCATCGCCGAGCGGCCCCAACGTGCCGCTGCAGCTCAACGTCAACGCACGCGGCCGTCTGACGACTGAAGCCGAGTTCGCCGACATCATCCTGAAATCGTCCCCGACCGGCGGTATCACCCGCCTCGGTGACGTCGCCCGCGTCGAGCTGGACGCCGCCGAATACGGCCTGCGCTCGCTGCTCGACAACAAGCAGGCTGTCGCCATCGGCATCATGCAGTCGCCGGGCTCGAATGCGCTGGATATCTCCAACCAGGTACGCGACGCGATGAAGGAGCTGTCGGAAGACTTCCCCGGCTCAGTCAAATACGACATCGTCTATGACCCGACCCAGTTCGTACGCGCCTCGATCAAAGCCGTGGTGCACACGCTGCTCGAAGCCATCGCCTTGGTCGTTCTGGTCGTGATCATCTTCCTGCAGACCTGGCGCGCCTCCATCATCCCGTTACTGGCCGTGCCTGTCTCCATTATCGGCACCTTCTCGCTGATGCTGGGTTTCGGCTACTCGATCAATGCGCTGTCGCTGTTCGGCATGGTGCTGGCGATCGGTATCGTGGTCGACGACGCCATCGTCGTCGTCGAGAACGTGGAGCGCAATATTGAAGCCGGCTTGAGCCCGCGCGACGCGACCTATCGCGCCATGCGCGAGGTGTCGGGCCCCATCATCGCCATCGCCCTGACCCTGGTTGCCGTGTTCGTGCCGCTGGCCTTCATGACCGGCCTGACCGGTCAGTTCTACAAGCAGTTCGCCATGACCATCGCCATCTCGACGGTGATCTCGGCCTTCAACTCGCTGACCCTGTCGCCGGCGCTCGCCGCCATGCTGCTCAAGGGCCACGGCGACAAGAAGGACTGGCTGACGGTGCAGATGGACAAGTACCTCGGCGGCTTCTTCGCCCGCTTCAACCGCTTCTTCAACCGCTCGTCCGAGAAGTACAGCGCAGGTGTCACCGGCGTGATTGCGCGCAAATCCCGCGCCATGGGCGTGTATGCCGTGCTGCTGGCAGCGACTGTCGGCATTTCCTATATGGTGCCCGGCGGCTTCGTGCCCGGCCAGGACAAGCAATACCTGATCGGTTTCGCGCAACTGCCGAATGGCGCTTCGCTGGACCGTACCGAGGAAGTAATCCGCAAGATGGGCGACATCGCCATGAAGCAGCCCGGTGTCGAGCACGCCGTCTCCTTCCCCGGCCTGTCGATCAACGGCTTCACCAACAGCTCCAGCGCCGGTATCGTCTTCGTCACGCTCAAGCCTTTTGAAGAACGCAAGGGCAAGGATCTTTCCGCCGGCGCCATCGCCGGTGCGCTGAACGCCCAGTATGCCGGCATCCAGGACGCCTTCATCGCCATGTTCCCGCCACCTCCCGTCGAGGGCATCGGCACCATGGGCGGCTTCAAGCTGCAGATCGAAGATCGCGGTGCGGTCGGTTACGCCGCACTCGACAAGGCCAGCAAGGACTTCATGGCCGCCGCCGCCAAGCAACCCGAACTCGGCCCCATGTTCTCCAGCTACGAAATCAACGTGCCGCAGCTGGATGTTGATCTCGACCGCACCAAGGCCAAGCAACAGGGTGTGGCCATCACCGATGTGTTCGACACCATGCAGGTCTACCTCGGCTCGCTGTACGTGAATGACTTCAATCGCTTCGGTCGCGTCTTCCAGGTGCGGGCTCAGGCCGACGCCCCGTTCCGCGCCCGTCCCGAAGATATCGGCCAGCTGAAGACGCGCAATGCCGCCGGCGAAATGGTGCCGCTGTCCTCGCTGGTGACGGTGAGCCAAAGCTACGGTCCGGAAATGGTGGTGCGCTACAACGGCTACACGGCTGCCGACATCAACGGCGGCCCGGCGCCCGGCTACTCCTCATCACAGGCCGAAGCCGCCATCGAGCGCGTCGCCGACGAAGTGCTGCCCCCGGGCGTGCGTTTCGAATGGACCGACCTCACCTATCAGAAGATCCTTGTCGGCAACGCCGGCATCTGGGTATTCCCGATCAGCGTGCTGCTCGTCTTCCTGGTGCTGGCGGCGCAGTACGAAAGCCTGACGCTGCCTCTGGCGGTGATCATGATCGTGCCGATGAGCATCTTGGCAGCGCTGGCCGGCGTCTTCCTCACCGGTGGCGACAACAATATCTTCACGCAGATCGGCTTGATGGTGCTGGTCGGCTTGGCGTGCAAGAACGCCATCCTGATCGTGGAGTTCGCCAGAGAACTCGAGCTGCAGGGACATACACCGCTGCGGGCCGCCATCGACGCCAGCCGTCTGCGTCTGCGCCCGATCCTGATGACCTCGATCGCCTTCATCATGGGCGTGGTGCCGCTGGTGCTGTCCACCGGCGCCGGCTCGGAGATGCGCCACGCCATGGGGATTGCAGTGTTCTTCGGGATGATAGGCGTGACCTTCTTCGGCCTTTTCCTGACGCCGGTCTTCTACGTCCTGCTGCGCAAGCTCGGCGGCAAGCACAAGCTGCACTCAGCTGCCCAGCATGATGCGCCGATCTGCGCCCACAACACGCCGGCCCACCAACCGGGCCTGGAGTAAATCACATGAACGCACACAAGAAATCATCGCTCGGTCTGGCGACAGGACTGCTGGCCTCCCTGCTGGTACTTGCCGGCTGCTCGGTCGCGCCGACCTATCAGCGCCCCGATGTAGCGACACCGGCCGCCTTCAAGGAAGCACCGAAGGCTGCAGAAGCCGACCCCAACTGGAAATCAGCCCAGCCTGCGGAAGAAATCGCCCGCGGCGAATGGTGGAAGATCTTCAAGGACGAGACGCTGAACAAGCTGGAGCTTGAAGCGCTCCTGGCCAACCAGGACCTCAAGGCCGCCGCCGCGCGCCTGGGCCAGGCCCGTGCGCTGGAAAAGAGCGCGCGCGCCGGCCTGTTTC
>DATMSM010000050.1:0-35560 GCA_035565355.1 Rhodocyclaceae bacterium
CCACCTGCATGGCGCCGCCGCCGACCTGCTGGTGGAAACCGGCACCGGCCCGATCGGCCTGACGGCCAGCGAACTGCTGGCACCGGCGCGCGACAACTGGAACGACTGGATCGCAGCAACATAGTCATGCGTGCGCCGCAGAACATCATGCGCGGCATCTTGCTGATGCTGGGCGCCGTCTTTCTATTCGCCTCCATGGACGCAACCGCCAAATGGCTGTCGCTCAAGTATCCGGTGCCCATGCTGGTGTGGGCGCGCTACCTGGTGCACTGCCTGCTGATGCTGATTTTCCTGCTTCCCTCGCATGGGCGCCGCCTCTGGTATAGCCCGCGCCCCGGCCTGCAGATTGTGCGCGCACTGATGCTGCTCGGCGTCACCGGCTTCGTCATGGCGGCCTTCCGCCTGCTGCCGCTGACGGTCGCCACCGCCATCATCTTTCTTGCCCCGCTCATGGTCGGCCTGCTGGCCGGGCCCTTGCTGAAGGAAAAGGTTGGCCCCATCCAGGCCGCGGCTCTCGCCCTGGGCCTGCTCGGCGTGGTGCTGATCGCCCGCCCCGGTGGCGAGGTGCCGCTGCTGGGCGTGATCTTTGCAGGCATCGGCGCGCTCTGCTATACGGCCTACCAATTGATGACGCGTATGCTGGCGCCCTACGAGAGTTCGGTGACCATGCTCTTCTACACCGCACTGATCGGCACCGTGGTCACCACGCTGCTGCTGCCGTGGATCTGGACCGAGATCCATCCGGGCGGCCTCGATCTCTTCCTCATCTGCACCCTGGGTGTACTCGGCGGCAGCGGACACTATCTGCTGATCCGCGCCTTTCGCATCGCCCCGGCCACCGCCCTGGCGCCTTTTCTTTACGCCCAGATGGCCTGGGCCGGGCTACTCGACCTGATTGTCTTCCAGCACGTGCCGGACGGGCCGACCTGGGCAGGCATTGCGCTAATCGTTGCTGCAGGCCTGGGCGTCGTGCTCTGGGAAAGACGCCACAGGAAAACGCACTAAGCGCGATCCGCCTACCTTACTGAACTGTTCCTAGTGCACCTGCTCGCCGCTACCCCCGGGCGGGTAGATCATGTTGAGCGCAATGCTGCGCCCATCGGCCTGCACGATGCGCACATGACCGCGATTGAACTCGCGCGCATGACGCAGACCGCAGGAGTGCGCGATCATGTCGATCTCGCGGTTCAGGTTGCGCGCATAGTTGGCCACGCGCAGATATTTCTCCTCCACTACCAGGCCGCGCTGCAACTTCGCATCGTGCGTGGTGATGCCGGTCGGACAGCTGTTGGTGTGACAGCGCAGCGCCTGTATGCAGCCGAGCGAGAACATGAAGCCGCGCGCGGAGTTCACAAAATCCGCGCCGCAGGCCAGCGCCCAGGCGGCGCGCGCCGAGGTCACCAGCTTGCCCGCGGCGATCACCTTGACGCGCTCGCGCAGACCGGACTCGATCAGCGCATCAACGACCCGCGGCAGCGCCTCGTCGATGGACAAGGACATGTGGTCGGCGAGCGCCTGCGGTGCCGCCCCCGAGCCGCCTTCGCCGCCGTCGACTGCGATGAAGTCCGGCGCTGACGCAATCCCGCGCCTGTTGATGCCCTCGCACAGCAGGTGCATGAACTCCCAGCCGCCGATGGCGGTCTTGATGCCCACCGGTTTTCCGGTCACGCTGCGTACTTCGCTGATCATGTCCAGCAATTGATCGACAGTGCCGGTCTCCGGATGGCGGTTCGGCGAAATCGAATCCACACCCACCGGAATGCCGCGTATCGCCGCAATCTCGGGCGTCACCTTGCCGGCTGGCAGCACCCCGCCTTTGCCCGGCTTGGCGCCTTGCGACAGTTTGATCTCGAAGGCACGCACATTCTCGTGCGCGGCGAGGATACGCAGGCGTTCATGTGACAACTTGCCATGCTCGTCGCGCACACCATACTTGGCGGTGCCGATCTGCATGATGATGTCGCAACCGCCCTCAAGGTGATAAGGACTCAGACCGCCCTCGCCCGTATCCATCCAGCAGCCGGCTTCGGCCGCGCCCCGGGACAGGGCCCGCACGGCCGGCTTGGAAATGGCGCCAAAACTCATGCCACTGATATTGACGATGGAGCGCGCCGTGAAAGGCTTCTCGCAATAGCCGTCGCCGATGATCAGCGGCGGCGTCGGCAGCTTGTCCTCCTCCAGCACGGCAAAAGGCGCGTTCGCAAACAGGATCGCGCCCGGCTCGTGGAGGTTGTAGGTCGAACCGAAGCCCAGCATGCCGCCTTCGTTCTTGGCCAGCCGATAGACCCAGCCGCGCGTGGCCCGGTTGAAGGGCATCTCGTCGCGATCGCCGAGAAAGAAATACTGCCGGAAGTATTCGCCGAGCTGCTCGAAGAAATAGCGCAAGCGTCCGATGATGGGAAAGTTGCGCAGGATGGCATGCTGCTTCTGCGTGATATCCCTGATATAGAAGAACACCAGAGCCGCCAGTAACAGCACCACGACCAGCACGCCCAGGCCGGCCTGTAATGCACTCAACATTCTTTCATCCCCCTCCGAACGGTCTAGCGATGAATCGCTCGCCGCATGACGGGGTAAAATCCCCGTCGTTCTCTTGACGGCAACTTATCATGGATTTCAACATACAGCTCGGCGCAGAAGTCGAACGCAACGTGCTCCTGGCCCTGGCCGAGGACATCGGCAGCGGCGATCTGACCGCCCAGCTCACGCCCTCGCGCCCGGCGCGCGGCATCGTCATCACGCGGGAAGACGCCGTACTGTGCGGCACCGCCTGGTTCGACGCCTGCTTTCATCGCATCGATCCCGCCGCCAAGATCAATTGGTCGGCGCACGACGGCGACCTCATCACCGCCGGCCAGGCCCTGTGCGAAATCAGCGCCGACACCCGCGCCCTGCTGACCGCCGAACGCTCTGCACTGAACTTCCTGCAGTTGCTCTCCGGCACCGCCACCACGACGCGCGTCTTCGCAGGGCTCGTCTCGCACACCCAGGCGCATATCGTCGATACCCGCAAGACCCTGCCCGGCCTGCGCATCGCACAGAAGTACGCAGTCCATTGCGGCGGCGGCTACAACCACCGCATCGGTCTCTACGACGGCATCCTGATCAAGGAAAACCACATCATCGCCGCCGGCGGCATCACCCAGGCCTACGCACAGGCCGAGACACTCGTGCACGGCAATGTCTTCATCCAGGTCGAGGTCGAAACCCTGGAGGAACTGGAAGAGGCTCTGGCCTGCGGCGCCACCATGATCCTGCTCGACAACATGAGCCTGGACCAGATGCGCGAAGCCGTTGCCATCAACAAGGGCCGCGCCAAGCTCGAAGCCAGCGGCGGCGTCAGCCTCGAAACCGTGCGCGGCATCGCCGAAACTGGCGTGGACCGCATTTCCATCGGCTCCCTGACCAAGGACGTCAGGGCCATCGACCTGTCATTGCGACACGTCGAAGCCTGAACAGCAGCGGCGGCGCTCAGGCCGCCGGCTGTGCTGCCTTTCGAAACCGCAACGCCTGCTCAGGCGTAGGCAGGCTGGGCAGCAGCGGCCTGATGCCGGATCGAGGGTAGGATAGACGGCATCGGCAGCATGCGGCTTAGCTCAGCGACATCCCCTGCGGCGCCGAGGTGGCGCGCGCTGTCATAGAGCATCTCGGCCATGCCGCGCAGGAGGAAAGGCCCCACCAGCTCGGCCTTGCCGAAATTCCGTCCGGCGCAGGCATGCACCGCCAGATAGAAACCCGACGCCAGCGCATGCTGCCCGTCGAATACATGCAGATCGTAGGCGGCATCGATCAGGGTGCCGCCGTCCAGCAGCAGCACAATCTCCACCCACTCTCGCTGCAGAAACTCGTCCCGGCCCATACGCGTACCCTCTCAAATAAGTCTTTGTATATTTATAGACTTACGCGGTGCAGAGGCATTGACATGCATCAAGCAAATGCAAACGCGCAGCCGCGTCCGCGTCCGCAGCGCCGGCCCTCCCCGGCAGGGCGGCCTCTGTCGACATTGAAATGCACACGGGGTGGCCGCCGCGCCTGGATTTCTGCTAGAATCTCGCCTCTTTCCGGAGAGGTGGATGAGCGGTTTAAGTCGCACGCCTGGAAAGCGTGTTTGGGATAACATCCCAACGCGGGTTCGAATCCCGCCCTCTCCGCCAATAAAACAGCCACCCTTGCGGTGGCTTTTTTATTGGCTGCGATGGCTGGTACTTCGAGAACCCGTCGGTTCGACTAGCGAGCACTGCTCGCTGGACGCGCAGCGGAGGTCTGGACCGGCCCTAACGGGCCAGACACAATCCCGCCCCGCTCTTTCAGCCGGTCGCCCCACCTACGTCCCCTTGCTTGTCGCAGGCCCAATCCTACAGCACAGCAGGCAAACAGCCGACGGACACGCACCCAGCGCACGAATACAGTCTTCGCTATCCCCGTTCTCCGTGACGCAGCCATGGCGCTCAGGCGTTTCTACCGTCTCGCAAGAAAATCCGTCGAAGCCTGGTTCGATGACTACGCGGCGAGCATGGGCGCGGCGATCGCCTATTACACGGTGTTTTCGATTGCACCGCTGCTGATCATCGTGATCGCGGTGGCGGGCGCCGTCTTCGGCCGCGAGGCAGTCGAGGGCGAGATCGTCGGACAGATTGCTGGACTCATCGGCACGGAAACGGCGATGGGTGTGCAAGGCCTGATCCGCAGCGCCAGCCAGCCGACCTCGGGCGTGCTGGCGACCGTGATCAGCCTGGGCCTGCTGCTGATCGGTTCAACCAGTGTGTTCGCCGAATTGCAGGCAGCGCTCGACCGCATCTGGCGCGTGCCGGTCGCCGCGCGCCGTGCCGGCCTGTGGCTCACCTTGCGTGCCCGGCTACTTTCCTTCGGCTTGATTCTGGGCCTGGCCTTTCTGATGATGGTCTCGCTGGTGATCAGCGCGCTGGTGGCGGCCTTTGCCAAGTGGGCCCAAGACATGATTCCGGCGGCCGAAATAGTGCTGCAGACAATTAACATCGGCATTTCGCTGAGTACATCCTGCGTGCTGTTCGCCATGATCTACAAGTTCATGCCGCAGGCGAAAATCGCCTGGCGCGATGTGTGGATCGGCGCCGTGGTGACGGCGGTGTTGTTCGAGGTGGGCAAGTTCGCCATCGGCCTCTATCTGGGCAAGAGCGGCATGACCTCGGCCTACGCTGCCGCCGGCTCTATGGTGGTGTTGCTGATCTGGGTCTATTACTCAGCGCAGATCTTCCTGCTCGGCGCGGAGTTCACCTGGGTGCTGGCGAGCGAGCGTAATGCCGCCAACGCGCCACCCATGCCGTCTGAGTATCCGAATCGGTGCCCGCAATGAATGCGCTGTGGCCGGAGCAACTATGGATCGTGCGTCACGGCCAGAGTGCCGGCAATGTGGCACGCGCTGCCGCCGAAGCCGGCGGCCACGCCACCATAGACATCGCCTTTCGCGACATCGATACACCGCTTTCCGATCTGGGCGAACAACAGGCCATTGCGCTTGGCCACTGGTTCGGCGCCCTGCCAGCGTCGGAGCAGCCGGAGATCGTGTTGAGTTCGCCCTATGTGCGGGCGCTGCATAGCGCCAGGCTACTCATGCAGGCCGCCGGATTCGACACGCGCAATGTCCCGCTGCGCCTCGACGAGCGGCTACGTGAGAAGGAGTTCGGCATCCTGGACCGGCTCACGATTGCCGGCATCCAGCAGAAGTATCCAGAACTGGGTGCCCAGCGCAGCCATGTCGGCAAGTTCTACTTCCGCCCGCCCGGCGGAGAAAGCTGGTGCGATGTGATTCTGCGACTGCGCAGCCTGGTGGAAATGATCACCCGCGAATATACGGCGCGACGCGTGCTGATCGTCGCGCACCAGGTTACGGTGAATTGCCTGCGCTATCTGCTGGAGGATCTCGACGAGCGCCGCATTCTGGAGATCGACAGGCAACAGGATGTCCCCAACTGCGGGGTGACCTCCTATCGCTGCTGCGAGGAGTCGGACGACAGCCCGGCCAAGCTGAAACTCGAACTGATCAACTTCGTCGCCCCCCTGCACGCGACGCATACGCCGGTGACCTCAGCGCCCGACCAGCCGGGCGCGCCCAAACCATAGGTCCTGACCATGAAGCCCTTCGAACTGACACCACATGCCTTGCATGAGCATCCGCTGCCGGAGATCAGCGCCGGAGACAAGGAGGATCGCGGCCATATTCTGGTCATCGCCGGCTGCCGCGAAACACCCGGCGCGACCTTGCTCTCGGCCACGGCATCGCTAAGGGCCGGCGCTGGCAAACTGACGATAGCCACGGCCGCCTGCGTCGCGACCGAAACGGCGATCGCAGTGCCGGAGTCGCGCACCATCGCCCTGCGTGCCGACGAAGACGGCGCTATCGCTCCACTCGATCAGCTCGGCATCGACAAACTGGGCGCCCTGACGGGTAAGGTGGATGCCGTTCTGATCGGGCCCGGCATGCAGAATGAAGCTGCGTGCTGCCTGCTGGTCCGAAGCATTGCGGAAATACTGCCGGGCACGCCGCTGATTCTCGACGCCTATGCGATCTCCGCCGTGCGGGAGCACCGCCTCGGCAGTACGCCGCTCATCACCCCGCATGCCGGCGAAATGGCGCATCTGACGGGAGACTCCAAGGAGACGATTCTGGCCAATCCCGTTCGAGCGGCCCTGGAGGCGGCAAAACAATGGGGTGCGATCATCGTGCTCAAGGGTGCGAAAACCGTGATCGCGACGCCAGACGCGGAATGCTGGCTGCATGCCGCAGACAATACCGGCCTGGCCACCTCCGGCTCCGGTGACGTCCTCGCGGGCATCATTGGCGGCCTGGCGGCACGTCAACTGCCCTTGCTCGCTGCCGCCCAATGGGGCGTCCTTCTACACGCCCGGGCCGGCGCACGACTGAGCGCACGGCAAGCCCCGCTAGGCTATCTGGCGCGGGACATCAGTGCGGAAATTCCAGATGTCCTGCGCGAACTTGAAAGCCGCATGCCAGGCTAGGGCTGCAGCCGGACTTGCACATGTCGCTGCGGGCGGACACAAGGCCGTCGCCCCCCTCTCAGGCCTCCGGCCGCGTAAGCTGCAACGCGCTCCGCATCGATGCCTAGAGATGCGTTTCCTGCAACACTGGCGCTCATAGAAGCCATCGCCCAATAGAAAAATGTTCAATCGCAGGTAGAATTGAAACCGAATCAAAATCGAGCAATAAATTTCAATTCCAGGCAACACTTCTGCCCGCTTTCTGACCACTCGCTAGGGGAAATGCATGTTGAAGCGATATTTTCTGATTGGCCTGATGGGCACATTGCCCGCCCTGGCCAGCATGGCCGCCGAAGAGGCCAAACCCGCAGCGGCGCCCGCCGCGGTGGCAAGCACCAAGCTCGATGAAGCAACGCCCAAGGCCGACGAAGCCAAAAACACCGCGCTGGCGCGCAAGCGCGCCCGCTGGAGCAAACCCGGCCTCGACCTGACGCACTGCCTGAGTCGCGACAGCAACGCCGCGATCATCCGCTGCGCAGAATAGCCCCACGGCCCGCACAGCCACTCATACACAGGGAGCATTGATGAACAAGAAACAATACCTGGCTGCCCTGCTGCTGCCAGCCTGGGCTGCATCCTCCATAGGCGCGACGCAACTCAGCCTGCTTTCCGATCTCGGCGTACGAGGTGCCTACCGTCATTGCGAATACAGCAATGGCAAGGTCTATGGCATGCCTGCCAACGCGAGCTGCCCGCCCAGCATGGCCGAGCCCGCCGCCGACGGCAAAGGAACGGGTTATTTCAAGGGTGAGAGCCATGAGGGCAGCAACAAGCAGTGTGTGTACCGGGTCGCCGGGCAGGACCGCACCCTGCGCGTCGACACCCAAGCCCAGTGCCCGCTTAATCACGAATTCTGAGATGGAATCGCCTTGGAAACCTGGGAATTACTGAGTTATGTCGTCACCGTCGTCGGCCTGCCGCTGGCGATCCTTGTATTCCTGTACGAACAACGCAAGGAGCGCGAAAACGAGGATGAGGAGGTGTATCAGCTCGTCTCCGACAACTATCAGGACTTTCTCAAGATCGCGCTGGAGCATCCCGACCTGCGGCTGTTTTCCACCGAGGTCAACGATGCGCTCAGCGACGAACAGAAGGAGCGGCAGCTCATCATCTTCACCATGTTAGTGGCGTTGTTCGAGCGCGCCTACCTGCTGATCTACGACGAGAACATGTCGCCCAAGCAGGCGCGGCGCTGGAACTCCTGGGAGGACTTCATCATCGAATGGTGCCGGAAACCGCACTTCCGCGCCCTACTGCCGCAACTCCTGCATGGCGAAGACCCGGGCTTCGTGCTTTACCTGAAGAAAATCACCGCCGCGTGCGATAGCACACCCCGTAGCGAGGCCTGAGGGCTTCCTCCGGCCAGCTGTCCTACACCGCTTACAGACAATTCCCACACGGTGCTTACGAGAGCCCGCCTATAGTGACGACGCCAATGTGCTTTTTACATTCCGGCATTCCCACCGTTCGTGCAAAGGAGATGAAGCCATGAAAACCAGTCACACCCTGCTGCTCGCCCTGCCGCTCATGTTTGCCCTGTCCGCCTGCAACAAGCCGGCCGAGCCGACACTGGGCTCGAACAACAAGGACTCTCTCAACGATGCACTGGACCGCCGCCCCAACGAACAGGCGCGCGATGCGGTGGAATCCACCGGCGATGCCCTCAAGGAAGCCGGAGGCGAGATCAAGGACGCGGTGAAGGACGCCAGCAAGTAGCTGGACATCCTTCGCCGAAAGCAGCCGCCTCAGTGCGGCAGCCGGTGCTCGCGGATTTTCTGCCGCAGGGCCCCGGCATCAAGCTGGGTGTAGTCGCGATTAATCTCGGTGACTACCAGGGCTTGCAGCCGGGCGTCCAGCACCTTGCGCAGTACTCCGAGAAACTCCGGCGATGCGGTAATGCACAGGTGCTCGAAACAGGCGCCGTGCCGTGCTTGCAGCAGGAAGCCGGCGATATTGCGTGCAAACAGCTCGGTCTGGTGTTCTGCCGGCGACTGATGCGGGTCGTAGCCGTTGGGCTGGGTCGCTGCTCCACCGCCATGACGGCTTTTCGATGCGGCGATCTGCCCCAGGCTGTCGCTTTCTGTATCCGTGGTACGCAAACGCGCGGCGCTATTGATCAGCCCATTGACCTCATGCAGCGGCTCCGCCATCGCCTCCTGCGCAAAGAATCTCGCCCGACCGGCATTGGCAGTCACAATCCAAGTTGCACCCATATATACACCTCCTAGTCATACCCCTTGCAATTCAAAGACCCGCTCCCTTGTTTAGGTATAGGCGAGCCAGCGCAGGTATGAGGAAGAAAGTGTCTAGGTATCCCGCGCGGGCGTTTCCGGCGGCGCGTCTATGGCGGTCCACTCCAGCATCAGGCGATAGCCGACGGCCAGCAGGGTCGGGCCGATGAACAGCCCGATGATTCCGAAAGCCACGGCGCCGCCGAGTACGCCGAGCAGCACGATGGCAAAGGGCAGGCTGGAGCCGCGACTGATGATGAGCGGCTTGATCACGTTATCCACGGTACTGACGATGAGCATGCCCCACAGGACGATAAAGATCGCCCACCCGGTCTGCCCCTGCTGGAACAGCCAGATGGCTGCGCCCGCCCAGATCAGCGGCGGCCCGACCGGGACCGGCGACAGGAAGGCCGTGGCCAGACCCAGCAGCATGGCTGCCGGCACCCCGGCAATGGCGAAGCCGATCGCAGCAAGCAGGCCCTGCGCAAACGCGGTGCCCAGAATGCCGTAGATCACGCCAGTCACCGTGCCCTGGGCGATGCGAAGCAACTGCTCAGCGCGCAGGCCGGCCAGGCGCACCATGGCAATGTGCAGGCGCTTCGCCATCGCTTCGCCGTACATATAGAAAAAGAAGGCGAGGAAAACCGACAGAACAATGTCGAGCAGGCCGCGGCCCAATCCTTTGCCGGTCGCCAGCGCCGCATTACGCGCCGGCTCGGCTAGTTTGGCCAGCTCGCTCATCAGGCGCTCACCGTTGTGCGCGAACTGCTGCCAGTACTCCTGCAGGCTTTGCCCGATCAGGGGCAGCTTGACCACCCAGGCCGGCGCATCCGGCAAGCCGGTCTTGAGTGTGCCCGAAAGCGCCTGTACTAGCTCGGTCACATTGTCCGCCAGGCCCGTGGCGACGCCGATAAAGGGCACCACCACGACCAGCGTCACCAGTAGCGTCATGAGGCTGGACGACAGCATGCGCCGCCCGCCGACCAGCCGATCCAGCCACAGGAAGGCGGGCCATGTCACCGAGGACAGGATGACCGCCCACAGAACTGCCGACATGAAGGGCCACAGCACCCACAGGCAACCACCGCCCAGAACCCCCAGCGCGAGCAATGCGAGAAGACGGTCGGAACGCTGCTTTTCAGGCATGGATAGTCTCGATGTGATTAGTGGTCCGATTATGACGCAGTCCTGCGCCGCGGCAAGACTTTCAATCGCCAAAGAAAAACCGGCCTGTGGTGTTTAACCAAGGCCGGTTTCTGCTCGTGGGCAATCATGCCATCGGCATGCACATCCTCAGGCGCTGCGCAGGCGCTCCAGCACGCGCTCCCGCCCCATCACCTCGAGCACCTGATCGATGGACGGTGACTGCGGCTGGCCCAGCAGCGCCACGCGCAGCGGAATCGCCACCGCAGGCATCTTGACGCCGTGTGCGGCAACGGTTTCCTTGATCGCGGCGTTCAGGTTCGGCGCCAGCCATTCGCTGACGGCGGACAGCTTTTCATTCAGCGTCGCCAAGGCGGCCCTGGCCGTGTCCGTCAAATGCTGCGCCCGCACTTCCTCGGATGCATGCACCGTCACGCAGAAGGGATGGATGGCATCGGCCAGTTCGTTGAGATTGCTGACACGCTCCTTGTAGAGGGCAATCACGCGCTCCAGATCAGGTGCAGCGGAAACATCCACCTCCTGACGCTGGAGGCGCTGCTTCACCTCTGCGGCCAGACGGGCATTGTCGGCCGCCTTGATGTACTGCGCGTTCAGCCAGTTGAGCTTTTCCGTATTGAACTGCGCCGCCGAAGCAGTGATGTGGTCGAGGTCGAACCACTGCACAAACTGCTCCATGCTGAACAGTTCCTCGTCACCATGCGACCAGCCCAGGCGCGCCAGATAGTTGAGCACGGCTTCGGGCAGATAGCCGTCGTCGTCATACTGGGTCACGCTGACAGCACCGTGACGCTTCGAGAGCTTCTGACCGTCGTCGCCGAGAATCATCGACAAGTGCGCATACTGCGGCACGCTGGCGCCCAGCGCCTGCAGCACATTGATCTGGCGCGGCGTGTTGTTCACATGATCGTCGCCACGGATCACATGGGTGATGCCCATGTCCCAGTCATCCACCACCACGCAGAAGTTATAGGTCGGCGTGCCGTCGGCGCGGGCGATGATGAAATCGTCGAGCTCGCCGTTGCTGATTTCGATGCGGCCCTTGACCTGGTCGTCCCACGCCACCACGCCACTGGTCGGGTTGCGGAAACGCACCACCGGCTCGATGCCGGTCGGCGCGGGCGGCAAGGCCTTACCTGCTTCCGGGCGCCAGCGGCCGTCGTAGCGCGGCTTTTCCTTCTTCGCTTCCTGCTCGGCGCGCAGGGCGTCGAGTTCCTCCTTCGAGGTGTAGCAGTAATAGGCGCTTCCATCCTTGAGCATCTGCTGGATCACTTCCTTGTAGCGATCCATGCGCTGCATCTGGTAGAAGGGGCCTTCGTCATGCGCCAGGCCCAGCCAGTTCATGCCGTCGATAATCGCCTGCACCGCCTCCGGTGTGGAGCGTGCGACATCGGTGTCCTCGATGCGCAGAATGAAGGTACCGCCATGACGCCGGGCATAGGCCCATGAAAACAGTGCGGTGCGCGCACCGCCGATATGAAGGAAGCCGGTGGGACTGGGAGCAAAGCGGGTACGGACGGTCATGGCGCGCTGGCGTTTGAATGCTGGGGGAAGCCGGCTATTTTACTGCATGCGCTTAGTCGAAAGATTGACCAAAAGCGCTGCATGTGGTCTAATTCGCGCCCTCGATAGAGGAAAGGCAATCGCCCTTCCTTCAATCGGGCGGTTAGCTCAGCGGTAGAGCACTGCCTTCACACGGCAGGGGTCACTGGTTCGATCCCAGTACCGCCCACCAGAACATCACAGATCAGGGGTTTGGCCAAGCGCCCAACCCCTTTTTCATTTCATGTCCGCTCATTCCTCCTCCACCCATTGCGGTATCGACTTCGGCACGTCCAATTCGACTGCGGCGCGCATGCGCGGGCAGCATGCGGAACTGATGCCGCTTGAAGACGGCAAGGTCACACTGCCCTCGGTCGTGTTCTTCAACGCCGAGGATGAACGTACGCGCTACGGGCGCGCCGGGCTGGCCGACTATCTGGCCGGCTATGAAGGCCGCCTGATGCGCTCGCTGAAAAGCCTGCTCGGCAGCTCGCTCATCGACGGCCAGACCGAAGTCAATGGGCGCGCCCTGCGCTTCCGCGAACTGCTGCAGCAGTTCATCGGCGAACTCAAGCAACGCATCGATGCTCACAATGGACAGCCCTTTGAACGTGCCGTTTTCGGCCGGCCGGTGTTCTTCGTCGATGACGACCCCGCCGCCGACCGCGCGGCCGAAGACACGCTGGCTGCCGTGGCCCGCGATCTCGGCTTTCGCGAGGTGAGCTTTCAGTACGAGCCTATCGCCGCCGCCTACCATTACGAAACCACGATCAGCAAGGAAGAGCTGGTGCTGGTCGCCGACATCGGCGGCGGCACCTCCGACTTCTCGCTGATCCGGCTGGCGCCGGAGCGTACGCGACAGGCCGAGCGCAAGGATGATGTGCTGGCCAACGGCGGGGTACATATCGGCGGCACCGACTTCGACCGCCAGCTCAGCCTGGCCGGAGCCATGCCCCTGCTCGGCTACCGCAGCGCACTGAAGAATGGCCGCGAGATGCCGTCCAATATCTTCTTCAATCTAGCCACCTGGCACACGATCAACTCGGCCTACACGCGCCAGACCCTGGCCGAGCAGAAGGAGCTGGCACTGGACGCTGCCGAGCCCGAAAAGACGGCGCGCCTGATCACGCTATTGGATAAGCGCGCAGGCCACTGGCTGGCCAACGAGATTGAGCACGTCAAGATTATCCTGTCGGATCAAGATGAGGCTCGCCTGAACCTGGACCCGCTCGAAGCGGGCCTCGCACAGACGCTAAGCCGCGCCGAGTTCGAGGCGGCCGGCACGCCGCTGATGGAGCGCGTTGCCGCCACCGTCGCTGCCCTGCTCCGGGATGCGGGGCTTGCCGCCAGCGATGTCGATACCGTCCTGTTTACCGGCGGCTCCAGCGGCATACCACGCCTGCGCGCGCAGATTACCGCGCTGCTGCCGCAGGCCCGCGCCGTCGAGTGCGACCCTTTTGGCAGTATCGGCGCCGGCCTCGCCGTCGAAGCCGCACGCCGCTACCGCTAGCTCCGCTGCTGCGGCATTACGCGTATGGCCCTCATGCAAGGGCTCATACCGTGCTTCGGTGCTTGTATTTCCGGATAGGAAAGACTGAGGGCGAGTGTTCGCGAAGAAACATGCTCGTGCCAAGATCATTGCGAATCTGCACGATGTACATCTACCAAGGGTATTGCGGGCCCTTACGGTCCGCTGGTTTCCTTACTTCTTCTTCCCTTGATCGTAATGCCAATTGATGGCGAAGAACATGCCCGTCCCGAACACGACGATCTTGAACGTAATTAAGACTACAGGTAACCAATCCATTATTTTGAGTATTTCCAGGCTATGACTTGACACTCTCTATGCTGAGGCGCACGCCCTCACAACGCAGCATGAGATCTCAATCTAAGTCGGCTCATTCTAGGTTAAGCAAACAGCGCTCAACATTGGACATAAAGCCCTAGGACAGAATGTCCTTACCCACAGACGGACAAGAATTGGGGCAGATGCTTACCTGCGGTGACCGTAAGTATCGGAGTGGCGGAATGGTCGGGAAATGATGGGTCGATCGAGTCTTTGATCGCACGTGTAGATGGGGCTTTATACGTTGCTAAAGGCAACGGCCGCAATCGTATTGAGATTGCTCCACCATCCAATATGCCATGACTCCTTAAATTCAAGGACCGGCGTTAATGTCTTGAACCATCAAAGGAACGCACAACCATTCGTCTTTCTACGAGAGAACCGACAGCTGATGCCCCCACCGCGCTGGATAGCGCTGTTGTAATTTAGCTCCTCTTGATGCGACTAGCGTATGCTTTATGCATACGGATGGCTACGAGCCAGTCTTACAATACGCTTTCAATCAGATGACCGCAGTGGACTTTGGTCTCTAGGAGAAACGGATGGCATCGAGTAGAAGATTGTTGTTGAGCATCGAAAAGAAGCGCGCCGCCTCAGCCTTCAATACAAGTTTCGCCACACAGCTTGCGGATTCTGTTTTCTGCAGTTATCGACCTCAGTGGTCATTCGCGATAATCGCCGCATTTATTTGCGTGCTTGGTGATGCTGAGCCGGCACATGCGCAGTCAGTAACTTCAACCGGTGAGTTAAATCACGTCCCGCCAGGCGGAACGCAGTATTGGACGGTTGGGGACGACCTTGTTGTTGGCGATACGAATCCCGGGACTTTGCTTATTGATGCCGGAGGCACGGTGAACAATAACTGGGGCTATGTCGGTAATCAGGCGGGCGGCACGGGGCTGGTCACTGTCCAGGGTAGTGACGGAAGCGGCAACGCCTCGACTTGGACGAATAATGGCCAGCTCCTAATTGGTGTTGACGTCGGCGGTAATGGTCGGCTCGAAATCGCAAACGGCGGTGCCGTGATTAATACGGAGACGGCAATCGTCGGTGCCCAGACTGGCAGTACAGGCTATGTCTTTGTGTCCGGGGCCGGGTCGATCTGGACAAGTACCCCGGGGTTTAGCCTGCAGATTGGCTCTGACGGAGACGGTACGCTGGAGATCGTTAATGGTGGTGTGGTGCGTAGTGGGCAGGGTCTTCTCGGGTATGGCTCCACCGGCACTGGGCTGGCGACGATTTCAGGCATCGGATCCACCTGGATCGCTCGCGACAACATTTACGTAGGTTTCGCAGGCACCGGTGAGCTGAACGTGTTGGATGGCGCCACGGTACAAACCTATGGCCCCGGCGGCCCGGCTTCGGCCGCGACGATTTATCTCGGCTTCGACAATGGCGGCCAAGGCACGGTTACCGTATCAAGCAGCACTGGAAATCTTTCAACGCTAAGCGCGAGCGACGATCTGATCGTCGGTGTGTCGGGTGCCGGTACGATGACTGTTGAAAAAGGCGGCTTAGTCACTGTCGACGACAATGTGCATATCGGCAATGCCGCTACAAGCAGCGGCACGCTTCATCTGAACGGTGACGCCACTGGACGCGGCGTTCTTGAGACCGGCTCCGTGATCGCCGGGGCTGGGACCGTCAATCTCGACCTCAACGGCGGCGTTCTGCGCGCGAACCGCAATGAAGGCAACTTCCTGAACGGTTTTGCGGCGTTGACGGTCGGGGCCGAAGGTGCTTGGTTCGATACCAACGCACACGATATCGGCGTCAGCACGGCCTTCACCGGTACATCGACCTTCAACAAGCTGGGCGCAGGCACTCTGGCATTGACGGGAAACAGTTCGACTTTTACCGGCAACGCTGAAGTGCAAGCGGGAACGTTGCAGGTGGATGGCACTTTGGGCGGCACGATGAATGTATTGACCGGTGCAAGGCTGACCGGTATCGGACAGGTTGGGGTCACTACCAACAGCGGCGTAATCGCGCCTGGCCATGTTGGCACCCTCGGCACTCTGACCGTTGCCGGCAATTACATACCTGCAGGCGGTAGTATCGAAATTAGAACTCAGCTGGGCGACGACAGCTCGCCTACCGACCGTCTTGTGATCACGGGATCGACTGCCGGCACTACGCCCGTCAAGGTAACGAACTTCGGCGGCGGCGGCGCGCAAACCACGGAAGGCATCAAGATCATCGACATCGCAGGTGCATCCACCGGCACGTTCACGCTTATCGGCAATACGACCTATCAAGGCGCCCCGGCAGTCGTGGCTGGCGCGTATGCATATAGGCTCTATCAAGGCGGTGCATCCACACCTGCCGATGGCGATTGGTATTTGCGTTCGGCGTTGCAAAACTCATCTGGACCAACAGCTCCCCCACTTTATCAGCCGGGTGTTCCCACTTACGAAGCCTATCCGCAGATTCTGCTGGGGTTGAACGGCGTGCCGACGCTTCAGCAAAGAGTAGGTAACCGGTTTTGGCGTAATACTTTGGGGGCTGCGCCTCAAGATGGTGAGCGTCGCTTGCAGCTCGGCACTGAAATAGCGGGCCCCCTCACAGAAGGATCGGGAACATGGGGACGCATAGAGGCCATGCACCAAACAACCAAGCCTGGGTACTCCACTTCAGGCAGTGATTACAAGTACGACATGGCGAAGATGCAATTCGGTCTTGATGGCATTCTCTCGGAAAGTGAAAGCGGAAAGCTGGTTGCCGGAATTCTCGGCCATTATGTAAATGGGCGCGCTAATACCACATGGCGATACGGTGCCGGCAACTATGGCGCTGGCAGTATTTCCACCGACGGCTACGGCGTCGGCGGCACGCTCACTTGGTATGGGGAAAATGGCTTTTACGCGGATGGCTTAGCACAGGCAACCTGGTACGACAGTGATCTGTCCGCAAGGCCGGGCCATAGCCTTAAAAACGAGAACAGCGCCTTTGGCTATGCCTTGTCTGCCGAGAGTGGGAAACGCCTGACGGTGAACGACAACTGGACGATGACTCCGCAAGTTCAACTGATTTACTCAGATGTTCGCTTCAAGAGCTTTGACGACGTATTTGGCGCGTCAGTCAGCCCCGGAAAATCAAACAGCCTTCAAGGCCGTTTGGGGCTGAGCCTTGATTATCAGGCCAGTCGAACGCGCGTCTATGGCATTGCAAACATCTACAACGAGTTTTTAGACGGGACATCGGTCAATGTTGGTAATGCAGTGTTTAGCAGCCGGAATGATCGAGTTTGGGGCGGGCTTGGGGTAGGCGGGACCTATAACTGGAATGGCGACAAATACTCCGTTTATGGAGAGGTAAGTCTCAAAACCAGTTTGGCCGATACTGATTCATACGGATACGGCGGCACTATCGGTTTTCGTGCGAAGTGGTGATTTGGCGCAACTCAGGCCGGCAAAAAGCTTTAATGCAGGCTTGTTGAGTTGAGCTTAATGACTTCGGGGACACAGCTACCTGAGGGCGGATAACTCACAGAAACCATGAACAACCCTGTGGATAAGGCATGAACAACACAGCTAGTTCATTCAAGTGCATGGCTTTTCGGGACCTGCCCGCTTTTTAGGCAGTGCGGCGGACGCGTGCACTGACAGACGCGGCAACACTTTCATGGCAAGCTTGTCGCTTTGCAAACGACCCGACTCCATGAAGCGACTCCTTGTAGTGCTGTTGATCCTGCTGGCGGCGCCGGCACAGGCTGCCGAATGGCAGGAGAGCGATGCCATCGCCGCCTTGTTCAAGGCGCGCGATCTGCACGGCACTTTTGTGCTTTACGACGTCGCCGGCAATCGCATGATCGGCTACAACCGCACCCGCGCCCAGGTACGCTACATCCCCGCCTCGACCTTCAAGATTCCGAACAGCCTGATCGGCCTCGCCGCGGCTTCGGTCAGGAGTGTCGATGAAGTGCTGCCCTACGGCGGCAAGCCGCAACCCATCAAGGAGTGGGAGCAGGACATGAGCCTGCGCAATGCGATCCGCGTTTCCAATGTCCCGGTCTATCAGGAGCTGGCGCGTCGCACCGGCCTGGCCCGCATGCGCGATGCCGTAACGGCGCTCGAATACGGAAATGCAAGCATAGGCAATCATGTCGACGACTTCTGGCTGGTTGGCCCACTCAAGATCAGTGCGGTGGAGCAGGCGGAGTTTCTGGCCCGCTTCGGCCAGTTGCAGCTGCCGTTCAGCCGCCCCATCCAGCTCAGCGTACGCGAAATCCTTTTCCTCGAAGCCGGCGACAAATGGGCGCTCTACGGCAAGACCGGCTGGGCCACGACCTACAAGCCGCAAATCGGCTGGTGGGTGGGCTGGGTACAGAAAGGCGACGAGATCTACAGCTTCGCGCTCAATATCGACATGCCGAGCATGGTGGATGCATCCAAGCGCATCGAGCTCGGCAAGGAATGCCTGCGGGCGCTGGGCGTAATACCCGCGCCATGAGTCAGCAGCACCAGTAAAAAGCCGGCGTGAGCCGGCTTTTTTACTTCAGCTCTCGGCTTCGATCAGGCGCGATCCACCGAAACGGTTGGGCTCAACCGGCGGTAGTACACACCAATAGATCACGACGATCCAGCCGAGCACCGGAATGAGACCGACCAGTTGCCACCAGCCGCTCTTGTCAATGTCATGCAGGCGGCGCGCCGTCACCGCGATGGACGGAATCAGCGTGGCCAGAGAAAACAGGCCGGCCACCATGTCGCTGATAAAGCCGAGTACCAGCGAGGCCAGGAAAATGAACAGCACCCACCACCAGAGCTCCGGGCGCGAAGCCCGGCCGTTGAAGTCAAAGTATTTGGCAAAGCAGGTCTTGATCGAATCGGCAAATGTCATGTTTTCCCCTTGAACTTGAGTGATGAGCACTGCAGCAGCTTCGTCGCCTGAAAACCGGATCACGACGTCGGCCATGGTAGCCGGTTTCGACCGGGCGACGCAGGAAGGCCGGTAGAGAAACCCGGCTAGCGGGGGGAAAGACGCAACACCACGCTGACGCAGGTGCCCTGCTGCGGGGTACTGACAATCTGCAGTTGCGCGCCCGCCAGCTGTGCCTGCTCGCGCAGGCCGACCAGGCCGTAGTGGCCGAGATGCGGGGCTTCGGGATCAAAGCCGATGCCATCATCAACGATGCGCATCTGCAGCTGCGGCACAGCGTCTTCGACCTGCGTCAGGCTTAGCCTCACTTCGCGCGCATGCGCATGGCGCTCGATATTGCGCAGCGCCTCCTCGGCAATACGGAAGAAGGCTTCGGCGCGCTCTTCCGAAAAAGTGGCCAG
Organism: Rhodocyclaceae bacterium; assembly: GCA_035565355.1. Taxonomy (GTDB): domain Bacteria; phylum Pseudomonadota; class Gammaproteobacteria; order Burkholderiales; family Rhodocyclaceae. The sequence goes on from DATMSM010000050.1 coordinate 19,098, forward strand.
CCCGGGATCGCAGTCGTAATGACAGACTAGGCCAGTGCGGTCGGCAAAGAGCTTCAGGTGATCCTGCAAGGCCACACCGAGGCCGACATCGCGCACCGGGTTGTAGCGTATCTGGCCGATGGCGGCACGCGCCTCCTGCAAGCCCTGATGCGCGGCCTTCTCGGCCTCGATCAGCTCGTCCGGCAAAGCTTCCGGCCGGGTCTCCGCCAGTTTCTTGAGCAGGCGAATCTCGGTCAGCATGGCCATCATCGAATGCGCCAGCGTGTCGTGCAAGTCGCGCGCAATCTTAAGGCGCTCGCGCACCACCGCGGCATAGCGCGCCTCCTCGGCCAGACGCTGGATTTCCTGGGTGCGCTCGGCCACGCGACGGTCCAGTTCGGCATTCAATTGCTTGAGTTCATCGCGCTCCTGCTGCAGCGTGCGCAGCAGGCGATCGAGTGCCGAGCCAAGGCGCGCGGCCTCGTCCTCGCCCGCAGGTACCGCGATCTGCCGGGCCGACCCGGCCAGTACATCGTCGGCCGAGCTGGCGATCACGCGTACGCGCCGCGTCAGCCGCCGCGCCAGCGACAGGCCCAGCAGCGCGGCGATCATGCCGAGGCTGAGCAGGATGAAGGCAATCTGCCACTGCACCCGGGTCGAAAGATCGACCAGTTCGCTCAGGGGCTGAATCACCACCACCCGCCAGCCGAGTTGGCGCAGGGATTCGTTATCGTCCTGGCGCGCCTGGGCAACCAGAAAGCTGCGCCCCTCGTCCAGGCGGTGCAGCGCCAGATAGGGCGACATGTCGGCCAGTCCGAAATCGCTCAACGTGGCGGAGTCGGGCGCACTCTCCTGCCAGGGCTTGCCGACGAGTTCCGGCGGGCCGATGCGTACGACATTGTCGCGGTCGAGCAGCAGCCACTCCTCGCGCGCGGCCGTGCTCATGCTGCGATTGATGCCGCGCGCCAGCTCCAGCACCCAGTCCCAGGACAGACGCGCCGCGACGACGCCGAGGATGCCGCCGCCCTCGCCGCTGATCGGCGCTGTCAGCTTGAGGAAACGCAGGCCTTCGCCGCTGCTCGCATATTCCGCATGGTCGAAGCTCATGCCCTCCTCTATCCAGGAGACGATGAAGCCCTGCGAGAACCAGGTGTATTGGTACACATTGCCGCCGATGATCTTGGCGTCGGTGGACGCAATGATCTGGCCGTCGGCATCGGCCGCCGAGATCCACACGATATCCGGGAAATTCCGGCGCACATCGGCCAGCACGCGCTGCAGGCGGGCGGTGTCATTGCTGCGGATATCGGCGGACAGCATGGCGGCCGAGATGCTGACCGACTGCAGGCGCGAGGAAAGGGCCAGATCGAATTCGGCGGCAATATGGTCGGCAGCGCTGGTCAGGCGCAGGCTGCGCTGCTGGATCAGGCCGTCGCGCACGATCTGCCCCACCAGCGCGGCCGCCACCACGGCCAAGGTCAGCGCCAGGCCGAACACCAGCCAGCCGATGGCGGCGGAAAGGCTGTAGCGGGGATTGAGGCGGCGCAGAAGCGCGGAAGTGCGACCGGACATGCGCGCAAGATAACAGCAGGCGCCCGGATGTGCATGCCGTCACCGCAGACAGTGGCTAAAGTCACACCCCGCAAAGCAGCGCTGGTGCGCCCGCCGACAGTAGAATCACGGCATGCATACCCTGCCTTCTGCCTCCCCCCCCATACGCGTCCTGATCGCCGACGATCAGGCCCTGATCCGTCGCGGCATGAGCCTCATCATTTCGGCCGAAGCCGACATCGAAGTCGTCGGCCAGGCGGCCGACGGCGCCGAGGTGGTGGCGCTGGCGCTGGCGCTGAAACCGGATGTGGTGCTGATGGACCTGCACATGCCGGTCAAGGGCGGCGTCGTCGCCACGCGCGAAATCACCACGCAATTGCCGCATACCCGGGTCATGGTGCTGACTACCTTCGACACCGACGTCATGGTCTTCGACGCGGTGCGCGCCGGCGCGCAAGCCTATCTGCTCAAGGACACCAGCGAGGCGGAAGTGCTCGACACCATACGCGCAGTGCATCGCGGCGAATCGCGCCTGACGCCGCAGATTGCCGCCAAGGTGATGGACCAGTTCCGCCTGCTCGCCAACCAGATGCCCGACGCCCGACCACCGACCGAAGAGGCGGCACCGGCCGGCAACCCGCTGCCGGACTCCCACCACGCCAAGCGTCAGGCCCTGCTGACCGACAAGGAGACGCGCGTGCTGGCGCTCATCGCCGAGGGCATGAGCAACAAGCAGATTGCCGCCACCGTCTTCCTCGCCGAAGGGACGGTCAAGAACTACGTCAGCCGCATCATGGAAAAGCTCCACGCCAACACGCGCACCGAGCTTGCCGTGATGACCCTGCGCAACAAGCAGGACTGAGTCGGCGTTGTCAGCCGGACATGGCTGCCCCGGCTTTGTTACGGCCATGCGACTCGCTATAAGCTGGAAACAATTTAGTTACTTATGGCCCAAGGGCTTTTTCGGGTTGCCCTTGGAAAAGGCCGTTCCTTGGAGGTCGCGTGACCGGAGTCACTTTCAGCTCTGGCATTTCGTGACTTTCACCGACCCCAATCAGTGACTTTCGACAAGTCCCCCAAGTTGTGCTGATCGATACATTCGCCTCGTTCATGCGTCCTTCCGGATGCTGACCAGAGAGATGTCGTTTCAACACCGGTGCCTACCTATCGTCCGCACCGACTTGAGGGAGTTTCAAGTATGTCCAACACTACCGTAGCAACGGGAGCTACCGCGCAGTCCGGCGTGTTCTCCAACCGCTGGGTGCAGCTCTTCATCGGCATCGTCTGCATGTCGATGATCGCCAATATGCAATACGGCTGGACCCTGTTCGTCGAACCGATCAACCAGGCGCATGGCTGGGGCCGCACCGCCATTCAGGTCGCCTTCACCATCTTCATCCTGACCGAAACCTGGCTCGTCCCGGTCGAAGGCTGGATCGTCGACAAGGTCGGTCCGCGCATCGTCGTTTTCGGCGCCGGGATTCTCTGCGCCCTTGCCTGGATCATCAACTCGAAGGCTGACTCACTGGCCCTGCTCTACGTCGGTGCAGTCATTGGCGGCATCGGCGCCGGTGCCGTGTATGGCACCTGTATGGGCAATGCCGTGAAGTGGTTCGGCGACAAGCGCGGCCTTGCCGCCGGCCTGACCGCTGCCGGCTTCGGTGCCGGTTCGGCCCTGACCCTGATGCCGGTCGTCAACATGATCAAGAACGACGGCTACCAGGCCGCCTTCTTCAACTTCGGCCTGCTGCAAGGCATCGTCGTCTGCGTCGGCGCCCTGCTGCTGATCAAGCCGCCGTCGTCGGTCAAGGAAGCCGTCAAGTCGACCACCGTGCTGCAGACCACGCGCGACTTCACCCTCGGTGAAACCGTGCGCCAGCCGATCTTCTGGCTGATGTACGCGATGTTCGTGTCGGTTGCCGCCGGCGGCCTGCTGGCCACCGCCCAACTGGGTTCGATCGCCAAGGACTTCGGTCTGGACGGCGTGGATGTGTCGATGCTGGGTCTGACCCTGCCGGCGCTGACTTTTGCACTGGCCATCGACCGCGTGCTGAATGGTCTGACCCGCCCCTTCTTCGGCTGGGTGTCGGACAAGATCGGGCGCGAACCGACCATGCTGTTCGCCTTCCTGCTTGAAGGCATCGGCATCATCGCCCTGCTCAAGTTCGGCCACAACCCGTATGCCTTCGTGATCCTGACCGGCCTCGTTTTCTTCGCCTGGGGTGAGATCTACTCGCTGTTCCCGTCGATCTGTACCGATACCTTCGGTGCCAAGAACGCCACCGCCAACGCCGGCATGCTGTACACCGCCAAGGGTACCGCCTCCCTGCTGGTGCCGATCGGCGCCGTGATCGTGACCCACTGGGGCTGGGATCCGGTGTTCTACATCGCCTCCGGCCTGAACATCTTCGCTGGCCTGGCCGCCTGGTTCTGGCTGCGTCCTGCACGTATCAAGTTCCTGGCCAAGCAGGCAGAAGCGGCCTGATCGTTCAGCAGTCTCCCGGTTCTGCCATGCACCGGGATGCTTGAAGAAGCGGGAGGCTCAGGCCCCCCGCTTTTTTTTATGCCGTATCACTGAACGATTGAGTTGCCCACGCAAAATTGATACTCTGGAAAGACGATTCCATCAGTATCACTATGCCGTCACCCCTTTCACTCTTGCGTTCGGGACCCAACGCCACGGAGAAAACGCAGCCGGGTTTTTTCCTGCTCATTACCGTGCTGACGGCACTGGCCTGGGTCATCACCGCCTGGCTACTGTCCAGCCAGTACGCCAAGTGGCGCAGCAGCGATCTGCTGGCGGCGCATGAAAACCAGGTCAGCCGTACCGCCGACACCATCGCCCTGGGCCTGGATCGCGACCTGACGGTCTTGCACGGACTGCCTTCGGTAATCGGACAAAGCAGCACCCTCGTCGCCGCACTCAAGACCTCCAATGCCCAGCCGGCCGCCGCCACCGCCGAGGTGCGACGCAAGCAATGGAGCGAGAATCCGGACCTGCAGATGCTGCACCATCGCCTTGCCGAGGCGCGCCGCAGCCTGGGCGCCTTCAGCGTGATCTGGGCCATCGACCTGCGCGGCAACTGCATTTCAGCCAGCAATTACGATCTGGGCGAAAGTTTCGTCGGCACCAACTACGCCGACCGCAAATATTTCCGCGAGGCCATGTTGGGCGGTAACGGGCGCCAGTATGCAGTCGGCCGCAAAACCAATATCCCCGGCCTGTACTTCTCGGCTGCCGTGCGCGATGAAGCTGGCCGCAGCATAGGCGTGGTGGTGGGCAAGGTCGATCTGCACCAGCTCGCCTATACCCTCAAGCATGCCCACGCCGTCATCACCGACGAGAACGGTGTCGTTATCCTGTCCAACGACAAGGCCATGGAGATGCGTGCGCTGCCCAACAGCATCATCATGTCGCTGAGCGAGGAAGAGCGCCTGACACGCTACCGGCGTACCCAGTTCCCGGCGCTGACGATAAACCGCTGGAATGACAGCCGCTATCCCAATCTGATGCGCATCAACGACGACCCGGTGCCCTATCTGGTTCGGCTGGAATCCATCCCCAGCAACGATATCGGCGTCGGGGTCCTGCATCCGGTCCCGGAAATCACCAGCATAGACCGCGACCGCATCGCGCTCTTCGTCCTGCTGACGGCGGTCGGCACGCTGCTGATCGCGGGCCTAGCCGCCACCTCGCTGTACATCTCGGGCATGCGCCAGTCCCGTTCCATGCTCGATGCGCGCGGCCGCGAAATGGCACGCCACAACGAGCTGCTACAGATGATCGCGCTGGGCACGCCGGCCGCGGAAATCCTCAGCGAAATTGCCCGCTTCTCGCAAACCCGCTTTCCGGAAGGCCCCTGCCTAATCCACCTGCTCGACGAAAACGGCACGCACCTGCGGCTGACCGCCGCCCCAGGCCTGCCACCGGCGCTCTACCACCGTGTCGAAGAGCTGGAAATAGGCTCGGCCGACTGCCCGCTCCCCAGCACCCGCCAGGACATTGCCTTCATGCACTGCCATGAGGGCACTGATGCGCCTTCCTGCATGATGCTCGGCCGCCTGCTGACCGGACGCAACACTTTCACGATCTGGACCTCGGCCATACGCAACGAGGAAAATGCCCTGCTGGGCACGCTTTCCCTGATCGTCCCAGCCGGCCAGGAACCGGGCGAGGAACAGGTGCGCACCCTCACCGCCTGCGCCCGGCTGGCAGCGCTTGCCATCTTGCGTGAACGCAACGAGATTTCCATGCTGCAGGCGCGCAATGCGGCCGAAGCGGCCAACCGCGCCAAGGGCGACTTCCTTGCCAACATGAGCCATGAAATCCGCACACCGATGAACGGCGTGCTGGGCATGACCGAACTGCTGCTCGACACGCCGCTGGATCGCGAACAGCGCGCGCATGCCGAAACCGCCTACCAGAGCGCCCTGTCGCTGCTCAATGTCATCAACGACATCCTCGACTTCTCCAAGATCGACGCCGGACGTCTCGACATCGAGGCCATCAATTTCGATCTGCGCACACTGCTCGACGAAGTCGCCGACATGTTTGCCCTGCGTGCCGCCGAGAAGCACCTCGAGCTCCTCTGCCCAGTCTCGCCGCAAGTCCCCAGCCTGCTGATCGGCGATCCCGGGCGTCTGCGCCAGGTGCTCATCAACTTGATCGGCAATGCCATCAAGTTCACCAACAGCGGCGAGGTTTCTTTCGGCGTCGAGCTCGTCAATGAAGAAGCCGAGCACGCCACCCTGCGCTTCGAAGTGCGCGACACCGGCATCGGCATTCCGGCCGCCCAGCAGGCCCGCCTGTTTTCGCCATTCACCCAGGCGGACAGCTCGACCACGCGCAAATTCGGCGGTACCGGTCTGGGCCTGTCGATTGCGAAGCGCCTGGTCGAGCTCATGGGCGGCGAGATCAGCCTCCACAGCGAAGCCGGCCTAGGCTCGACCTTCTCCTTCGTGCTGCCCTTCGCCCTGCAGCAGAAGCTCCGCGAGAATGACGACAACCGGGACGAACTGGCCGCTCTGACCGGGCGCCGCATCCTCGTCGTCGAAGACAACGTCAGCACGCAACGGCTGATCGCGCTGTGGCTGCAGACCTGGCGCTGCGAAGTACTGAGCGCCACCGACGGTGCTACCGCCCTGCAACTGGCACATCAGGAAACCGAAGCCGGGCGCCATATCGACGCCGCCATCATCGACATGCAGATGCCGCTGCTCAACGGCCGCGACCTCGCCGAGACATTGCAGGAATCGCCCGCGACCGCCGGCATCGCCCTGCTGCTGCTGACTCCAGTCACCATGCACGACAAGGGCCAGCGCATGCTGATCACAGGTTCGCGCGCCTACCTGAGCAAGCCACTGAAAAGCGAACTGCTGCTGCACAGCCTGAACAGCCTGCTCGGCGGGCAAGACTCCCCCAGCAGCACCGGCACGCCGGCAGCGCCTCCCGTTCCGCCGCGGACGGCGCGCCTGCTGCTGGTGGAGGACAACCCGGTCAACCAGCGCCTTGCGCTGATCCTGCTGGAAAGGCTAGGCCATCAGGTCGACACCGCCAACAATGGCGACGAAGCACTCCAGGCTTTAGCTCGCACACGCTACGACCTAGTGTTGATGGACTGCCGCATGCCGGTAATGGACGGCTACGAAGCCACGCGTATCATCCGACGCGGCGGCAACAAGGTGCTTGATCCCGCCATCCCCATCGTCGCCATGACCGCCAATGCCATGGCGGGTGATCGCGAACTGGTACTCGAAGCCGGCATGAACGACTACCTCGCCAAACCGGTCAATCCTCAGACGCTGGAGGAAACGCTGCAACGTTGGCTAGGGGCTGTTCACGCCAAGGATACGAGTGCGAATGGGTAAAATCGGGCACAGTGCAAGGCACGAGCGACGCGGCGTAGTTCTCTACGCGAGGAGCGAGCAACGCGGCAATGTGCCCGATTTTCCCCATTCCCTCCGGGTTGCCGCCAAATGCCGCGTCTGCTGCGTTGCACTCCTTGCGAAGAGAACCACTCTTCGCTGCGTCGTGCGCCTTGCATCCATCGGCATTTGGCGGCAACGCATCTCGCCTCCTTGGCGTGAACAGCCCCCTAAAATGATGAAAGCGCCAGCCACAGCGGAATTGCCTGAAAAATCGTCACTTGTCCGCAGTTTCAGGGCAAGCCCGATGGTGTATGATTTTCGATCAGATTGACTTGCCTTCTGGGCGCAATCCATATTCCTACGTCATCAAGGATCCCACATGAAATCCGCATTGCTTCGCATTTCCGCCTATGCCGTTGTCGCTGCACTGTCGGCCCAGACCGCATACGCTGCTGATGACACCGTCAGCGTGAATGGCAAGACCATTCCCAAGAGCCGCATTGAAACGCTGGTTGCCGGCCAGATGGCGCAAGGCCAGCCCGACACGCCGGAACTGCGCAAGGCCGTCAAGGAAGAACTGGTTCGCCGTGAAATCCTCGTCCAGGCAGCTACTGCCAAGGGCATCGACAAGAAGGCCGATGTGCAGACCCAGGTCGAGATGGCCCGTCAGCAGGTCGTCATCGGTGCCTATCTGCAAGACTATGTGAAGAACAACGCGCCCAGCGAAGCGCAGATCCGCCAGGAATACGAAGCCATCAAGTCCCGCCTCGGCGACCGTGAATACAAGGTGCGCCACGTCCTTGTGCAAAAGGAAGATGAAGCTCGCGCCATCATCGCCAAGCTGAACAAGGGCGAGAAAATTGAAGATCTGGCCAAGCAATCCCTCGATCCGGGCAGCAAGGAACGCGGCGGTGACCTCGGCTGGTCCACCCCGGCGGCTTACGTGAAGCCTTTCTCCGATGCAGTCGTCGCCCTGAAGCCGGGCTCCTACACCAAGGAACCGGTCAAGACCGACTTCGGCTACCACGTCATCCAGCTGGATGACAGCCGCGACCTCAAGCTGCCGACGCTGGAAGAAGCCAAGCCGCAGATCAGCCAGCGCATGGCCCAGCAGATCGTCGAAAAGCATGTGAACGACCTGCGTGCCAAGGCCAAGGTGCAGTAAGCATCACTGTATGCTGTTGTAATAAACGGGAGCCCAAGCTCCCGTTTTTCTTTTGTGCCGGCCCACAAGCATTCATCTATGCCAGAATGACCATAGCTCTCTCAGGGTCATTCGTCGCATGCCAAACGCATCATTGAGTGCCGTACCATGAGCACCCAGCAAGCTTCACTACCTCGACTGTCACTGGCGCTACTGGCACTGCTGCTATTCAGCACCACTTGGTGGGCCGGCCCGCTGCAGGCATTGCTAGAACAGCCCCAGCTCTTTCCCCTGCCGCTCCACACCGTGATGGAAAGCTTCGCCATCCTGGTGTCCATTCTTGTGTTTGCCATTTCCTGGAACACCCATAGCACGGAGCGCCCCAGCAATCTCATCATCCTTGCCTGCGGCTTTCTCTGCGTCGGCTTGCTCGATTTCGCACACATGCTGTCCTATAAGGGCATGCCTGACTTCGTGACGCCGGCCAGCCCGCAAAAGGGCATTATCTTCTGGTTGTGTGCACGCTATGCCCACGCCCTGACCCTGCTCGTGGTCGCTTTGCATCCCTGGCGCGCCTTCCGCAACAGTCACAGCCGCTACTGGCTGCTAGGCGCCAGCCTCGCCTTGGTCGCGTGCATCTACGGCGTCGTGCTGATCGCACCCGAGCGCCTGCCACGCATGTTTAGCGAGGAGAGCGGCCTCACTCCGCTCAAGATTTATCTGGAGTACGGTCTCGTCGCCCTGCTCCTGCTGGTCGCATGGCTTTTCCAGCGCAGTGCGGGTCGCAATCCCGAGATCAACACCAATCTGCTGTTGAGCGCGACCCTGATCACCATCCTCAGTGAGCTGTGCTTCACCAGCTATACCAATGTCTATGACGCCTATAGCCTGCTTGGCCATGCGTACAAAGTGCTCGCCTACTGGTTCATCTACCGTGCCATCTTCGTCAGCAGCGTGCAGCAACCCTACGAAAGGCTGCAGGCCGAAATCAAGGAACGCATCCGGGCCGAAGAAGCGGCGGACTACCTGTTTCAACACGACAGCCTGACTGGCCTGCCCAACCGCCACCTGCTCGAAAACCGTCTTGCACACAGCCTCGCACAGGCCCAGAACAACCGCACCCTGTGCGCCGTCGCCTTCGTCAACCTCGACAACTTCAAAAGCATCAATGACTCCCTCGGGCTCGGTTGCGGCGATGAAGTGCTGCGCCTCATGGCGCACCGCCTGGCGGCGCCCCTGCGCAGCACCGATACCCTGGCCCGCTACGGCAGCGACGAGTTCGTGCTCGTGCTCAGCGAACTCGGCAGCGCCAACGATGTCATGCCCGTCCTGCAGAAAATACTCGATACCGTGCAAGAAACGAGCGTGATCGGCGGCCACGAAATCACCCTGTCCGCCTCCATCGGCCTGGCGCTCTATCCCGGCGATGGAAAAACGCCGGCCGACCTGCTCAAGCATTCCGACATTGCCATGCACCGGGCCAAGCGCATCGGCGGCAATGCCTGGCGCTTCTTCGAGGAGGCGATGAACGCCACGGCGACCGAGTACCTGACCCTGCGCAACGCCATGAAAAAGGGTCTCGAGCGTGGCGAGTTCCTGCTTTACTACCAGCCCCAGGTCGATCTGCTCAACGGCCGCGTGGCCGGCGCCGAGGCCCTGGTGCGCTGGCAGCATCCGGAACAGGGATTGATATCTCCGGCCCGCTTCATCCCGGTCGCCGAAAAAAGCGGCCTGATCCTTCCGCTAGGCAACTGGATACTCGAAGCCGCCTGCCGCCAGGCGGTGAGCTGGCAAAGTGCCGGGCTACCGCCGGTACGCATGGCGGTTAACATCTCCGCCATCCAGTTCCAGCGCGAAAACCTGGCGCAGCGTGTCGCCGAAACCCTCGCCGTCACGGGCCTTGCGCCGCAACTGCTGGAGCTCGAAATCACCGAATCGCTGCTGATGCAGGATCAGGAGCACATCCTGAAGACCATCCACGAGCTCAAGCAAATGGGCGTGCGCATCGCCATCGACGACTTCGGTACCGGCTATTCCAGCCTCGCCTACCTGAAGCGTTTCTCCGTGGATGTGCTCAAGATAGATCAGTCCTTCACGCGCGGCGTCGTCGAGAGCGAGGATGACCTCGCCATCGTCAATGCCATCATTCAGATGGCCCACAGCCTGGGGCTGAACACGATTGCGGAAGGCGTCGAGACCGCGGCCAGCAGCGAGCTCCTTGAGCGCTACGGCTGCAACGAGGGACAGGGCTACCTGTTTGCCCGCCCCATGCCGGCGGCCGAGTTCGCTGAATACCTGCGTCGCGGGCACAGCACGACAGCATGAAAACTTGCCCCCTCGCTCCCTCACTGCGTGAGGTCGCTGCCCCCCAAGGGGGTGCTTTTCATCTTGGGGCTACCCGGCGATGAAAAAGAAAGGGCGCCCGCAGGCGCCCTTTTTCATGCTGATGCTGATCCGACTCAGCCCACCCACTTACGGGCCGACTTGAACATCGTCATCCACGGCGAATCCTCGCCCCAGCCTTGCGGGTGCCAGGACATCTGCAGACTACGGAAGACGCGCTCCGGGTGCGGCATCATGATGGTGAAGCGGCCGTCGTGCGTGGTCACGCCGGTAATGCCCTCAGGCGAGCCGTTCGGGTTGAAGGGATAGGTGGTCGCCACCTTGCCGTGGTTGTCGACATAGCGCAGGGCCTGGATAGCCTTGCCTTGTGCGCCCTCGGCAAACACAGCGCGGCCTTCGCCGTGCGACACCACCACCGGCAGACGTGAGCCCGCCATATCCTTGAGGAAGATGGATGGCGAAGCTTGCACCTCGACCATGACAAAGCGCGCCTCGAACTGCTCGCTGCGGTTGCGATGGAAGGTCGGCCAGTGCTCGGCGCCCGGAATGATGGAGGCGAGGTTGCTCATCATCTGGCAGCCATTGCAGACGCCCAGTGCAAAGGTGTCGGCACGCCAGAAGAAGTCTTCGAACTCGTCGCGCAGGCGGTCATTGAACAGGATGGATTTTGCCCAGCCCTGCCCCGCGCCCAGCACGTCACCGTAGCTGAAACCACCGCAGGCGGCAAAGCCCTTGAAGTCGGAGAGGTGGTGACGGCCGCTCTGCAGGTCGGACATATGCACGTCGTAAGGTTCGAAACCGGCACGCTCGAAGGCGGCGGCCATCTCGACTTGGCCGTTCACGCCTTGCTCGCGCAGGATGGCGACGCGCGGACGCGCGCCACCGATCAGCGGAGCCACCGAATTGCCGGACACCTGAACGGCAGCGGCGCCATTCAGCGCGACATTCAGCTCTGCCTGCTCATCAGACGAAAACTCTGCGCCCGTCGGTAGCGCAGGACGCTTAGGCAATACCAGCGCGGCATTCGGATCGAAGCTCAGGTGTGCGGACAGGCCGGGGTTCTTCGCATCCAGCAGCGCATCGAATTCTTCCCGGGCACAAGCTGCATCATCACGCAGGGCGGCAATGCGGTAGCTGGTCTCGGACCAGGCGCGCTGCAGATCAACACGCTTGGCGCCGAACACGGACTGAGCATTGCGCCACACGCGCACTTCATCGGCGTCGTTGAGTGTACCGATGACATGGCTGACGGCGCCGAGACCGGCGGCGCGCAGCTTCTCCATGACTTCGGCACGATCGTCGCGACGGATCTGCACCACGGCGCCGAGCTCTTCGTTGAACAGCACCTCCAGCAGCTTGTCATTGATGCGACCCGGCAGCGACTTGCTGTCGCGCTCCTGGCCGTCGACATCATTGCCCAAAGAGTCAAAGCAAATGGAATCCAGGTTCAGCGAAACGCCGGTATGGCCGGCAAAAGCCATTTCGCAGATGGTGGCGAACAGGCCGCCATCACCGCGGTCGTGGTAGGCGAGCAGTTGGGGACGCAGCGCCTGGATTGCACTGAAGAAGTTGCGCAGCAGCGTGGCGTCGGCATCCGGCACGACGTTACCGCTGACACCCCAGGCCTGGGCCAGGGCCGAACCACCGAGGCGATTCTGGCCGGCACCGAGGTCGATCAGGACCAGTTCGGTTTCGCCCGCATCGGTCATCAGCTGCGGCGTCAAGGTCTTGCGTACGTCGCCGACCGGCGCGAAGGCCGAGATGATGACGGACATGGGTGCAATCACCTGCTTGCTTTCACCGCCTTCGGACCAGCTGGTCTTCATGCTCAGCGAATCCTTGCCGACCGGAATCGACAAATCGAGCGAACGGCAAAAGTCCATGGCCACCGCTTCCACCGTGTCGAACAGGGCGGCATCCTCGCCCGCATGACCGGCAGCAGCCATCCAGTTGGCGGACAGTTTGATATGGCCCAGCTCCGCCACGTCGGCGGCGGCGATATTGGTCACCGATTCGCCCACGGCCATGCGGCCCGAGGCCGGCGCATCGAGCAGCGCCAGCGGCGTGCGCTCGCCCATGGCGAAGGCTTCGCCAGCGGTGTTCTGATAACCAAGCGCGGTCACGGCCACGTCGGCCACCGGCACCTGCCAGGGACCGACGAACTGGTCGCGCGCGGTCATGCCGCCGACGGTGCGGTCGCCAATGGTGATCAGGAAGCTCTTGGAAGCGACGCTGGGGATGGCCAGCACGCGCTTGGCGGCCTCCTCCAGCGTGATGCCGGACAGGTCGAAGGCCGGGATGTCACGCGTAATGCGCGAGGCTTCGCGGTGCATGCGCGGCGGCTTGCCGAGCAGCACTTCCATGGGCATGGAAACCGGATCGTTATTGAAATGCGTGTCATGCACGGTCAACTGACCGTCATCGGTCGCGGTGCCGAGCACGGCAAACGGGCAACGCTCGCGTTCACAGATGCGGCGGAACATGTCGAGATTTTCCGGGGCAATCGCCAGGACATAGCGTTCCTGCGACTCATTGCACCAGATTTCCTTGGGCGACATACCGGACTCTTCAATCGGCACTTCACGCAGCTGGAACATCGCGCCGCAACCGGCGTCGTTGGCCAGTTCGGGCATGGCATTGGAGATGCCACCGGCGCCGACGTCGTGGATGGCGAGAATCGGATTGTCCTCGCCCAGCTGCCAGCAACGGTCGATGACTTCCTGCGCACGGCGCTCCATTTCCGGATTGCCGCGCTGCACGGAAGCAAAGTCGAGATCGGCGGTATTGGTGCCGGTCGTCATCGACGAGGCAGCGCCACCACCGAGGCCGATCAGCATGCCCGGGCCGCCGAGCTGGATCAGCAGCGAGCCCTTGCCGAACTTGATCTTGTGCGAATGCTCGGCGCTGATATTGCCCAGACCGCCAGCGATCATGATGGGCTTGTGATAACCGCGCACCTCGCCGTCGAAGGTCTGCTCCAGCGTGCGGAAGTAACCGCTCAGGTTGGGGCGGCCGAATTCGTTGTTGAAGGCAGCCGCACCGAGCGGGCCCTCGATCATGATGTCGAGCGCGGAGGCAATCCGCTCCGGCTTGCCGTACTGCGACTCCCAGGGCTGTTCAAAACCGGGAATGTTCAGGTCGGAAACCGAGAAGCCGCACAGACCGGCCTTGGGCTTGGAGCCGCGCCCGGTCGATCCTTCGTCGCGGATCTCGCCGCCGCTGCCGGTCGATGCACCGGGGAAAGGCGAAATCGCAGTCGGGTGATTGTGGGTTTCGACCTTGGTCAGGAAGTGCGTCAGCTCTTCCTTGTAGGCATAGCTGCCGTCGGTACGTGGCAGGAAGCGCTGATTCTGCGCGCCTTCCATGATGGAGGAGTTATCCGAATAGGCCACCACCGTGCCTTGCGGATGCGCCTTGTGCGTCTCGCGCACCATGCCGAACAGCGACAGCGGCTGGTCTTCGCCATCCACGGTCCAGGTGGCGTTGAATATCTTGTGGCGGCAGTGCTCGGAATTGGCCTGCGCGAACATCATCAGCTCGACGTCCGTCGGATTGCGCTTGAGGCGCTGCGTGAAATTTTCGACCAGATAATCGATTTCGTCCGGCGACAGGGCCAAGCCCAGTTCGACGTTGGCGCGGAGTAAGGCGTCCTTGCCCTGGCCCAGCACATCGACCGTGGTCAGCGGCTGCGGCTCATAATGGCGGAACAGGTCGCCGGCCGCATCCAGGCTATCCAGCACCGACTCGGTCATGCGGTCGTGCAGCTTGGGCAGCAGCGCGGCGGCGTCATACTTGCCGCTGACGTGATAGGCAATACCGCGCTCGATGCGCTTGATGGCGCCAAAGCCGCACTGGCGCGCAATATCGGTGGCCTTGGAGGCCCATGGCGAGATCGTGCCCAGACGCGGCGTGACCAGAACCAAAGCACCCGCCGGCTCAGCCGGCAGATTGCCGGCAATGCCAAGCAAATCCTTGAGCCGGCCCAGTTCTTCGGCGGACAGCGTGCCGTCGAGCTCGACAAAATACCAGTGCTCGGCCGCGACGGCAGTGACACCGGCGGTTTTGACGGTTTCGGCAAGACGGGCAAGACGGGTGGAGGAATAGGCAGCGAGGCCGCGCAGCTTGAGGATGTCGGACATGGTGTCGAAGCGGGAGAAAAAGCCTGTAGGAGCCTGGCCGCGGCAAATTCGCGGCAGACCGCAATTATACTCTGCCTATCCCCTTCCCCAAAGCCTGGAACAGGCCGCAGAACCACCATGTCCGCTTATGCTTTCGATGTAACGACCGCTGATTTCAAAGAAAAAGTCATCGACGCCTCCATGAGCGTGCCCGTGGTCGTGGACTTCTGGGCCGAATGGTGCGGCCCCTGCAAGGTTTTGAAGCCCATTCTTGAAAAGCTGGCTGAGGAATACAAGGGGCGCTTCATCCTCGCCAAGGTGGACTCCGATGCCAACCCCGAGTTGGCTGGCCATTTCGGCGTGCGCAGCATTCCCACCGTGGTCGCCGTGGTCGGCGGCCAGATCGTGGATGGCTTCACCGGCGCCAAGCCCGAAGGCCAGATCCGCGAGTTCCTTGACCGCTTTGTCGCACCGGGCGGAGAAGCACCTGTCGGCGGCGTTGAAGACCTGATCGCACTGGCCCAATCCGCGCGCGAAGCCGGCCACCACGAGGAGGCCCGTCAGCTGCTGACGGAGGCCATCGCCACCGCGCCCGAGCAGCACGAGGCGGCAATCCTGCTCGCCGAAATCTGCATCGAGGACGGCGCACTCGACCAAGCCGAACAGATCCTGACCGATCTGCCCGGAGAAGCCGACACGCGCATCAGCACGCTGATCGCGCGAGTCAAACTGATCCGTAAGAATGCCGGCCTTGATACGTCGGCCCTGCTCGCCCGCGTCGAAGCCGCACCGGATGATCACGCCCTGCGCATCGAATACGCCAACGCGCTGGCGGGCAAGCAGGACTGGCGCGGCGCGCTGGAACAGCTGCTGATCAGCGTCAAGCAGGACAAGTCCTGGAATGAAGGCGCCGCCCGCAAGGCCATGATCGAACTCTTCAACCTGCTCGCCGGCGATGAGGCCCAGCAGCCAGTGGTACGCGAATTCCGCAGCAAGCTGGCCGCCACCCTGAACTGACACGCCCGCTTTCGTCCATGTTCGCACTCACCGCAGCCCATGCCGCACTGATCTACGCTGTGCTGGGCCTGAGCCTCGCCGCCTTCGTCGCGCTGGCCTCGCGCCAGGCCGAGGGCCAGCGCGGCTTTGAGGAATGGGCAATCGCCAGCGTCAGTCTGGCGATTGCCTTTCCCTTGAACCTGGTCCAGGAACATTTGCCGCTCGGCTTTGCCATCGGCGTTTCGAACTTCCTGTTCATGTTCGGCTGGTGCTTCCTTTACTACGCCATTCGTACTTTTTTCGGCCGCCGTCACCGGCATGGGCTGCGCTGCAAATGGCCCTGGTTGCTGGCGCTTGGGCATGGCCTGTGGATGACCATGCTGGCCGTGGTGATCGAAAGTGTCGCTGGCCGCCTCTACTGGTTCAACCTCGCCGGCGCGCTGACGCTGGGCGCCGCGGCCCTG
>DATMSM010000051.1:0-6824 GCA_035565355.1 Rhodocyclaceae bacterium
CTGCTCGCCGCCGGACAGCACGCGCGCCGGACGATCGGCCAGATGACTGAGATCCACGCGCGCCAGCGCTGCCTGTGCGCGCTGGCGCGCCTCGGCCGCACTCACGCCCTGCACATGCAGGCCGTAGATGACATTGCCAATCACCGAGCGACGCAGCATGACCGGACGCTGGAACAGCATGGCCTGCTGTACGGGCCGCGCCTCCAGGCTGCCCCATTGCACCCGTCCGGTCGTGGGTGCCAGCAGGCCGTGCAAGAGGCGCATCAACACGCTCTTGCCGGCGCCATTGGGACCGAGCACGGCGGTGAAGCTGCCGCGTTCCAGGCGCAGGGCCACCCCGTCAAGTATTTGTTTGTCGCCGGCGGAAAAGCCAAGTGCATGTGCCTGCAAGGGGAACATGGCGTCTGCAGCGGATCTGGCGGCAGCATTCATTTCCAGCCTCCCCGTGCGGCCCAGCCGCGGATGAAGTGCGCGATGGCATTGAGCAGCAGCACCAGGCTGACCAGTACGATGCCGAGCCCCAGTGCCAGGGGCAGGTCGCCCTTGCTGGTTTCCAGTGCAATCGCTGTGGTCATGACGCGCGTCACACCTTCGATATTGCCGCCCACGATCATGACCGCGCCGACCTCGGCAATGGCGCGCCCGAAGCCGGCCAGCATGACGGTGGACAAGGACCAGCGCGTATCCCAGAGCAGGGTCAGGGCGGATTGCCAGCTGCTGGCGCCCAGCGAACGCAGCTGTTCGGTGTACTCGATCCAGGCATCCTCGACAATCTGGCGGGTGATGGCGGCGATCAGCGGAAAAACCAGCACCGCCTGCGCAATACTCATCGCCGTGGGCGTGAACAACAATCCGAAGCTGCCGAGCGGTCCGGCGCGCGAGAGCAACAGATAGACCGCCAGGCCGACCACCACGGCGGGCAGCCCCATGAAGCCGTTGATCATCACGGTCAGGGTGCGGCTGCCGGGGAAACGCGCCACCGCCAGCATAGCGCCCAGCGGCAGGGCAAATGCGGCTGACAGCAGGACAGCAACGAAACTGACGCGCAAGCTGAGGCCGACGATGGAAAACAACTGTTCGTCGGCGTGCAAAAGCAGGGTGAGCGCGGTGCTGAAGCTATCGGAGAAGGTATTCACATCCGGGTTCCGGCGCACGCGGCTTGCGCCTGCATGTGCACCAGACTTCTTATGTTTGGCTCCGAACTATAGCGAGGCTGGGGCATTAACCAAATATGACAATTTGTGCATAACCTAGACCGCACCGCCGGGCCGGGGTCACCGGCGCCCAGTTGCCGCCTGTAGCGGCGACGCACACAGGCCGCGCCGCATCCATGTAGCTTGCGTGCTTTCCGCCGGTCCGCACGGTAAAATGCTGGATTCGATAGCTTATCTGCCGGATCTGGAAATGAAACCCATCGTCGACGACGTGCGCGTCAAGGAAATCAAGGAATTGCTGACGCCGGAAGCCATCCTCAAGGACTTCCCCACCACCGAGACCGCCGCGCAGACCACCTTTACCGTCCGCCAGGAGATCCACCAGGTGCTGCACGGTGCCGACGACCGGCTGGTAGTCGTCATCGGCCCCTGCTCCATTCACGATCCGAAGGCCGCGCTCGAATACGCGCACAAGCTAAAAGTGCAGCGCGAACGCCTCAAGGCCGACCTTATCGTCGTGATGCGCGTCTACTTTGAAAAGCCACGCACCACGGTGGGCTGGAAGGGTCTGATCAACGACCCGCATCTCGACGACAGCTACGACATCAACACTGGCCTGAAGACCGCCCGCAAGCTGCTCTGGGATTTGAACGAAATGCAGATTCCGTGCGCGACCGAGTTCCTCGACGTGATCACGCCGCAGTACACGGCCGACCTCGTCAGCTGGGGCGCCATCGGCGCACGCACCACCGAATCCCAGGTACACCGCGAACTGGCTTCCGGTCTCTCTTGCCCCATTGGCTTCAAGAACGGCACCGACGGCAACGTCAAGATCGCCATCGACGCGATCCGTTCCGCCTCCAGCCCGCACCATTTCCTCTCGGTCACCAAGGCGGGGCGGTCGGCGATTGTGTCGACCTCGGGCAATGAGGATTGCCACATCATCCTGCGCGGCGGTAATCACGGCAGCAACTACGATGCCGCCAGCATCGAGGCGGCCTGCGCCGAACTCGGCAAGGCCGGCCTGGCCGCACGCCTGATGGTGGATTTCTCGCACGCCAACAGCAACAAACAGTTCAAGCGCCAGGTCGACGTCGCCAATGATGTCGGCGCGCAGGTCGCCAGCGGCGATGCGCGCATCATGGGCGTGATGGTGGAATCCCACCTCAAGGAAGGCCGCCAGGACCTCAAGCCCGGCGTGACGCTGGAATACGGCCAGAGCATCACCGACGCCTGCATCGGCTGGGAAGACAGCCTGACGGTACTCGACACACTGGCAGAAGCGGTACGCAAGCGCCGCCTGGTCGCCGCCGCCGAGAATTGATGCACGCATGAGCTTCACAACCGACGGCTGGAACCCCCGACGCATCTTCCCGATCGCGCTGCTGCTGACGCTGGTCTTCCGTTTCTGGTTCGCCGCTATCCTGCCCTTTACCGGCGACGAAGCCTACTTCATCTGGTGGGGACAATGGCCGGACTGGGGCTTTTACGACCATCCGCCCATCGTCGGCTGGATGCTGGCCCTGTTGCTGCAGTTCAGCCATGCCGAATGGTGGCTGCGTCTGCCCGTCATCCTGCAGCCCGCGATCCTGGCCTGGATGACCGCCGTGTTCCTGCGTCCGCGCGGCGACACCGTGGCCTGGGGTGCCGCCTTGCTGGTGCTGCTGGCGCCCGGCAATGTCTGGAACGTCCTCATCACCACCGACACGCCGCTGGTGTACTTCAGCGTGCTGTCGGGCTTCGGCTGGCTGCTCGCACGCCGCGCCGAAGCCGCTGGCCAGTCGCCGTGGCGCTGGTATCTGCTCGCCGGCTTCGGCCTGCTCGGCGCGGTCATGTCCAAGTATTTCGCCGCCCTGCTCGGTTTCGCCTATCTCGTGGACACCGTGGTACGCCCGGGCAAGCGCAAGTTTGGTGGTCTGCTGCTGGTGTATGCCATGACGCTACCCGGCCTGGCCCTGATGGCCTGGTGGAATGCAGGGCATTGCTGGCCGAACATCATGTTCAATTTCTACAACCGCAGCCACAAGGGCAATACCGGGCTGTCGTGGAAAACTCCCCTTGAATACGCAGCCATCCTGCTCTACCTGTTGACGCCGCCCTGCCTCTGGTATCTGCAGCGCAAGTCCGCAGCGATACGCGAGTACTTCCAGGCACCCGAAGGCCGCGCTCTGATCCTGCTCGGCTTCGTGCCCCTGGCCCTGTTTGTGCCGCTGTCGCTGGTGCGCGGCATCGGCCTGCACTGGGTGCTGTCCTTCGTCCCCTTCGTGTTGATCCTGCTGGTGCTGTGTGTCGACCAGACCCAACTGCGCAAGGTTTGGCGCTTCTTCGCCGGCTTCGCCATCCTGCATGTCATCGTCGTTGTCGCCATCACCTATACGCCGATGGAGCGCTGGCAGAACACCAAGTACTACCCGGGCATCGTGCTGACCGTGAAACCGCAGCTTTTGCTTGATCAGCTGCAGCCCTATGCCGACTACACCTGGATGATGGATGGCTACTCGAATGCGGTGACACTCGGTGTGAACACCTATGTCCGCGACCCCGGCGGCCAGCCGCGCTACATCGGTGTCTTCGGGGTTGGCTCCAGCCACGCCCGTCACGACGACATCCTCACCGACCTGCGGGCGCTCGATGGCGGCAAGATTGCGGTCCTGCGCAAGACACCGCCAGACCTGGACCGGGACTACCGCCCCTACTTCCGCCAGCTTGAGCTGAAGACCTTCGAGATTGCTGATGCCACCTTCTATCTGGTGCTCGGCGAAGGCTTCAACTACGCGCAATATCGCGATGTCATCCTGGCCGACATCAAGCAGCAGTACTATGCAGTACCGCCTGCCCTGCCGCAGACGGCCTGCTATTTCTGTGATCGCTACTTCCCGGGACAGCCATGCCAGCGCTGAAGCCATGTCACTAAAGGACAGACTGCCACCGTGGTTGCGCTTGTTGCGGCCGCATCAATGGTTGAAGAACGGTTTCGTGCTGGTCGGCCTGCTGTTCGCGCATGCCTGGGGCGAGCCCGCGCTTGTCACCAAGGCGCTCGCGGCAACGCTGGCTTTCTGCCTGTTGTCTTCCTCGGTCTACATCTTCAACGACCTGATTGACAGGGAACAGGACCGCCTGCATCCGCAGAAGCGCCACCGGCCCCTGGCCAGCGGCGCCCTCAGCGTGCCGGTCGCACTGGCGCTCCTTGCCGTCTGCCTGGGCTTTGCCCTCGACATCGCGTTTCGCTTCATCGGCCAAGCCGAGTGGGTTTTCCTTGCCTATCTCGGCGTCAACATCGCCTACACGCTGCGCCTCAAGCACATCGTCATTCTCGACGTGTTCCTGATCTCGGCGGGCTTCATGTTGCGCCTGCTGGCCGGCACCCTGGCGCTGGGCATCGTGCCATCGCAATGGCTGCTGCTGTGCGGCTTGATGCTGACGCTCTTTCTCGGCTTCACCAAGCGCCGCGCCGAACTCAACGCCATGCACACCGACGAAGGCGCCGCCCGCGCGCACCGCCGCGTGCTGGAGCATTATTCGCCGCACCTGCTTGACCAGATGATTTCCATCACGGCGGCCTGCACCGTGCTGTCGTACAGCCTGTACACCGTCAGCGACGATGCCGCCATCCTGCACGGCAGGCACCTGTGGGTCACCGTGCCCTTCGTACTCTACGGCATCTTCCGCTACCTTTATCTGCTGCATCGGCGCGGCGGCGGCGGCGACGCGGCGGAGGCGCTGCTCACCGACCGGCACCTGATTGCGGCGGTCATTGGCTGGCTGCTGATCACCATGGGCCTGCTTGCCCACTGGTTCTGAACACATCGTGAACAGCGGGCCATCCTATCAGCGCAGCGCCCGCGGCGAGATCAACCGCCTGCCCTGCGTTTTCGCGGCGGCACTGAACCGGCGTTGCGCGGTCTGCGCCCTGTCGCGGCACGAAGCGGAAGAGGTGTTATGCACCCAGCCGCTGGCACGCGTGGCCTGCGCCAGCCTGCACGGCCTGCTGCGCGAGAAGGCGCGCTTCGCCCTGGGGCTGCGCCGGGACCCCTTGAGCGGCCCCACCAACAGCCAGACCGAGTTGCGCCTGCAGTGCGGCGGCCTCAACGGTTTCCGCGCCGCGCTGGATGCCGACGCGATTGCGATTGATGTGTCCCGCCTGCTTGAAAAGCTGGCGCTGACGGAAACCGATGATCTGCCCTGGGAGCAGATTCTGCGTGCGATCTCGGCCGACACCAGCTACCGCCAGACTTGATAGATTGCAGCAATCGGGCGGTTCAGCGCAGGAATCACGCTGCAAGCCCCGGATTTGCCGACTAAACCGCCTAAAGCCCTGATCCTCAAGGCAGGCCTGGGCTACAAGTCGTCAAAGGCTTTGAGTTATAATTGCGCGCTTGGCCTGACTGGCATGCGCCCGCTGAAGGTGCGCCGCGGCCTCACGAATACCAACGCTTTTACCCTTTTCAAAATAACCACCATCCCATGGAGGAAACATGCCTCTGATCATCGGAGTGCCAAGGGAGACTTTCGCCGGCGAAACCCGCGTCGCGACAGTCCCCGAGGTCGTACAGAAGCTCATCAAGCAGGGCTACCAGGTCGTCGTCGAATCCGGCGCCGGCAATCTTTCCAACATCAGCGACGATGAATATCGTGCCGCCGGCGCCGAAGTCCTCGGTGCCGCCGCCGACGTCTGGTCCAAGGCCGACATCATCTTCAAGCTGCGCGGCCCCAACGCCGAAGAAGTCGGTCTGCTGAAGACCGGCGGCACCCTGGTCAGCTACATCTGGCCGGCGCAGAATCCCGAACTGATGCAGCAACTGGCCGCCAAGCAGGCGACCGTGCTGGCGATGGACTCGGTGCCGCGTATCTCGCGCGCCCAGAAGATGGATGCCCTGTCCTCGCAAGCCAATATCTCCGGCTATCGCGCCGTGATTGAAGCCGCCAACGCCTTCGGCCGCTTCTTCACCGGCCAGATCACCGCCGCCGGCAAGGTTCCGCCCGCCAAGGTCTTCGTGATCGGCGCTGGCGTGGCCGGTCTGGCTGCCATCGGCACCGCCGCCAACCTGGGCGCCATCGTACGCGCCAACGACACCCGCAAGGAAGTCGAAGACCAGATCGTCTCGATGGGCGGCGAGTTCGTCGCTGTTGACTACGAAGAAGACGGCGCCGGCACCGGCGGTTACGCCAAGGTCATGTCGGAAGGCTACCAAAAGGCCCAGCTGGAAGTGTTTGCCCAGCAGGCCAAGGAAGTCGACATCATCATCACCACCGCCCTGATTCCGGGCAAGCCTGCACCGAAGCTGATCACCGCCGACATGGTCAAGTCCATGAAGGCTGGTAGCGTCATCGTCGACCTCGCTGCCGAACAAGGCGGCAACTGCGAGCTGACCGTTCCGGGCGAAGTCACCGTCGTGCATGGCGTAACCATCGTCGGCTACAAGGATCTGCCGTGCCGTCTGGCCAAGACTGCATCGACCCTGTACGCGACCAACCTGTTCCGCCTGTCGGAAGACCTGATCAAGACCAATAGCGTGGAACCGGCTGCCGAAAACGGTGCTGCCGCCATCCACATGAACATGGAAGACGAGGTTGTTCGCGGCACCACCGTGATCAACCAGGGTGAAGTCACCTGGCCGCCCCCGCCGCCCAAGCTGTCGGCCGCACCGGCTGCCGCCCCCAAGGCCGCGC
>DATMSM010000052.1:0-23281 GCA_035565355.1 Rhodocyclaceae bacterium
CGCCAGGCCGGGCCGGTCTCGGGCTGGCCATCCTGCAGGGCAAGGTCGAGTTCAACGAGCCGCGCCGCAGCGACTGCCTCAAGGCCTTGACGCGTCCGCAACCGCGCGTGGCGCTGGGCCTGGGCCTGCGTGGCCTGGCGACGGCGGCGCTCGATGTATCCGACGGCATGCTCGCCGATCTCGGCCATATCCTTGAAGAGTCGCACTGCGCGGCCGAATTGCATTTCAATAATCTGCCGCCGCCCGGTATCCAGCGCGACATGTGCCTGGGGGGCGGGGACGACTACGAACTCTTGTTCTCCGCCCCGGCTGCACGTCGCGCCGAGGTCGAGGCGCTCTCCCAGCAGATCGGTCTGCGCCTGATGCGCATCGGCACGCTGGTGGCGGGCGAGACCGGGCAGCTTTCCGTCACCGGTCCGGAGGGGGAGGCGATTCTGCCCCAGCGTCGCGGCTTCGACCACTTCGCTTGACGCTTCGCTCACCCCGCCAAAAACCATGATCAAGAAACCGCCCAAGGTCCTGCCGCTCAAGTTTCTGTTCAGCCATCCCGCGCACTTCATTGCCGGCGGCTTTGGTAGCGGCTACTCGCCGGTGGCGCCGGGCACCACCGGCACACTGTTCGGCTGGGCGAGCTATATGGCCCTGGCGCAGTGGCTGACGACGCCCGCGCTGATGGGCGCCTTTCTGCTGCTGAGCTTTATCGTCGGCGTGTGGGTCTGCCAGGTGACCGGCCGCAATCTCGGTGCGGTTGACCATGGCAGCATCGTCATCGACGAGATCGTGCCCTTCTGGCTGGTACTCTGGGCGACGCAGTTGCTGACCGAAAATACCTGGCCGTGGCAGTTGGCGGCCTTTATCCTGTTTCGCATCTTCGATGTGCTCAAGCCGCAGCCAGCGCGTTATTTCGACGTGCAGGTCAAGAACGGCTTTGGCGTCATGTGCGACGACCTGATCGCCGCCTTCTACAGCATCGCGGCGATCTTCTTCATCACCCGCCTGCTGCACTGATGGATCCGCTACTGGTCGCCCTTTCGCAGCAGCTGGGCCAGGCGCTGATTGAACGCAGACTCATGCTGGCGACTGCCGAATCCTGCACCGGCGGCTGGGTGGCCGAGGTGGTGACCGATACCGCCGGCAGCTCGGGCTGGTTTGACCGCGGCTTTGTTACCTATTCGAATCAGGCCAAAGCTGATATGCTTGGTGTACGTACGGACACCCTGGCAACTTTTGGTGCGGTCAGCGAAGAAATTGCACGCGAAATGGCGGCCGGCGCCATCGCCAATTCAAATGCCGATTGGTCAATTTCGATCACCGGTATCGCTGGTCCAGGGGGTGGCTCATCTGTTAAGCCAGTGGGCACCGTATGCTTCGGCTGGTGTCGTCGTGGCGGCACGCCTGGCAGCGAAACAATGCTCTTCGAAGGTGAGCGCAGAGGCATACGGCAACAGGCCGTGATGCATGCGCTAGAGGGATTGTTACAGCGGCTGGGAGAGTGACCCACGCAAAAGCTGTGCCATAATCCTCTCAACCATTCAGGAGCAGTACATGGACGATAAAACCAAGGCCTTGCAGGCCGCCCTGGCCCAGATTGAAAAGCAGTTCGGCAAGGGCTCCATCATGAAGATGGGCGAAGGGCTGGCAACCGACGATTTGCAGTCTGTTTCTACCGGCTCCCTCGGTCTGGACATTGCATTGGGCATCGGCGGCCTGCCGCGCGGCCGCGTGGTCGAGATTTACGGTCCGGAGTCCTCGGGTAAGACCACCCTGTGTCTGCAGGTGGTGGCCGAAATCCAGAAGGCCGGCGGCGTCGCTGCCTATATCGATGCGGAAAACGCGCTTGACCCGGTGTATGCCGCCAAGCTGGGCGTGAATGTTCCCGATCTGCTGATTTCCCAGCCGGATACCGGCGAGCAGGGCCTCGAAATCACCGACATGTTGGTGCGTTCCGGCGGCGTCGATCTGATCGTGATCGACTCGGTTGCCGCACTGACCCCCAAGGCTGAAATCGAGGGTGAAATGGGCGACCAGTTGCCCGGCCTGCAGGCCCGCCTGATGTCGCAGGCGCTGCGCAAGCTGACCGGCAACATCAAGCGCACCAATACGCTGGTCATCTTCATCAACCAGATCCGCATGAAGATCGGCGTGATGTTCGGCAACCCGGAAACCACCACAGGCGGCAATGCGCTCAAGTTTTATGCCTCGGTGCGTATGGACATCCGCCGCACCGGCGCCATCAAGCGGGGCGACGAAGTGGTCGGCAACGAAACCAAGGTCAAGGTCGTCAAGAACAAGGTGGCTCCGCCCTTCCGCGAAGCCCACTTCGACATTCTCTACGGAGAGGGTATCTCGCGCGAAGGCGAGATCATCGAGCTGGGCGTCGAGAACAAGATCGTCGAGAAGTCGGGTGCCTGGTATGCCTACAACGGCGAGAAGATCGGCCAGGGCAAGGACAATGTGCGCGAGTTCCTGCGCGAACGCCCCGAGCTGGCGATGGAAATCGAAAACAAGGTGCGTACCGCGCTCGGCATTGCCGAGATGCAAGCACCTGTCGCTGCGGAGTGAAAAAACAGGACCGCACGCTGAAACAGCGTGCGGTCGCCTACCTGGCGCGGCGGGAACACAGCCGCGCCGAGCTGGCGAGGAAACTCTCGGCCCATGGAACCCAGGAAGAAATTGATAGCGTGTTGAACAGTCTTCAGGATGCCAAGCTGCTCTCAGACCAGCGCTTCGCGGCGGTTTTCATCAAGAGCCGCGCCGAGCGTTTCGGCGCCGGGCGCCTGCGTCAGGAGCTGCGTCAGCGTGGTGTCGAAGAGGGCCTGGTTGAACAGGAACTGAAAGTTGACGACCTGCCGAGCGAGATCGAACGTGCGCGCATGGTCTGGAAGAAGAAATTCGATGCCCAGCCACTTGATGCCAGGGAGTGGGCCAAACAGGCGCGCTTCCTCCAAGGACGCGGCTTCGGCACCGACGTGATTCGTCGCGTGCTGAAGGAGGCAGACGAGTCGGGTGAAATGCGGCGGGACGAGGTTCAATGAGCAAGCTGAGCGCATCCAATCTGCGCAAGAAGTATAAGTCGCGCACCGTCGTCAAGGACGTGTCCTTCGACGTGGGCAGCGGCGAGGTGGTCGGGCTGCTGGGCCCCAATGGCGCCGGCAAGACGACCTGTTTCTACATGGTGGTGGGGCTGGTGGCGCTGGATGGCGGCGAGATTACGCTGCAGGAAGAAGACAGCGCCTCAGAAACCCGCCTTACCCATTTCCCCATCCACAAGCGTGCACGCATGGGCTTGTCCTATCTGCCGCAGGAAAGCTCGGTATTCCGCAAGCTCACCGCCGGCGACAATATCCGCGCCGTGCTCGAGCTGCAGGGGCTGGAAGCCGGCCAGATCGAGACTCGCCTCGAAGAGCTGCTGGAAGAGTTGCACATCACCCATCTGCGTAACAACCCGGCGATTTCACTGTCCGGCGGCGAGCGTCGGCGCGTCGAAATCGCCCGCGCGCTGGCCAGCGATCCGCGCTTTATTCTGCTCGACGAACCATTTGCCGGTGTCGATCCGATTGCCGTGATCGACATCCAGAAAATCATCCGCTTCCTCAAGGAGCGCGGCATCGGCGTTCTCATTACCGACCACAACGTGCGCGAGACGCTGGGCATCTGCGACCGCGCGACCATCATCAATGCCGGCGAAGTTCTCGCCTCAGGCAGGCCCGACGAAATCGTCTATAACGAAAGTGTGCGCAAGGTCTACCTGGGCGAGCACTTCCGCATGTAGGGACATGCGCAGAGTCCGATGAAGCAGACCCTCCAACTCAAGCTCTCCCAGCATCTTGCGCTCACACCGCAATTGCAGCAGTCGATCCGGCTGTTGCAGTTGTCGACGCTGGAGTTGAATCAGGAGATCGAACAGTTCCTGCAGGACAATCCCCTGCTGGAGCGTGAGGAGGGTAGCGAAGATATCCCGATGACAGTACTGGCCGGCGATCTGCCCGCCAATCCGCCGGCCCAGGAAAGCACGCAACAAGAGGCTCCCGCCAACGAGGCCGTGACCGAGCACATTGCTGCCAGCGATGACGAGCTTGGCTGGGGTGTCGAGCTCGGCAGCAGCAGCGGTACGCCGCGCGACGAGAACGACGACAGCGACTTTGGCGATATCCAGGCCGCATCGACCAGCCTGCGTGACCACCTGCTCGCCCAACTGGCACTGATCCAGCTCTCTGACCGTGATCGCGCCATGGTGGCCTTTCTGATTGAGGCGCTTGATGACGACGGCTATCTAGCCCAGCCCTTGTCCGATCTGATCGAGGTCTTGCCGGATGAACTGGGTGAGGACCCCGAGGAGCTGCTGGACGAGCTGCAGATCGCCTTGCGCCATATCCAGAATTTTGACCCCCTCGGCATAGGCGCGCTGACGCCTGCCGAGTGCCTGGCCTTGCAGCTCGAACCCCTGGCCGCCTGTCCGGTACGCGATCTGGCGCTGGGCATCGTGCGCAAGCATCTGGATCTGCTCGCCAACCGCGATTTTGTTCGCATCAAGAAGGCGCTCGGGTGCGACGACGATACTTTGCGCGAGGCACACGCACTCGTACGTTCGCTTAATCCGCGCCCGGGTGCGCAGTTTGCTGCTCTGGATACGCGTTATGTCGTGCCGGACGTGGTGGTCAAGAAGTCGCGCGGTCGCTGGGTCGCCAGTCTCAATCGTGAAGCCATGCCACGCTTGCGTATCAACCGCCTCTACGCGCAGATACTGCAAGGCAACCGCAACGGTTCTTCGGCCAGTCTGGCGGGGCAATTGCAGGAGGCTAAGTGGTTGATCAAGAACGTGCAGCAGCGTTTCGATACCATCCTGCGCGTGTCCCAGGCCATCGTAGACCGTCAGCGCCAGTTCTTCGATCACGGCGAAGTGGCGATGCGCCCTTTGACCTTGCGCGAAATCGCTGATACGGTCGAGTTGCACGAGTCGACGATTTCGCGCGTGACGACACAGAAATACATTGCCAGCCCGCGCGGCATTTATGAACTGAAGTATTTTTTCGGAAGCCATGTCGCCACCGACAGCGGCGGCGCGGCTTCCTCCACCGCAATACGGGCGCTCATCAAGCAGCTCGTCAGTGCAGAAGACGGCCACAAGCCGCTTTCCGATGCACGAATTGCGGAAGTCCTCGGCGAGCAGGGTATCGTCGTTGCAAGGCGCACTGTGGCCAAGTATCGCGAGTCCCTGAGTATTCCGCCGGTCAACCTGCGTAAAACCCTGTAACTCCAGGAGGCACCATGAACCTGAACATCACCGGTCATCACGTCGATGTCACTCCCGCCATCCGCGACTATGCCCAGCAGAAGCTGGACCGCGTTATCCGGCACTTCGACAATGTCACCAGCGTACATATGATCCTGACGGTCGAGAAAGCCTTGCAGAAGGCCGAAGTCACGATGCATCTGAAGGGTAAGGACATACATGCCGATTGCGCTGATGCGGATATGTATGCCGCAATAGATCTGGTGGCCGACAAGCTTGACCGGCAGGTGGTCAAGCACAAGGAAAAGATCACCGACCACGCTGCCGAAAAGCGGCATCCGATTGAATAATATATAAATTTTCCGGCGGCGCCTTTAGGGGTATACTGCGCTCCCGCCGCCGGAATCCATAACGGCACTCGCGATTCCAAATTCCCCGCGCAGACAACCAGTAGCCGATTGAACCTCAGCATGAACCAGATTGCCAAGCTCCTGCCGCCGTCGAACGTCGTGGTGGGGCTAGAAGCCAGCAGCAAGAAGCGCCTGTTTGAACAGGTTGGTCTGCTGTTCGAGAATAACCACGGCATTGCCCGCAACGTCGTCTACGACGCTCTTTTCGCACGCGAAAAGCTGGGCTCCACCGGCCTGGGCCAAGGGATCGCCATTCCGCACGGCCGCATCAAGGGGCTCAAGGACGCAATCGGCGCCTGCATGCGTCTGGAAAGCCCGGTGCAGTTCGACTCGCCGGACGGCAAACCGGTGAGCCTGGCTTTCGTCCTGCTCGTGCCGGAGGCAGCCACCGAGCGCCATCTGCAACTCTTGTCCGAGCTCGCTCAGATGTTTTCCGATCGCGGCTTCCGCGACCAGGTCGGCAGCGCTGCCGACAACGAGGCCGTGCACCGACTTTTCAGCGAATGGCAGGCCGATGCGCCAACTCCGCGTAGCGCAGCTGTTTGAGCAGAACCGCGGTCATCTCCAGCTGACCTGCGTTTGCGGGGCGCTGGAGCGAGCCATCCAGGTCAACCAGGATGATATTTCGCCATCCGATCTGGTTGGCCACCTCAACCTGATTCACCCTGACCGTATTCAAGTCGTCGGTACGCCCGAAATTAGCTGGGCCCACCGCCTGCCCGCCGCCAAGGCGGCGCAGCACATGCGCGAGATCATGGCGGCCAAGCCGCCGGCCATCATCGTCGCTGACGGTTGCGAAGTGCACCCGGCGGTTGCCGAGGCTTGCCAGAGCACCGATACGCCGCTGTTCACGACACCGCAAAGCTCGGCCGAGATCATTGATTCGTTGCGTGCTTACGTATCGCGCGAGCTCGCCGAAACCATCTCCATGCACGGCGTGTTCATGGATGTGTTCGGCATCGGTGTATTGATCACCGGCGATTCCGGGGTCGGCAAGAGCGAGCTCGGCCTGGAGCTGATCTCGCGCGGTCACGGTCTCGTCGCTGACGACGTGGTTGAGATTTCCCGGGTTGCCCCGGGCACGCTGGAAGGTCATTGCCCGCCTCTGCTGCGCGATTTTCTTGAAGTGCGCGGCCTCGGTCTCCTGAATATCCGCACCATCTTTGGTGAGACCGCCAGCCGCCGCAAGATGCGTCTCAAGCTGATCGTCCATTTGCAGCGCATGCAGCCGGTGGAAATGAGCGCCGCCCAGCGCCTGCCCACCGGGGATCAGAGCATGGCGGTGCTGGGTGTCGATGTGCGCCGCGTTGTGCTGCCAGTGGCGGCCGGGCGCAATCTGGCGGTGCTGATCGAAGGCGCTGTGCGTTCCACCATCCTGTTGCTGCGCGGCATTGACAGCATGCAGGAGTTCATCGACCGCCAGCAGTCGGCCCTGGACGGAAGCTTAGGCGAAGACTAGGCGTACGGCAGTACTTGGCGTGTGGCGCTTGCCGGCGGAGGCTCTGTTTGCCCTGGCTCCGGACGAATTGCTCAATTCTGCACAAAAATAATTGAAGTTTCATTTGCGTTGATATAGGCTCGTCCGGCCGCATTTGCGGTGCTTACCAAGGAGTCCAGGATGAGTCGATATGCCTATCCGCTGGCTGTTCTATTGTTCGCCTCCCTAGCGCATGCCCAGGCGCCGGCCAAACCCGAGTGTCCGGAGGGCAAATGCCCCGCCCCCAAGGCCGCCAAGTATTCCGGGCCGCAGGCTGAAAGCTGTGCGCAGAAGGCGGTCAGCAAGAAAACCGGCAAGAAGCTGAGCGGTGCCGCGAAGAACAAGTTCATGGAAAAGTGCATGAACAGTCCTGCATGAAACAGGCGCGCCGGCCGTGTGCCGGCCGGTGCGCTTGTGGCACGGCTTAGCGGGATTCCTTGATCAGGCGGTTGTTGCTCGGCTGAATCGGGCGTGCGTTATGCGGATAGAGACGGCCGAAAATCGCGATCTGCTCGGCGGAAACCTGCAGCGGCTGTTTCATGACCATCCACAGCACGCCCTCGGTGCAGGGCGGCGTGGTCAGCGAGCCCATATACGTCCAATAGTCGCGCTTTTCTGGCAGAAGCTTGTTCAAGTCCAGCATTGAGGACGGCGTCACCAGCATGCCTTGCTCAAGCGGGAGGTTGTTCCAGACCGCCTGCACCAGCGGATGCTCCGGGCCCTTTTCCATGAGTACGGCAACTACGGCCAGGTTGCCGTCGGCGTCCTTATGCACGAAATGGGCGACCATGTCGTAGCTGCGACCGTTAACCCGCTCCTCCGCCGGCTTGTGAAAGTGGAACTGGAGCAATTGGAAGCGGCGTCCCATGACCGTGATCGCGGATCCATCCGGAATATTCACCTGTACGGTATGCCCTGTGTCGAGCACCGACCAGGGGCTGGACACATAGGCAAACTGGATCGGCTCGAGGTCTACGCGTATGCCGTCGCCGATATCGATCGGCGACTGGCGCTTGCCTGAGTTACACGCGTGATTGTCCGGACTGAGGTGCGCCCAGGCCTCGGGACCGCCCTTACCTTCGTAGGACCAGTGGCGCGGCTTGCTGGTGGCCGCCTCCTTGGGGGCTGCCGCGGCCTTCTTGGTGGTGGCGGTGCGCGACTTGCGCGGGCCAAAGGTGGCGAGCTGACGTTCGATCTCGGCGCGGCTGACGTTGCCGGTGTGATAGTTGGGCGCGGCGCCTGCAGTGGCTGCCGCGCTCTTGCCATCTTTGGTCTGCGGCTTGGCCGGCTTCTCGGCGTCCGCTTCGGCTTGCTCGGCGGCCTTTTCGCTGACCGGCTTCTTTATCTCCGGTTTGGCGGGAAGCGGGGGCGGCGGCTTGTCGGCCATTTCAGGTTCAATTCGGGGCAGCTCGATCAGGCGGCCCTTGTTGCCGGTATCGGCGACGGTGACGGCGCTGGCCTTCTGTTTGCGCTGTTCGGTGCTTTGGGCGCCTGGCGTCGGCCCGTTCAGGGCGGCCACAACCTTCTCCGCCACCTCCTTCATCTCGCCGACAGCGCGCGGCTTGCAGACATGCGGCAGCAGCTTTTCCTCGAAACTGCCCGTCTCGATAGAGATGCTACGGGGCGCGTCTACCTTCTCCTCGCGCACCGGCTGCCCCTTGCTGTCGACATAGATGCGTTTCAGGGTCACGTACTGGCGTTTGCTGCAGTCGTAACTGTTCAGTGCCTCAATGGCGGTGTAGCGGACGCCGGTATGACTGTCCGGGATATCAAAGCCCAGCGTCAGGCGGCTCCAGGCCGCGGTATTGCCGTTCGCGAGGCGGCTGATGCGCGTCTTGTCCAGGGAAATACGTTCGTCATTGCGTTTGTCAATGAGCTGCCATGACTGGGCGGGCGGAGGCGCTGCCAGGGTCGGCAGGGCGGGAAGGGCCATCAAAAGGCAGGCAAAGGTGGTTTTGCGCATGTCCAGCATGTTCAAGGTCCGGTCGGCGGAGCACGTCAATGGCATAACGGCCGCGCCAGCGGTAACTTTAGACATAAGCCGGACCGAGGGGCCGGCCCAATGCTAGGAGGAGAGCAATTCCTTCAAGGCCTGTTCGGGCTTGAGTACGCGATAACGGCCAATCAGCTTGCGATTGAGCTTGAGCAAGGCCTTGTCCGAGCTGACCAACCAGTCGGCCCCGATATCGCGGGCGAGCTCAAGAAACTTCTGGTCGTCTTTGTCCTTGCAGCGTGGCAGCGGAGCCGGTTCGAGGGGCAGCAAGGCCTGCGGCTGGCGGGCGACGGCCACATAGGCGGCGAGGGCGGCTGCCTGGCGTTCGGGTTCAAGCTTGAACATGCCGTAGTCCAGCACCCGGCGGAACTCTTCCACGCAGTCCGGTCGCGTGAAGGCGAGCCAGCGGCCGGCGTCGACCTCGGCGCGCAAGGGCGCGAAGCGGCTGTCGGCAAAGACGAACATGGACAACAGCACATTGGTGTCGAAGACGACACGCAGGGGACGGTCAGCCGGGAAGAGGGGTGTCATGCGCTGTAGCGGTAAGTGCCGTCGTCGTTGCTGCGCTGCAGTTCGCCGCGCCGTTCGAGGTAGTTCAGATGCGCGATGGCCTCGCTCATGGCGAACAGGGTCTGGTGCGGGTCGGTGATATCGCGCTGGAACAGCACGGGCAAGAGTGTGGCTGCGGTGTGCGGCTGGTGCCGGCACGCAGCAACCAGTTCGACACAGCGTTCGGCGTGGTGGGCTTCGAGTGCGGCTACACGGGCGTGTATGCCGCGGAAAGGGCGGCCGTGCGAAGGCAGGGCCAGCGTGTCTTCCGGCAGCTCAGTGAAACGGAGGATTGAGGCAAGGAAGTCACTGAGTGCATCGTCGTCCGGATTGGGCGCAAACACCGCGACATTGGTCGAAATCGAAGGCAGCATCATGTCGCCGCCGATCAGTACGCCCAGCGCCTCGCAATACAGCGCAGCATGTTCAGGGCAGTGGCCGTGGCCGGTGATGACACGCCAGTCGTGCTTGCCGATGCGGATGCGCATGCCGTCGCGCAGCAGGGTATAAGTGGCCGGAATGGCCGGCACGGCCCGCCGGTAGGCATTCCCGCGCACGGCCAGCGCCTGCAGGCGCTCTGCATCGAGGCCGTGGCGGCGGAACAGTTCTCCGGTGGCCTGCGGCGAGTAGTTGCCGATCTCGTTGGCGAAGGCTTGGGCGGTCAGGTATTCGCCCTGGGTCATGGCCAGCGGTGCGTCGGTTTGCGCCTGCAGCCAGGCCGCCAGCCCGAGGTGGTCGGGGTGGTAGTGGGTGACGAGCTGGCGTGACAGCGGGTACTGCGCCAGCAAGGTTTGCCAGTGCAGCTTCACATCACCCATGTCCATGCCGGTATCCACGGCGCACCAGCGCCCGGGACTATCCTCGATCAGCCACAGATTGATGTGGTTGAGCGCATAGGGCAGGGGCATGCGAATCCAGCGCACGCCGGGGGCGACTTCCAGCGCGGTGCCAGGCGCCGGCATGGCATCGCCGAAGGGATAGAGGATCGTGCTCATGCGCCGGGCCGTTCAGCCCTTGCTGATGCGATAGACGCCCAGGCTGCCGAGGAAGTTGTGCTCTTCATGCACGGGCTGGCCGGCGGCGTCGAGCACCTCGCGCGTTTTGATGACAATGCCCATCTGCGCGCACAGCGCCTCGAAATCCGCCAATGTGAAGAAGCGCACATTGGGCGTGTCGTACCACTGGTAAGGCAGATCTTCGGATACGGGCATGCGGCCGTTAAGCACCGCCTGGCGGTTTTTCCAGTAGCCGAAATTGGGCACACTGACAACGGCCTCACGGCCGACGCGCAGCATCTCGCGCAGCGTGTTCTCGGTGTGCTTGACGGTTTGCAGGGTGCGCGACAGCACCACATGCTCGAAGGCGTTGTCCTCGAACTCGGCTAGCCCCTGATCGATATCGCTCTGCACGACATTAATGCCGTTCCTGATGGAGGCGAGCACGCCGGCTGCGTCGATCTCGACGCCATAGCCACGCGCACCGCGCTCTTCGATCAGGAGCTTGAGCAGGGAGCCGTCGCCACAGCCCAGGTCGAGGACGCGTTCGCCCGGCTGCACCCAGCTGGCGATGATGTTCCAGTCGGAGCGGTTGGCTAGCACCTTGGTTGTTGCGCTATTCATGCCTGCACCTTCTTGAGATAAGCGTCGATGACCGCGTGATAGTAGGGGTCGTCGAGGAGGAAGGAGTCGTGGCCGAAGGCGAGATCAATCTCGGCATACGATACATTCTTCTCGGCCGCCAGCAGCGAGGAAACGATCTCGCGCGAGCGCTCCGGCGAGAAGCGCCAGTCAGTGGTGAAGGAGACAATGAGAAAGTCCGAACTGGCGCGCTTCATCACGGCGGTGAGGTCGCCGTTCTCCTCGCGCGAGGGATCGAAGTAGTCGAGCGCGCGCGTCATCAGCAGATAGGTGTTGGCGTCGAAGTAACCAGCGAACTTGTCGCCCTGGTAGTGCAGGTAGGACTCGATCTGGAAGTCGACATCGAAGCCGAAGGACAGATTGCCGTTGCGCAGGCCGCGACCGAATTTCTCGCCCATCTGGTCATCCGACAGGTAGGTGATGTGGCCGAGCATGCGCGCCAGGCGCAGGCCGCGCACCGGTCGCGCATTGTGTTCGTAGTAGTTGCCGCCGTAGAACTCCGGGTCGGTGAGGATGGCCTGACGGGCGACATCGTTGAAAGCGATGTTCTGCGCAGTGAGATAAGGTGCAGCGGCAATGACGATGGTGTTCTTGATGCGCTCGGGATAGGTCACGCTCCAGCGCAGCGCCTGCATGCCGCCCAGGCTGCCGCCGATAACGGCGGCCCAACACTGGATGCCCAGCAGATCGGCGAGGCGCGCCTGGGTGTGCACCCAGTCGATCACGGTGACCATGGGGAAGTCGGCGCCCCAGGGCTTGCCCGTCGCCGGATTGATGCTGGCCGGGCCGGTGGAGCCGTGGCAGCCGCCGAGATTGTTGACGCCGACGATGAAGAATTTGTCGGTGTCGAGCGGCCGGCCGGGGCCGACGATGTTGTCCCACCAGCCCACATTCTTGGGCTGGTCGGCATAGTGGCCGGCGACATGGTGGTGACCCGACAGCGCATGGCAGACGAGAATGGCGTTCGATGCATCCGCATTGAGCGTGCCGTAGGTCTCGTAGACCAGGTCGTAGGCCGGCATCACTTCGCCGCTGCGCAGCGTGAGCGGCGTATCGAAATGTGCGCGTTTGGCCTCGACAAGGCCGACGCCGGAAGTCTGTTTTTTCGTCATGCTGAAAATAAAAAACCCGATCGCTCAGTTGGGTGACTGGGGCGAGATCGGGTTAGCGTCCTGTTCTCGCTTTAGCCCTATTTATTGTGCGCCGGCAAGCTGAGTTCAAAAGGGCGCGTGACAGCAAGGTTAAGGCGGCGGGGCGGCTTTGTCAATCCGTGACTGTTTTGTCTTCTTGGCGGCGGGCATGTCATCATGCGCGCCATGCACAACGGTTCCGCCCTGGTCTGGTTCCGGCGCGATTTGCGCCTGCTCGACCACACAGCCCTGCACCATGCACTGCTCGACCATGAGCGGGTGTTCTGTGTCTTTGTCTTCGATACCACCATCCTCGCCGACTTGCCGCGCCAGGATCGCCGCGTCGAGTTCATCTGGCATGCGGTGTCCGAACTGGACCGGCTGCTGCGTGAGCGTGGCGGCGCACTCATCGTCGTGCAGGGCGATCCGCTGGCCGAGATTCCGGCCCTGGCGCAGAAGCTGGGTGTGGCGGCCGTGTATGCCAACCGCGATTACGAGCCGCAGGCAGTCGCGCGCGATGCCGCCGTGAGTAAGGCGCTGGCGCAGGCCGAAATTACGTTCGACGATTTCAAGGATCAGGTGATCTTCGAGAAGAGCGAGGTGATGACGCAGGGTGGCACGCCGTTCTCGGTATTCACGCCCTACAAGAATGCATGGTTGCGGCGTCTGCTGCCGGGCGATTTGCGGGTGCTTGAATCCGATTTCAGCAGGCTCGCCCGGCCGCCGTTCGAAGTGGCCCTGCCCGAACTGGCGGCCCTGGGTTTTGAGAAGACGAATCTGTGCGAACTCACGTTTCCGCTCGGCAGTAGCGGCGCTGCTGCGCTATTCGAGGATTTCCAGGCGCGTATCGACGACTACAAGGAGGCGCGTGATTTTCCCGCAGTGAAAGGTGTGTCCTATCTGTCTACCCATCTACGCTTCGGCACCATCTCCATACGACAGCTGGCCGCATTTGCCTACGCGCATGGCGGGCGGGGTGCCGAGACCTGGCTGTCGGAGCTGATCTGGCGCGAGTTCTACATGATGATCCTGTGGCATCGCCCGGATGTTGTCGAGCGCTGCTTCAAGCCCGAGTACGACGCGCTGGTCTGGGACGATGACGAAATGTTATTCGCAGCCTGGTGCGAAGGCCGCACCGGCTATCCTATCGTCGATGCGGCGATGCGTCAGATCAATCAGAGCGGCTATATGCACAACCGCCTGCGCATGATTGTCGCTTCCTTCCTGACCAAGGATCTCGGCATTTCATGGCGGCGTGGCGAGGCCTACTTTGCCCTGCACCTGAACGACTTCGAACTGGCCTCCAACAACGGCGGCTGGCAGTGGGCGGCCTCGACCGGCTGTGATGCCCAGCCCTATTTCCGCATCTTCAATCCTGTCACGCAGTCGGAGAAGTTTGATCCGGACGGCAAGTTCATCCGGCGCTACGTGCCGGAGCTGGGTAAGGTGCCAAGCAAATTCATCCATGCGCCGTGGACCATGAAGCCCGTGGATGCCGCGGCCTGCGGCTTTGTGCTGAATCGCGACTACCCCGCGCCCGTGGTGAATCATGCTTTGGCGCGCGAGCGCACGCTGGCGCGATTCAAGACGGCCAAGGCGAGTTAAAAGCTTTCGTCGTCACGCAGGTAGCGCCATTGTCCCAGCGGCAGGTCGCCGAGTTTGACGTTGCCGATGCGCACGCGCTTCAGGCCCACCACTTTCAGGCCGACCAGTTCGCACATGCGGCGGATCTGGCGCTTGCGCCCTTCCTTGAGGACGAAGTGCAACTGGTCGTCGTTGATCCAGTTGACCTTGGCCGGGCGCAACTTGACCCCGTCCAGGCTCAGGCCGTGGTTGAGGTCGCGCAGGCCCTGGTTGCTCAATGCACCCTCGACGCGGACCAGGTATTCCTTTTCCACGTCCGAGTCTTCGCCGATCAGCTTTCTGGCGATAACGCCATCTTGCGTCAGCACCAACAGGCCGGTCGAGTCGATATCCAGACGGCCGGCCGGTGCGAGACCACGCAGATTGGATGGGTGAAAAACCTGCGCACCGGATTTGCGTTGCTGCGTCTCGGCCTTGATCAGTGTCACCGCCGGCTTGTAGCCGTCCTCGGCCTGGCCGGAGACGAAACCAATAGGCTTGTGCAGGATGATGGTGACGCGCGCATCCTGCTGCGCCTGCGCCAGCGTGTCGAGGCGGATATCGGCGGAGGGATCGACCTTGGTGCCCAGTTCGGCAACACGTTCGCCATTGACGAAAACCAGTCCGCGTTCGATATAGCTGTCGGCCTCGCGGCGCGAGCAGAGGCCGCGCTCGGCCATGAGCTTGGAGACGCGTACCTTGCCGTCGCTTTCCGGCACCGGCGTAGTGCCGGGAATCTGGCGTTGCGGGCGGGCGCGGTCATAGCGGCCATGGCTTTTGTCAGCCATCTTGCCGGCGGGTTTGGGCGCGGCCTTGGCCGGGCGCGGCGCAATGCGCAGGGTGGGTTTCTTTTCTTCGGTCATGCTTCTACTTGCTGAGTTTGTCCTCAGTGGGCTTCATCCCAATTGTTACCGACGCCGACCTCGGCCAGCAGCGGCACCTTGAGCTTGGCGACGCCCTGCATCAGGCGCGGCAGATTGTCGCGCACAATGGCGAGCTCATCTTCCGGTACTTCGAGCACGAGTTCGTCGTGCACCTGCAGGATCATCTGCGTCTTGAGTTTCGCTTCGTCTATCCAGCGTTGCACCGCCAGCATGGCGAGCTTGATCAGGTCGGCGGCGGTGCCCTGCATGGGCGCATTGATGGCGGCGCGTTCGGCGCCTTGCCGGCGCCCCGCATTGCTGGACTTGATCTCGGGCAGCCACAGGCGGCGGCCGAACACGGTTTCGACGTAGCCACGATCACGCGCTGCAGTGCGCGTTTCTTCCATGTAGTGGGCAACGCCCGGATAGCGCGTGAAGTAACGGTCCATATAGGCCTGCGCCGCGCTGCGTTCGAGATTCAGCTCCTTGGCCAGACCGAAGGCGCTCATGCCGTAGATCAGGCCGAAGTTGATCACCTTGGCGGCGCGGCGCTGTTCGCTGCCGACTTCCAGCGGCGTGACGCCGAAAATCTCACCGGCGGTGGCGCGGTGAATATCCTCGCCGTTGGCGAAAGCCTGCAGCAGGCGTGCGTCATCCGAGAGGTGCGCCATGATGCGCAATTCGATCTGCGAATAGTCGGCCGAGACGATCTTGCAGCCGGGTGCGGCGATAAAGGCCGAGCGAATGCGCCGGCCTTCGCCGGTACGCACGGGGATGTTCTGCAGATTGGGGTCGTTCGAGGACAGTCGGCCGGTGACCGCAGTGGCCTGCGAGAAGTTGGTGTGCACGCGGCCGGTGGCGGCATTCACCATTTTGGGTAGCTTGTCGGTGTAAGTGCCCTTGAGCTTGGCCAGGCTACGGTGCTCGAGCAGCATCTTCGGCAGCGGGTAATCCTGCGCCAGTTGCTGCAGCACTTCCTCGTCGGTGGAGGGTGTGCCCGAGGGCGTTTTCTTGACCACCGGCAGGCCCTGCTGGTTGAACAGGATCTCGGCCAGCTGCTTGGGCGAGTTGAGATTGAAAGGCTGGCCGGCCAGCGTATGGGCATCGCCTTCGATCTCGAGCAGGCGGCGGCCGATCTCGTCGCTCTGCTGGGCGAGGGCGCGGCTGTCGATGAGCACGCCGTTCCTCTCCATGCGGAACAGCACTTCGGCAGTCGGCAGTTCGATTTCGCGGTAAAGATTGCTCAGCCGTTCGGCCTCGGCGAGTTGCGCAGACAGCACCCGATGCACGCGCAGAGTGATGTCCGAGTCTTCGGCGCCGTAAAGCGATGCCTGGTCCACCGCAACCTGCGCGAAGGAAATCCGATTCACACCCTTGCCGGTCAGCTCGTCATAGGGAATGGTCTTGAGCCCGCAGTGGCGCGCGGCCAGACTGCCGAGCTCGTGCGGCTTGTCCGATTCCAGCACGTAGGATTGCAGCAGCGTGTCCTCGACGATGCCGCGCAAGGCGATGCCGTGGTTGGCGAAAACATGACGGTCGTACTTGAGGTGCTGGCCGAGCTTGGCGTGCTGCGCCGATTCCAGCCAAGGCTTGAGCTTGTGCAGCACTGCGTCCAGCGGCAGTTGATCCGGCGCGCCGGCATAGCTGTGGCCGAGCGGGATGTAGGCGGCACGGCCGGGTTCGCAGGCGAAGGAGATGCCGACCAGCTTTGCCTGCATCTGGTCGAGATCGGTGGTTTCGGTGTCGAGTGCGGTCAAGGGGGCGGCGCTGATGATGGCCAGCCATTCATCGAACGCGTCCCAAGTCGTGATGCAGACATAGGCGCTGCGATCGGGCTCCTCTTCCGGCACCGCGGGGCTGGGGGCGAACAGCGGCACGCTCTCCTGCTTGCGTGTGCCCTTGCCGGCATCGCCTTTGGGTTCGCCGCCAGTGACTCCATAGCGGCCCTGCTGTGCTTCCTTGGTCCAGGTCTTGAATTCGAGGCGGGTAAAAATCTCGACCAGCTTTTCCTGGTCGATTGCTTGAGGCGTCAAGTCGGTGACCTGCTGCTCCAGCTTCAGGTCGCAGACAATGGTCACGAGCTTGCGCCCCAGCGGCAGGAAGTCGAGCGCCTTCTTGAGATTGGCGCCGACGGCGCCGCCTATGCTGTCGGCATTGGCGATGATGCCGTCCAGCGTGCCGTGCTGCGTCAGCCACTTGACTGCGGTCTTGGGGCCGACCTTGTCGACGCCGGGGACGCCGTCTACGGCATCGCCGACCAGGGTCAGATAGTCGACGATGAGATTGGGCGGCACGCCGAACTTGGCCTCGACGCCGGGAATGTCGAGCACTTCATTGCTCATGGTGTTGACCAGGGTGACCTTGTCACACACGAGCTGCGCCATGTCCTTGTCGCCGGTCGAGATCACGCAGCTCATGCCTTGCGCTGCTGCCTGACGCGCGAGGGTGCCGATCACATCGTCAGCTTCGACGCCATCGACCATCAACAGCGGCCAGCCGGCGGCACGGATGGCGGCATGCAGCGGTTCGATCTGGCTGGCCAGGTCGTCCGGCATGGGTGGACGGTGCGCCTTGTACTCCGGATACCAGTCGTCGCGGAAGGTCTTGCCCTTTGCGTCAAAAACAACAGCCCGGTATTCTGCCGACTGTTCCGCCAGCAGACGGCGTAGCATGTTGAGTACGCCATAGATGGCGCCCGTCGGTTCGCCTGCGGCATTGCGCAGATCCGGCAGGGCATGAAAAGCACGGTATAGGTAGGACGAACCGTCGACCAGAAGAAGAGAGGACATGAGGGATGTTGAAAAGCAAGCTGCCGATAGTTAAAGACCCGCAACTCAAGGCCAAGGCGGCCAGTGGACAGGATGCCTGGCGGGTGCTCGGCATTATGTCAGAGTTCGTCGAGGCGACTGCGCGCCTGCGCGACATCCGTCCGGCCGTCAGCATTTTCGGCAGCGCCCGCACGCCGGTTGACCACCCCGTCTACGAATTGACCGAAAGGATCGCCCGCCTGCTCTCGGATGCCGGTTTCTCCGTCATTTCCGGCGGCGGCCCCGGCGTCATGGAGGCGGCCAACAAGGGCGCCTTTTACGGCAAGAGCCCGGCCGTGGGCCTGAATATCGAGCTGCCCATGGAACAGCACAACAATCCCTACCAGGATATTTCGCAGACCTTCCGTCATTTCTTCCCGCGCAAGTACATGTTCGTGCGCCTGGCCTCGGCCTATGTGGTCATGCCCGGCGGTTTCGGCACGCTGGATGAATTGATGGAAGCGCTCACTCTTGTTCAAACGAACAAGACACCGAAGATTCCCGTGATTCTGGTAGGCAAGGAGTTCTGGGGAGGTCTGCTTGACTGGTTCCAGGAACGCTTGGTGGCCGACAAGCTGATCAGCCCCGAGGACATGGATCTCATGCAGGTCATCGACGAGCCTGAGGAAATCGTGGCGGCCATCTTCCGTCACTATGAAAGTTCCGGCTTCACCCACCTGCCGCCTGAGCACGACCTCCTTTTGAACCTTTGAATTTGGTAGAATTGCAGACCTGACTGACACAAGGACTTCGGGACCTCATATGCGTCGCGTACTTCCCGCCCTGCTAATGGCGCTGGCTTTTCCCGTTTGCGCTCAGAGCGGCCCGCCGCCAGGTTCCCGTCCCCTGCCTGAAGCGCCTCCGCCCCCGCCCGGTGTGGACGCCCCGGACGAGCCCCAGGTCACCATCACCAAGCGTGGTGAGGACAAGGTCGAGGAGTACCGGCTCAACGGCAAGCTGTACATGATCAAGGTCACGCCGCCGCATGGCGTGCCCTACTACCTTGTGGATGACAAGGGGGATGGTAGCTGGGCGCGCCAGCAGCCGACCGACACGGGCTTGCGCGTACCCAAGTGGGTTATCCATAGCTGGTAACCCAACGTTTTAATTTTTCTAGCAGAGTGGCGGGTGCAGGCCCTAACCACCGAATAATCATGACCGCTTCAAACTTGCTGACGCCGCCGAACAAGATCCACTCCTTCCATCCGCCGTCGCGCACCCTGATGGGTCCCGGCCCTTCGGAAATGCATCCGCGCGTGATCTCCGCCATGGGCCAGCCCGTTATCGGCTACATGGACCCGATCTTCGTGCGCATGATGGATGAACTCAAGTCCCTGCTGCGTTATGCCTACCAGACCAAGAACCCCCTGACCTTCCCGGTCTCCGGTCCCGGCTCGGTCGGCATGGAATCCTGCTTCGTCAATCTGATCGAGCACGGCGACAAGGTCATCGTCTGCCGTAACGGCGTGTTTGGCGGCCGCATGATCGAGAACGTCGAGCGCTGCGGTGGCATTCCCATCGTCATCGACGACGAGTGGGGCGAGCCTGTCAGCCCGCAGAAGGTCGAAGACACCTTCAAGGCCAATCCGGATGCAAAGATCCTGGCCTTCGTGCATGCAGAAACCTCCACCGGCGCACAGTCGGATGCCAAGACCCTGGTCGAGATCGCCCATCGCTACGGCGCGCTGACCATCGTCGATGCCGTCACCTCGCTGGGCGGCTCGCCTGTGCTGGTCGACGAGTGGGAAATCGATGCCATTTATTCCGCCAGCCAGAAGTGCCTGTCGTGCACCCCGGGCCTGTCGCCGGTGTCCTTCTCCGAGCGCGCCATCGAGCGCGTGCGGGCGCGCAAGACCAAGGTCGAAAGCTGGTTCATGGACCTGAATCTGGTGCTCGAATACTGGGGCAACACCAAGCGTACCTATCATCACACCGCACCGGGCAACAGCCTCTACGGCCTGCACGAATCGCTGCTGCTGCTGCGCGAAGAAGGCCTGGAAAACTCCTGGGCACGTCATCGTCGCCATTCGCGTGCGCTTTCTGCCGGTCTGGAGTCGATGGGCCTCAAGTTCGTCGTGCGCGAAGAGGCCCGTCTGCCGCAGATGGTTGCGGTGTACGTTCCGGAAGGCATCGTCGAAGCCGATGTGCGCAAGACTCTGCTCGACGAATTCAATCTCGAAATCGGTGCCGGCCTCGGCCCGCTCGCCGGCAAGATCTGGCGCTTCGGCCTGATGGGCTACTCCTGCAAGCCAGAAAACGTCATGCTCTCCCTGTCCGCACTTGGCTCGGTTCTGTCCGACATGGGCTATCCGGTCGAAGTGGGACATGCAGAAGCCGCCGCACACCAGGCTTATGCTGCCATGCACGCCGACGACGCCAAGGCCAAGGCCGCGCGAGTAGCCCGCAAGATCGCCTGATACAGGCAGCGTCATGGCCGCGACCACGCGTAACTGCTGTGTGTTGTTTGCCGATGTCGCGGGCAGTACGCAACTGTACGAAAAGCTCGGCGATGCCGAGGCCCTGCGCGCGATCGAACGCTGCCTGAACCGCGTCGAGCGCGCCATCGTCGCCTGCGGCGGCAAGGTCGTGAAGACCATAGGCGACGAGCTCATGGCCACCTTCAGCACCGCCGAGCTGGCTTGTCACGCGGCCGCTGTCATGCAGGCACGCATCGAAGGCCTGCCTTCCGTGGCCGGCGGCAAACTCGCCATACGCGTCGGCTTCCACTACGGCTCCGTGCTGGTGGATGGCGTTGATGTGTTCGGCAACACCGTGAACGTCGCCTCTCGCATTACCGAAGTCGCCAAGGCGCGTGAAATCATCACCAGCGCCGAAACCGCCAGTCTATTGCCGGACGCTGTGCGCGACAGCTGCATCAAGCCCTTGCCTGCCATCAGCGTCAAGGGTGTCAGCGTGCCGCTTGACCTGGTTCAGGTCAGTTGGAGCGCAGGCCCAACGGCGCGCCTGGCGCAAACCGCCAGCGCCACTCCCACACTGGCTGCCGCATCAGCCGCAGCCAGCGCGATTGTCGAGGCAAGTCCTTCCGTCGAGCCAGCCAAGGCCAAGCTGACGCCGCGTGTCATCCTGCGCTACGGCAAGCAGGAAATCCTCATGCGCGGCCACGCTGCCTGCGTCACTCTTGGACGCGACACTGGCAACGACATCGTTATCCACGACCCGCGCGCTTCGCGTGCCCACGGCACCATCGAGTTGCGTGACGGCAAATGCATCCTGACCGACAAGAGTTCCAACGGCACTTTCGTCTCCCCGCACGGCGGCAGCAATATCGCCATCAGCAAGGAAGAGTACGTACTCAAGGACAAGGGCTATATCTGCTTTGGTCACGTCTGCCCGCCCGATAGCGTGGGCAGCCTGGCCTACGAGGTGCAAGCGGCGAGCGAGGAACCGACGGCAAAGAAGGGCAAAGCCAAAAGCTGAGCCGAACTGCGCAGCAGCGCGTAAGAAAACAAAAAGGCCATCCCGCAGGATGGCCTTTTTGTTTGATTCTGGTGGTGATGGGGGGACTTGAACCCTCGACCTACGGATTATGAATCCGTCGCTCTAACCAGCTGAGCTACATCACCGTTTTGGGCCGGACATACCGCCCCAAAAAAGAAGCGGGATTATGAAGGTTTTCGGTCTGTCTTGTCAAGGTGCGCCGACTCCGGGAGAATGGCGAAATGAAGGTGGATATCGTCATTGTCG
The DNA here is from genome assembly GCA_035565355.1 of Rhodocyclaceae bacterium. Lineage (GTDB taxonomy): Bacteria > Pseudomonadota > Gammaproteobacteria > Burkholderiales > Rhodocyclaceae. The sequence goes on from DATMSM010000052.1 coordinate 21,428, forward strand.
GCGGCGGGCTGGCGGGCTTGGCCCTGGCGGCCGCGCTACGCGGCAGCCCTTACCGCATTGCGCTGGTGGAAGGGCGTGCGCCACAGGCGCCGCAGGGCCTGGATGCGCGCATCTATGCAATCAGTCCGGCCAACGCTGCTTTCCTTGCGGATATTGGGGTGTGGCGCCACCTGGATGCGTCGCGCATGCAGCCAGTGGCACGCATGGATGTTTTTGGCGACCGGACCGGGCACATCGGTTTCTCCGCTTACGATACCGGCGTCAGTGAGCTGGCGTGGATTGCCGAGTCTTCCCTGCTGCATCAGGAGTTGTGGGAAACGGTCAAGCGCCAGCAGAATGTCCAGCTGCTGTGTCCCGCCCGGCCGCACAGCGTGGACATCGGCGAGCACGCCGCCACGCTGACGCTGGCTGACGGCCGTACCTTGCTCGCCGATCTTGTGGTCGCCGCAGACGGCGCGGATTCGTGGACCCGTCAGGCCCTGGGCATGGACGTGAGTTTCCGCCACTATGAGCAGTTGGGCGTGGTGGCGAACTTCGCGTGTACCGAACCGCATCGCGGTACGGCTTTCCAGTGGTTCCTCAACGATGAGGAGCGAGAAGGCATTCTGGCCTGGCTGCCTTTGCCCGGAAACCGTATTTCCATGGTGTGGTCGACGCCGAAGGCGCATGGCGAAGCCTTGTGCAAGCTGTCCCCGGAGGCTTTGTGCGCGCAGGTTGCCGCGGCCGGGCAGCACACCCTGGGCGCGCTTGAACTGATTACAGCACCGGCCGGCTTCCCCTTGCGCCTGATGCGTGCGCCGCGCACGGTCGGGCCGCGTTTTGCGCTGATTGGCGACGCGGCGCATGCGATACATCCGCTTTCGGGACACGGCATCAATCTGGGTTTCCAGGATGCAAAGGTGCTGGCGGACACGCTCAACGCCCTGGGTGAATTCGATCATTGCGGCGACATGCGCGCGCTGCGCCCCTACGAGCGCAGCCGCAAGGAAGAAGTGGTGGCGCTGCAGGCCATGACCGACGGGCTGTACCGGCTGTTTGTCCCCAAGAATGAGCCTTTGGTCCGGTTGCGCAATACGGGGATGAACCTTACCGGTAAATTGCCAGTCCTACGCGATGCCCTGGTGCGCTATGCCCTGGGGTGAAAAATTATCCTTTGGAGTATTCATGAGAAAACTGTTTGCTGCCCTGTTGTGCATAGTGCCTGTGCTGGCCCAGGCGGGAGAAGCCGAGGTCAGGAAGGCGGCCGAGAAGTTTGTGGACGGCCGCGCCAAGGTGGATGCGGTACGCAAGGCAGGGGTGATGGGCCTGTACGAGGTACAGGTCGGACCGGAGCTTTTCTACATCGATGAGGCCGGCAAATATGCCTTCTTCGGCGATGTGGTGGAGCTGAAGAGCCGCATGAATCTGACCGAGGAACGCAAGAACAAGCTCAGCCAGGTCAAGTTCTCCGAGCTGCCGCTGAGCATGGCGATCAAGCAGGTGCGGGGCAATGGCAAGCGCGTGTTTGCCTCCTTCGAGGATCCCAACTGCGGCTACTGCAAGAAGTTCGCAAGAGAGACGCAGGGCCTGACCGACGTCACTATTTACATCTTCCCCTATCCCATCCTCGGCGCCGATTCGCACGAGAAGTCGAAGAACATTCTCTGCGCTGCCGATCCGCTCAAGACCTGGAACGACTGGATGATCAACGGCGTGGTGCCGCCGCTGGTGACGAAGTGCACGGTTGATCTCGACAAGTATGTTGCGCTGGGCCAGAAGCTGGATGTGCGCGGGACTCCCAACTTCATTCTCAGCGACGGCAGTCGCGTTCCCGGCGCGGTTCCGCAGGCCCAGCTTGAGGCGCGCCTGAATGCG
>DATMSM010000053.1:0-19162 GCA_035565355.1 Rhodocyclaceae bacterium
ACCGGCTGCGGCGTGCCCCTGCTTGCCGCGGAAGACATGCCGGCTGCCGTGCGCCTTGCTGCGCGCATGGCCGAGCCCGGCGATGCGGTGCTGCTGTCGCCGGCCTGCGCCAGCCTCGACATGTTCAAGAATTACGCGCATCGGGCCGAGGTCTTCATTGCCGCGGTGCATGAGCTGCAGGGAGAGCAAGCATGATCGCCTCCTTGTTGCAGCGTCTGGGGCTGGGTGGCGAGACGGGCGCACCGCGTACGCCGAATGCGACACCGCCGCAGGAGCTCGACCCCATGTTGCTGTGGTCCGCCCTGGGCCTGCTCATGTTCGGCCTGGTCATGGTCTATTCGGCCTCGATCGCCATGGCCGAGGGCAGCCGTTTCACCGGCTACCAGGCCAACTATTTCCTGATCCGCCATGGCCTGTTCCTCGCCATCGGCATGGTCTGCGGTGTCGCCGCCTTTCAGATCCCCATGCGCTTCTGGCAGCAGATGGCACCCTATCTCTTCATTGCCGGCGTGTTCCTGCTGGTGCTGGTGATCGTGCCCCACGTCGGCCGTTCGGTAAACGGTGCGCAGCGCTGGCTGCCGCTGGGACCGGTCAATTTGCAGCCGTCCGAGCTGATGAAGTTGTTCGCCGTGCTCTACGCCGCCGACTACACCAATCGCAAGCTCGCCGACATGGGCAGCTTCAAGAAGGGCTTCGGTCCCATGGCCGTGGTCATGCTGCTGGTCGGCTTCCTGTTGCTGAAGGAGCCGGACTTCGGTGCCTTTGTCGTCATCGTCAGCATCGCCATCGGCATCCTCTTCCTTGGCGGCATCAATGTGCGCGTGTTCGGCACCTTGGTGCTGGTTCTGCTGATCGGCTTCGTCATCCTGATCTGGACCTCGCCCTACCGGCGTGAACGTATCTTCGGCTTCATGGATCCGTGGCAGGACGCTTTCGGCAAGGGCTATCAGCTCTCCCACGCGCTGATCGCCTTCGGTCGCGGCGAGTGGCTGGGCGTCGGTCTCGGTGCCAGTGTCGAGAAGCTCTTCTATCTGCCGGAAGCACATACCGACTTCCTGCTTGCCGTGATCGCCGAGGAGCTGGGCTTCGTCGGCGTCTGCGTCATCGTGTTCATGTTTGCCTTGCTGGTGCAGCGCAGCTTCGTCATCGGCAAGACCGCGCTCGGTCTCGGTCGTATCTATAGCGCGCTGGTGGCGCAGGGCATAGGCATCTGGATCGGCATACAGTCCTTCATCAATATGGGCGTGAACATGGGCCTGCTGCCGACCAAGGGCCTGACCCTGCCGCTAATGAGCTTCGGCGGTTCGGGCATCGTGGCGAACTGCATTGCCCTCGCCATTCTTCTCCGGGTCGATTGGGAGAATCGACAGCTGATGAGAGGTAATCGCGCATGAAATACACACTAGCGCTCTCAGCGACGATGGGTTTTGCGTTGCTGTCGCCCAGCGTAAAGGAACAATGGGGAGCCGCGCAGCGGCGAACTTCCGTTACCCCCTTCCTCGGGAAGGGGGACAGGGGCATGGCGGGTAACCTGGATGAGGAGAATTTTCAATGAAAACTCTCCTCATCATGGCCGGCGGTACCGGCGGTCATATCATGCCGGGCCTCGCCGTCGCTGCGGAAATGAAGGCCCGTGGCTGGAAGGTCGTGTGGATGGGGCACCCCGACGGGATGGAGTCCCGTCTCGTGCCCAAGCATGGCATCGAGATGTGCTGGGTGCGCTTCGGCGCGCTGCGTGGCAAGGGCCTGTGGCGCAAGTTGATGTTGCCTTTCAATCTGTTCAATGGCATGTCGCAGGCCAAGCGGGAGTTGCAGCGTATCCGTCCGGACGTCGTGCTCGGGCTGGGCGGCTTCATTACTTTCCCTGGCGGCATGATGGCCAAGCGCCTCGGCATTCCGCTGGTGTTGCATGAGCAGAACTCTGTGCCTGGTCTTGCCAATCGCAAGCTGGCGCACAAGGCGGCGCGCGTGCTCTCGGGCTTCCCTGATGTCTTGTCGCAAGGCGAGTGGGTCGGCAACCCGGTGCGCGCTGAAATCGCCGCCCTGGCAGCGCCCGCATCGCGCTTTGAAGGGCGCAATCCGCCGCTGCGCTTGCTCGTCGTTGGCGGCAGTCTGGGCGCGCAGGCACTCAATGAAACCATTCCGGCAGGCATCGCACTGTTGCCGGAGGATGAACGTCCGGTCATCGTGCATCAGTCCGGCGAAAAGCAGATCGATGCACTCAAGGCCAATTACGAGAAGGCCGGTGTCGCCGCCAACTGCGTGGCGTTCATTGAAGACATGGCCGGTGCCTATGAATGGGCGGACATCGTGATCTGCCGTGCCGGTGCCCTGACCATCGCGGAACTCGCCGCCGCCGGTGTGGGCAGCATCCTCGTGCCCTATCCGCATGCGGTGGATGATCACCAGACGGCGAATGCGCGTTTCCTCGCCAACGCCGGTGCCGCGATTCTGCTGCCGCAGACGGAGCTGACGGCGGAGAACCTGTCACTCATCCAGAACATCAGCCGCGACCAACTGCTGCAGATGGCCGAACGCGCACGCGATCTGGCGCGCCCGGGCGCCGCCCAGGCGGTTGCCGACATCTGTGAAGAGCTCGCGCCGAATGTCTCACTCACTATTCCTCACTGAGGTCTTGCCATGAACCACAAGAACTCAAACCCGCGCGAGCTGTGCTCGCATCTGATTGGCGGCGCGCCGGGCGCGCTGGTTTTAAAGCGTCGGGGTGATGCATGAAACACAAGGTCAAGAACATCCATTTCGTCGGCGTCGGTGGCTCCGGCATGAGCGGCATTGCCGAGGTGTTGGCGAATCAGGGCTTCAAGGTCAGCGGTTCCGACTTGGCCGACAACGCGACCACGCGCCGGCTCAAGAAGCTGGGCGTGAATGTCGTGCAGGGTCACGCCGCCGAGCATGTGGCCAAGGCGGATGCCCTGGTTGTTTCCACGGCGGTGAAGGAAGATAACCCCGAGGTCGTCGCCGCACGCGAGCGGCGCGTGCCCATCGTGCCGCGTGCGCAGATGCTGGCCGAGCTGATGCGCCTGAAGCAGGGCATTGCCATCGCCGGCACGCACGGCAAGACCACCACCACCAGTCTGGTCGCCAGCATTCTCGGCGAAGCAGGCCTGGACCCGACCTTCGTCATCGGCGGCCGCCTCAATTCCGCCGGCGCCAATGCGCGCCTCGGCCAGGGCGAGTTCCTGGTCGCCGAGGCGGACGAGTCGGATGCTTCCTTTCTCTTCCTGTCGCCGGTGATTTCCATCATCACGAATATTGATGCCGATCACATGGAGACCTACGGCCATGACTTCGGCAAGCTGAAGCAGGCTTTCATCGACTTCATCCAGCGCCTGCCTTTCTACGGCGTGGCGGTGCTGTGCGTGGATGATCCCGAAGTGCGCGAGATTCTGCCCAGCATCACCAAGCAGATCGTGACCTACGGCATCGAGCAGGAAGCGAATATCCGCGCCGAGAATGTGCGCGCCGTCGGGGGGCAGATGCATTTCGACTGCGTGCGCACCAATGGCAAGGTGACGCGTTTCCCGGTCGTACTCAACACACCGGGCATGCATAACGTGCTCAATTCCCTGGCCGCGATCGCCGTGGCCACCGAGGTCGGTGCCAGCGACGCAGCGATCAAGAAGGCGCTGGCCGAATTCAATGGCGTCGGCCGCCGCTTCCAGCGCTATGGTGAAGTGGCTTGTGCCGATGGCTCCGGCGACTTCACTCTGATCGACGACTACGGTCATCATCCGGTCGAGATGGCCGCCACGCTGGCGGCGGCGCGCGGGGCCTTCCCGGGTCGCCGCATCCTGCTGGCCTTCCAGCCGCACCGCTACACGCGCACGCGCGACTGCTTCGAGGATTTCGTCAAGGTGTTGTCTACCGTCGACGGCCTGCTGCTCGGCGAGGTCTATGCCGCCGGCGAGCAGCCCATCGTCGCTGCCGATAGCCGTACTCTGGCGCGTGCCGTGCGCGTGGTCGGCAAGGTCGAACCGGTCTTTGTCGAGGATATTGCCGACATGCCGCAGGCCATCATCGATGCAGCCCGTCCCGGCGACGTGGTCATGACCATGGGCGCCGGTTCGGTGGGCGCCGTGGCGGCTCGGGTGGTGGAGTTGCGCGCGGGCTGATGAACATGTTTCCCGGTTTCCGCGGCGAAGTCCGTCTCAACGAACCCATGTCCCGGCACGTGTCCTGGCGCGCCGGCGGTGTGGCCGCGCGGGTGGCATTCCCGCTCGATCTCGAAGATTGCGCGGCCTTGCTCGCGGCCCTGCCGCCGGACGAACCAGTGCTGATGGTCGGGCTGGGCTCTAATCTGCTGGTACGCGACGGCGGCTTCCCCGGCACGGTGCTGTTCACTCACGGCGCCCTGAAGAACCTGCGCTTGGAAGATGACGACAGCATCTACGCCGAGGCCGGGGTGGCGTCACCCAAGGTGGCGCGCTTTGCCGCGACGCAGGATCTGGTCGGTGCGGAATTCCTGGCCGGTATCCCGGGCACGGTGGGCGGCGCGCTGGCAATGAATGCGGGCTGTTATGGCAGCGAGACCTGGTCTTTCGTGGAGAAAGCCCTGCTACTCAACCGTCGCGGCGAGCAGGTGGTGCGTGCACCGACCGATTTCGAGATCGGCTATCGCCATGTGCGGGCATTGCAAGGCAGCGATGAAATCTTCGTCGGCGCCTGGTTCCGCTTCGAGCGCGGCCATGGCGACGTGTCGCGCGAACGTATCCGCACGCTGCTGGAGAAGCGCATCAACAGCCAGCCGCTGGCGCTGCCGAATGCCGGATCGGTGTTCAGAAATCCGCCTGCCGATCATGCCGCCCGACTGATTGAAGCGGCCGGCCTGAAGGGACTAAAGCTAGGCGGGGCGCAGGTTTCGGAAAAGCATGCCAATTTCATCGTTAATCCACAGGGTGTGGCGAAGGCAAGTGAGATAGAAATGCTAATCGGCCAAATTCAGGCCGTAGTGATGCAGAAGTTCGGTGTCGCGCTCGAGTGTGAGGTGCGCATCGTGGGGCAAAAAGAACAGGGTAAAGCAGGGGTGGAAGCTTGAGCGGGAAGGGATTCGGCAAGGTGGCTGTTTTGTTCGGCGGAACGTCGGCGGAGCGTGAGGTGTCGCTTAAGAGCGGCAGGGCAGTGCTCGCCGCCTTGCAGGGCGCAGGCGTGGATGCCCACGCCTTTGATCCGGCCGAGCGTCCGCTCGAGGACCTCAAGCGCGAGGGCTATGCGAGCGCCTTTATCGCCCTGCATGGTCGCGGCGGCGAGGACGGTTCGGTCCAGGGCGCGCTCGACCTGATCGGCATCCCCTACACCGGTAGCGACATCCTGGCCTCGGCACTGGCCATGGACAAGTGGCGCACCAAGCTGGTCTGGCAGGCCGCCGGCCTGCCGGTCGCCGATTATGTGATTCTCGATGCCGACAGCGACTTCGCGGCGGCCGAGCAGCGCCTGGGCCTGCCGATCTTCGTCAAGCCGGCCAATGAAGGTTCGAGCATCGGCATCAGCAAGGTCAAGACAGCGGGCGGTTTGAAAGCCGCCTATGAAGAGGCGGCCAAGTACGACAGCATCGTCATGGCCGAGCGTTTTCTGGCCGGCGGCGAATATACCGTCGGCATCCTCGGCACGGGTAAGGCGGCCCGCGCCTTGCCGCCGATCCGCATCGTGCCGACGACCGAGTTCTACGATTTCGACGCCAAGTACCTGCGCGACGATACGCAATACCAGATTCCCTGCGGCCTGCCGGATACCGAAATCGCCGCCATGCAGGAAATGGCCTTGCGCGCCTACGCCGTCATCGGCGGGCGTGGCTGGGCGCGCATCGACGTGATGCTGGATGCCGAAGGCCGGCAGTACTGCCTTGAAGCCAACACTGCGCCGGGCATGACCGACCACTCCTTGGTGCCCATGGCTGCCAAGGCGGCGAATATTTCCTTCCCCGACCTGGTGCTCAGCCTGCTGGAGGATGCGCGCCATGCTTGAGCGTCTGCGCGCAAGCAAGGAAGGCAAGGGACGCGGCAGCGCGACCCGTGCCTCCTCGCGCTCGCAGAAGTCGCAAACGCGGCCAGCCAAGCCGGCCAGCGAAGGTTTCTGGCATCAACCCACTCTGCTCAACCTCTGTGCCGACATGCTGATCATCGCGGCCAGTGTGGCACTGGCGTGGACGGCGGTGATCGCACTGCAGCGCCTGCCGTTTTATCCCCTGCGCGAAGTTCAGGTCCAGGGCGAGCTGTCGCAGGTGCAGCGCGGTCAGATCGAGTTGGCGGCACGCAGTGTGGTGCAAGGCAATTTCTTCACCGTGAATATCGATGCGGCGCGCAATGCCTTCGAGAAACTGCCCTGGGTACGTCGCGCCGAAGTGCGCCGCCAGTGGCCGGACCGGCTGGAGTTGCGCATTGAGGAGCATGTGCCGGTGGCGCGCTGGCGCGGCCTGGACGACGAGCCGCGTCTCGTGAACACCCATGGCGAAGTCTTTGCCGGCAGCATCGATGTGCCGCTGCCCCTGTTCTCCGGCCCGGAAGGCACCTCGGCCGAGGTGTTGGCGCGCTACAAGGAGTTCGAGCCGGCGCTCGCCAAGATCAACCTGCACCCCCGTGTCGTGGCGCTGTCTGCCCGCGAGGCCTGGCAGATCAGGTTGGACAACGGTTTGCTGCTGGAGTTGGGCCGCGACCAGGTCAAGCTGCCGCTGGCCGAGCGCGTCGCCCGCTTTACCGAGCACTATCCGAATGTAATCAAGCGCAGTCAGGTGCACATCGTGGCCGTGGACATGCGCTATCCCAACGGTTTCACGCTGCGCCCCGCACGTAACGGTTAATCATGAGCAAAGAAAAACAAAGAGATCTCATCGTCGGTCTGGATATCGGCACCTCCAAGATTCTGGCGGTGGTGGCCGAGCTCTCGCCCGAGGGGGAAATGACGCTGCTGGGCCTGGGCACCCAGGAGTCACGCGGCTTGAAGAAGGGCGTGGTCGTCAATATCGAATCCACGGTCAATGCGATTTCGCGCGCCATCGCCGAGGTCGAGATGATGGCCGGCTGCAAGGTGACGCGCGTGTATACGGGCATCGCCGGCAGCCATATCAAGAGCAAGGATTCCAACGGCATGGCCGTGGTGCGCGACAAGGAGGTCACGCAATACGACGTCGAGCGTGCCATCGAGGCCGCCAACGCCACGCCGATCTCGGCTGATGACCAGATTCTGCATACGCTGGTGCAGGAGTTTATCGTCGACGGCCAGGACGGCGTCAAGGAGCCGATCGGCATGGATGCGCGCCGCCTCGAAGTGCGCGTCCACCTTGTCACCGGTGCGGTGACGGCGGTGCAGAACATCGTCAAGTGCGTACATCGCTGCGGCCTCGAAGTGGTCGACCTGGTGCTGCAGCCGCTGGCTTCGGGCTACGCCGTGCTGACCGAGGACGAAAAGGATGTCGGCGTCTGCCTCGTCGATATCGGCGGCGGTACTACCGACATTGCGGTGTTCACGCAAGGCGCGATCCGGCATACAGCGGTGATTCCGATTGCCGGCGATCAGCTCACCAACGACATTGCAATCGCCTTGCGCACTTCCACGCAGGATGCCGAGGACATCAAGATCCGCTACGGCGTTGCCCTGCAACAGTTGGCGGATGCGGACGAGATGCTGGAGGTGCCGGGCGTCGGCGACCGGCCGGCTTCCACCTTGTCGCGCCAGGCGCTGGCCGGCTTCATCCAGCCGCGCGTCGAAGAGATTTTCCAGAAGGTCGAGGAAGAGCTGCACAAGAGCGGCTATCACCGCCTCTTGCGGGCCGGCATCGTGCTGACCGGCGGTACTTCGAATATGCCGGGCATGGTTGAGCTCGGCGAAGAGATTTTCCATAACACCGTGAAGCTGGGGGTGCCGCAGTACGACGGCAATCTGCGCGATTTCATGAAGAACCCCCGCCACTCCACGGCGATGGGCCTGCTGCTGGAAGGTATGGCCCAGGCCAAGCGCGGCATGAAGGTGCAGGACCCGACGAGCTTTGGACAAGTATTGGGGCGGATGCGAGCCTGGTTTGCGAAAAACTTCTAACGAAGTTTTTCGCACCAAAGATTGATGCAGAGGGGGCCAGCCCCCTCTGGACTCCCCCGGAGCACGGACCTCGTGCTGCGTAGGAAATAGGTTTTGAGGTTTTTATTTTTATAACTTTTGGCAGTAACCCTGAAGGAGGCGACGATGTTTGAATTTGTTGATAGCGAAGAGAACGCTGGGCAGGAAGACGGCGTAACGATCATCAAGGTGATCGGTGTCGGGGGTGCCGGCGGCAATACCGTCGAGCACATGATTCGTGAGGGCGTCAAAGGCGTTGAGTTCATTTGCGTGAACACCGATGCCCAGGCGCTGGCCAAGTCGAGTGCGCCGGTCAAGCTGCAACTCGGCCCGGGTCTGGGTGCGGGCGGCAAGCCGGCCAAGGCGCGCAGCCTGGCCGAGCTCGAACGCGATCGAATCGCCGAGATGCTGGAAGGTGCTCACATGGCCTTCATCACTGCCGGCATGGGCGGTGGCACCGGCACCGGTGCGGCGCCGGTCGTCGCCGAAGTGGCCAAGGAGCTCGGCATCCTGACCGTGGCGGTTGTCACCAAGCCTTTCGAGTACGAGAACCGCATGCGTTCGGCCGAGGAAGGCATGCTCGAGCTGGCGGCGAACGTCGATTCCCTGATCGTCATTCTCAACGAGAAGCTGCAGGAAGTGCTGGGCGAAGACGTCAGCATGAAGCAGGCTTTCCGCGAGGCCGACAATGTGCTGCGCAACGCCGTCGGCGGCATTGCCGAGATCATCAACATCCCGGGCCTGGTGAACGTCGACTTCGAAGACGTCAAGACCGTGATGAGCGAGATGGGCAAGGCCATGATGGGTTCGTCTACCGCCGCCGGCGTTGATCGTGCCCGCATCGCCGCCGACCAGGCCGTTGCCAGCCCGCTGCTGGAAGGTGTCGAGCTGTCCGGTGCGCGCGGCGTGCTGGTCAACATCACCGCCAGCGATGAGCTGGGTATGAAGGAAGTGCGCGAAGTGATGAACACCATCCGTACCTATGCGGCACCGGACGCCACCATCATCTTCGGTACCGTCTTCGATAACGACATGGAAGACAGCCTGCGCGTGACCGTGGTCGCCACCGGCCTCGGCGGCGCCGTCATGAAGGGCGCCAAGCCGGTGCTGAAGACCGTGATGAACGAGGGCATGGGCTTGCGCACCGGTACCGACAACCAGATCGTCGATATGGGCGGTGATGTCGGCGGGATGTTCACCAGCGCGCGCGGCAGCGCCCGCAACACCATGGTCGACTCGATGACGGCCAGCGGTGTGGACAAGTACGACATTCCGGCCTTCCTCCGTCGCCAGGCGGACTAAGCTGTTGATGTAGCAAGGCTGCGATAGTCTGGATGTATGGGGTCGATTCGCCTCCTCCCCATGCATCCGGGCTGGCGCTGCAGTAAAATTGGACATCTGAAACAAGGGTTTGCCCCTTGTCCCCAAGCGGGAAGTCAACCAATCACACCCTAGGGGCGCTAATAGCCAGATGTTGAAGCAACGCACACTCAAAACCCTGGTCCGCGCCACCGGCGTCGGCCTGCATTCGGGCGTCAAGGTCACCATGGTCCTGCGCCCGGCGCCGATTGATACCGGTATCGTGTTCCGTCGCGTCGATCTCGATCCGCCCGTGGATCTGCCCGCCCGCCCCAATGGCGTGGGCGATACGCGCATGGCATCGACCCTGCAGCAGGGCGAAGCCAAGCTGTCCACCATCGAACACCTGATGTCCGCCCTGGCCGGGCTCGGCATCGACAATATCTACGTCGACGTCGATGCGCCCGAGTTGCCCATCATGGACGGCAGCGCTGCGCCGTTCGTGTTCCTGTTGCAGTCGGGGGGCATTGAAGAGCAGAACGCCGCCAAGAAATTCATCCGCATCAAGAAGACGGTGCGCGTGGAGGACGGTGACAAGTGGGCGCAACTGGACCCCTACGAGGGCTTCCGCCTCGACTTCTCCATCATCTTCAATCACCCGGCGGTGGATCAGACCGGCCGCCAGGTCTCGGTGGACTTCGCCGACAACGACTACATCCGCGAGGTGGCGCGTGCGCGCACCTTCGGCTTCATGCAGGACATCGAGTACATGCGTGACCACGGCCTGGCTCTGGGCGGCAGCCTGGAAAACGCCATCGTCATGGACGAGTACCGCGTGCTCAACAGCGACGGCCTGCGTTACAGCGATGAGTTCGTGAAGCACAAGGTGCTGGATGCCATCGGCGATCTGTATGTCGCCGGCCACCCCATCCTTGGCGCCTTCTCGGCCTTCAAGTCCGGTCACGGCCTTAACAACAAACTCCTGCGCGCCGTTCTTGACGATGCCGAGGCCTGGGAATGGGCCACCTTCTCCGATCCGGCCGCCACGCCGGAGCGCATCCTGCACCTCTACCCGCAGGCTGCCTGATCCGGTTCGGGCGGGACCATGTGGCGTCTTGCTTTCTTCCTTATTATCGTGGCCTTGGGCTTCTGCCTCGTGGCCTGGCTGCTGACCGGCAAAGCCGCCTACAAGCGCTGGGCCATACGTCTGGGCAAGCTGGGTGCGGCTGCGCTGGTTCTGCTGTTCGGCCTGCTGGTGCTGGAACGCCTGGCCGGCTGAGGCGCTTATTTCTTGGCGGCCAGACGCTCTAGCGCCAGGCGCAAAGGAGCATCCGAAGGCAATTTTTCAGCCAGGTCGGTTAGTCCTTGCTTCGCCTTATCCCCAATAAAGGCGGGCTGTTTTTCCGCAGCCTTGAGCGGGGTTGGGTTTGCCGGTTGCACTTTTATCTCTATTTCATTAATCTCTGCCCCGTTTTGCCGATACTTCTCGACAAGACCGGGGACGATCTGCCGCACCTTGGCGGCGACTGCGCCGTTGGCGGCGTGGATGACAAGCTTCCCCAAACGGTAGTTGGCCACCCGGGCTAGCCGGGTCAACTGCCTGGGCAGCGCGAGCTCAAGCTGGCGCTGCAACTGCAAGAGCCGCCCGGCATGGGCGGTAAGGCGGGCGACATTAGCTTCCGATTCGAGAAGCGATGTCACCGTTGGCGGCATGCCGGATTTGCGGCTGGCTGTCATTGGGGGGCTCGTATAAAGGGAGTTACAAGGCGTGCATATTATTCTCGTATCCAACAAGCTGGCAACGGCTCGCACCATTGCCATTACAGGACGCCATGTCCTGCTGTCGCTGATTGCCCTGGCCGTGCTGATCTTCGGCCTTTCCTCGCTGATTTCCTATCTTGCCGTGCAGCATGCCGCCGATGTGCGTCTGCCGCTGCTGAACAGCGTGTTGCGGGCGATCCAGGCTGAGGAAACCGAGCGCCGCGATGAACTCGTGCGTGAAAACCTCAGTGTCATGGCCATCAAGCTCGGCCAGATGCAAGCCCAGCTCGCGCGCCTGGACAGCCTGGGCGACCGCCTGTCGCATTCGGTAGGCCTGAAACCCCAAGACATGAAGCCGGTGCAACTGGCCGACGGCCGCGGCGGCCCGCTGGTGCGCGAACAGCCGCTGACCACGCCGGAACTGGAGCAACTGCTGGACGTCTTGTCCGCGCAGGTCGAGCAGCGTGGTGATGCACTGGCCATGGTCGAAGCCCAGGTGCTGGATAACCGCATCCGCCACAGCATGCTGCCGACCTCCTTGCCGATCAATCTGGCCTGGAATGCATCCACCTACGGCTGGCGCATTGACCCCTTCACCGGCCACCGTGCCATGCACGAAGGCGTGGATTTCCCGGCCCAGACCGGTACGCCTATCTATGCCGCTGCCGCCGGCATCGTGAGGACCGCCGAACACCATCCGCAATACGGCAACCTGATCGAAGTTGATCACGGTAACGACATTAGCACGCGCTATGCCCACGCCTCGGAGATCTTCGTCCAGCCCGGTGCACTGGTGAAACGCGGCCAAAAGCTGGCCGCAGTCGGTTCCACCGGCCGCTCGACCGGCCCGCATCTGCATTTCGAGGTGCGCGTCGCGGGCGTGGCGCAGAATCCCAATCGCTTCCTGCAAGAGGCGGCGAAGTACGCGGGGCGGTAAGTAGATTGCCTATCCCCCAAGCCCCCTTTCCCTTGGAAAAGGGGGTGACGGTGGTTCGCGGGCGTTGCCCGCTCCCAGATTAAGGGGCTCTTCGTAGCATGGCGTGGTACGGTTTGCGCCATCCGGCGCGGACCGCCTTGGCTTGTCCCGAAAAGGGATTCCCTTCGGTCGGGCGGCCCTGCGCCAAGGCTGCACTGTTGTCCTTTCTCCGCCATCGGCTGCAATCGGCCCGCCATCTGCCGCATGTTAGAATCGACGCTTCGATTTCAACTGCCAAGCTGGCTGCACATCAATGATTTCCGGCGTTCTCAAGAAGATTTTCGGCAGCCGCAACGAGCGGTTGGTCAAGCAATATGCCCAGGTTGTCACCCGTATCAATGCGCTTGAGCCGGCCATGCAGGCGCTGGATGACGCGGCCTTGCGCGCCAAGACCGACGAATTCCGCCAGCGGCTGGCGGACGGTGCGACGCTGACCGACATCCTGCCCGAGGCCTTTGCCGTGGTGCGCGAGGCCAGCGTGCGCGTTTATGGCATGCGTCATTTCGACGTGCAGCTGATCGGCGGCATGGTGCTGCATGACGGCAAGATTGCCGAAATGCGCACCGGTGAAGGCAAGACCCTGGTTGCCACCTTGCCGTCCTATCTGAATGCGCTGCCCGGCAAGGGCGTGCATGTGATTACCGTCAACGACTATCTGGCCCGCCGCGACGCCGAATGGGTGGCGCGCATTCACCGCTTCCTGGGTCTTACCGTCGGTGTGAATCTGTCGCAGATGCCGCACGATGAGAAGCAGCAGGCCTATGCCGCAGATATCACCTACGGCACCAATAACGAATTCGGTTTCGACTACCTGCGCGACAACATGGTGTACGCCGCCGCCGAGCGGGTGCAGCGCAAGCTGAACTTCGCCATCGTTGACGAAGTCGACTCCATCCTTATCGATGAGGCGCGTACGCCGCTGATTATCTCGGGTCAGGCTGAAGACCATACCGAGATGTACATCAAGATGAACGCCGTGCCGCCGCTGCTGGATAAGGGCGAGGCGGCCAAGGGCGAAGGCGAGTCTGACAGCGGCGACTTCATCGTCGACCTCAAGGCCCACAGCGTCCTGCTGACCGAACAGGGCCACGAGAAGGCCGAGGAAATCCTCACCCGTCTCGGCATCCTGCCCGAAGGCAGCAGCCTCTACGAGCCGGCCAATATCGCGCTGATGCACCATCTCTATGCCGCCCTGCGTGCGCATAACCTTTTCCACAAGGATCAGCATTACGTGGTGCAGAACGGCGAGGTCGTCATTGTGGACGAGTTCACCGGCCGCCTCATGACCGGCCGCCGCTGGTCCGACGGCCTGCATCAGGCCGTCGAGGCCAAGGAAGGCGCTTCCATCCAGGCCGAGAACCAAACCCTGGCCTCGATCACCTTCCAGAACTACTTCCGCATGTACGGCAAGCTGTCCGGCATGACCGGTACGGCCGATACCGAAGCCTTCGAGTTCCAGAGCATCTACGGTCTGGAAACGGTGGTGATTCCCACCAACCGTCCGGTTCGGCGCAAGGACGAGAACGATCTCGTCTACCGTACTGCCAAGGAAAAATACAAGGCCATCATCGACGACATCCGCGCCTGTCGCGAGCGCGGCCAGCCTGTGCTGGTGGGCACCACCTCGATCGAGAACTCCGAACTGCTCTCGATGCTGCTGACGCAGGACAAGATCGACCACCAGGTGCTGAATGCCAAGCAACACGCGCGCGAGGCGGATATCGTCGCCCAGGCTGGCCGACCCGGCATGGTGACCATCGCCACCAATATGGCCGGTCGCGGTACCGATATCGTGCTTGGCGGTGCAGTTGAAAAACGCATTGACGAGATCCGCGAAAATGCCGCGCTGTCCGATGCGGACAAGCAGGCGCAGATCGAGGCGCTGCGCGCCGAATGGCAGCCCTTGCACGACGAAGTGGTGGCGGCCGGCGGTCTGCATATCATCGGTTCCGAGCGCCATGAATCGCGCCGTATCGACAACCAGCTGCGCGGCCGCTCCGGCCGCCAGGGTGATCCGGGTTCCAGCCGCTTCTACCTGTCGCTGGAAGACCCGCTGCTCAAGATCTTCGCCGGCGAACGCCTGAATGCCATCATGGTCCGCCTCAAGCTGCCGGAAGGCGAGGCGATTGAGCATGCCATGGTCAACCGTTCGCTTGAGGGTGCGCAACGCAAGGTCGAGCAGCGCAACTTCGACGTGCGCAAGCAGTTGCTGGAGTACGACGACGTTTCCAACGACCAGCGCAAGGTCATCTACGAACAGCGCAACGAACTGCTCGAAAGCTCGGATATCTCGGAGACGGTGACCGCCATGCGCGGCGGCGTGATCGAGGACCTGTTCCGCACGCATGTGCCGGCCGACAGCATGGAGGAGCAATGGGATCTGCCGGGCTTTGAAACCGCGCTGGCGGCGGAATACCAGCTCAAGCTGCCGGTGGCCGGATGGCTGGCCGATGACGCCAATCTCAGCGACGACGAACTGCTGGCGCGCGTGATTGCCGAAGCCGACCAGCAGTACGCGGCCAAGATCGACCAGGTCAATCTTGAGGCCTGGCATGGCTTTGAGCGCAGCATCATGCTGCAGAGCCTGGACACGCACTGGCGCGAGCACCTGTCGGCGCTGGACCAGCTACGTCAGGGCATACACCTGCGCGGTTATGCGCAGAAGAATCCCAAGCAGGAGTTCAAACGCGAGGCCTTCGAGCTGTTCGAAAGCCTGCTCGATGTCGTGCGTGTCGACGTGACCCGCATCCTGATGACGGTGCAGATCCAAGCGGCCGAGCAGATTCAGGAAGTCGAGCAGCCGGCACTCGAGAATGTGCAGTATCAGCATGCCGAGTTCGACGAGGCCCAGGAGGCGGAAGGACCGGCCCCCGCACCGGTGGCCTCGGCCCAGCCCGTGCAGAATCTGGGCCCCAAGGTGGGCCGTAACGATCCCTGCCCCTGCGGCAGCGGCAAGAAATACAAGCATTGCCACGGCGCCTTGAGCTGAACCGGGCTTCCGGGCACGCCGGAGCGCTACAGGAATGACGCCGGTCCGTCCTCTCCGCGAGGACGGACTTGGTGTGAAGGAGCCCCATGTCTAGCGGTTTCGAGACCATACGCGAGGATGGTGATGCCGTCCTCATTCTTGACCAGACCCGGCTGCCCGCCGAAGTCGCCTATGTGCGCCTGAGCCATGTCGATCAGGCCGCGCATGCGATCCGCGTGTTGCAGGCGCGCGGTGCGCCCCTGATTGGCGCAACGGCTGCCTATGGCGTAGCCCTGGGCCTGGCCGAGCAGGCGGACGACGCCACCCTGGCGGCGCTCTGCCGGCAGCTGGCAGCTACCCGCCCGACCGCCGTCAATCTGCAATGGGCCCTGGCACGACTTCAATCAGTGCTGGCAGCCCTGCCAGTGACCGAACGGCGCGCCGCCGCCTGGACCGAGGCGCGCGCCATCGCGGCCGAGGATGTTGCCGCGAATGCGGCCATCGGCCAGTATGGCCTGCCCCTGATCGAACATGCCGCTGCCCGCACCGGTACCGCGCAACTCATGACGCATTGCAACGCCGGCTGGCTGGCGACGGTGGCGCATGGCACGGCGCTGGCACCGATTTATGCCGCGCACGCCGCCGGTATTCCGCTGCATGTGTGGGTGAGTGAAACCCGTCCGCGCAACCAGGGGCAATTGACCGCCTGGGAACTGGGGCAGGCGGGCGTGCCACGCAGCTTCGTGACTGACAATGCCGCCGGCCTGCTGATGATGCGCGACGAAGTCGACCTCGTCATCGTTGGCGCCGATCGCATCGCCGCCAACGGCGATGTCGCCAACAAGGTCGGCACCTATCTCAAGGCGCTGGCCGCGCGTGCACACAATGTGCCGTTCTACGTGGCCGCACCGGTGTCCACCATCGATTTCGGCTGTCCCGACGGGAGTGCGATTCCAATCGAGGAGCGTGATGCGGAGGAACTCGGTATTCATGCGCTCGGCCTGGCCGATTGCCCGGTACGCAACCTGGCTTTCGACGTGACGCCGGCGGCCCTGGTTGCCGGCATCATCACCGAGCAGGGCATTTTCCCGCCGGGACAGCTGGCACGCCTGCAGCGATGAGCGTGCTGCCGGCAGCCGTGCTGGAGTGCGCGCGGGCCATGAATGCCTGCGGCCTGAATCGCGGGACGGCGGGTAATGTCAGCGTGCGCGTCGAAGGCGGCTTCATTGTTACGCCCACGGGGATGGATTGCACACACGCCGAGCCGGCTGACATGGTGTTCGTGGACATGCAGGGCGCGTCGCGCGGTGCGCGCAAGCCATCTTCGGAATGGCGCTTCCATCGCGACATCTATGCAGCGCGCCCCGAAGCCGGCGCTATCGTGCATACGCATGCTCCGTTCGCCACCAGCCTGGCTTGCTTGCGTATGGAGATCCCGGCCTTCCACTACATGATTGCGCGTTTCGGCGGCGACACCGTGCGTTGCGCCGACTACGCCACCTTCGGCACCCAGGCGCTTTCGGATGCGATGCTGAAGGCGTTGCAGGGGCGCAGTGCCTGTCTCATGGCCCAGCACGGCATGACCGTGTTCGGGCGCGACCTCGCGCAGGCGCTGGCGCATGCGGTGGAGCTGGAGGCGCTCTGCGAGCAATACTGGCGTGCTCTGCAACTGGGGCAGCCGCCCCTATTGCCGGCAGAAGAAATGGCCGTGGTCCTGGAAAAGTTCAGGACCTACGGCCAACAATAGTTAATAGTTCGCGACTGCGGGACCGCCCCAGGGCAAGCTGCGGCCCCGTTGAGCTCAGATACAGCCGGCCGCGCCGGCGCGGCGCCGGATCTGCTCCAGCGATTGCTGCTTGTCCTCATCCTTTATCTTTTCGTCCGCGTAGGTGAGATCGCTCTCCCGTGCCAGCTCCTGGCAAACAGGGTCGCTGCTCATGCGGTTGCGGAATTCATAGGCGCTGTTGATGTCTTCGCTGTTGGCCGCGGGCGGGGCGCCGATGGGGGCTCTGCTTGGCTTTGGCGGGGGCGGCTTCGAGGGTGCTGCCGGCGGTGCCGGAGGGGCGGCGCTTGACTGCGCAAAACCACTGAGCGCTACAGAGCCTAGAAGAATACCCATGAAGGCCGAGAGTATTGGACGCATACGCATGATGAGCCTCACTGCTTGTGTGGAGTCGGCATCATAGCCTTTTTTCGAGGGCAATAAAAAAGGCAGCCCGCGGGCTGCCTTTTTCGTAAAACGAGGGCTCAGTCTCAGGCCGCAGCCTTGAGCGCCACCAGCACTTCGTCCAGCATCTTCTTGGCATCGCCGAACAGCATGCGATTGTTTTCCTTGTAGAAGAGCGGGTTGTCGACGCCGGCGTAGCCGGAAGCCATCGAGCGCTTCATGACGATCGAGGTTTCTGCCTTCCAGACCTGCAGCACCGGCATGCCGGCGATCGGGCTGTTGGGGTCATCCTCGGCGCCCGGGTTCACGATGTCGTTGGCGCCGATCACCATGACCACGTCGGTGTCCGGGAAATCCTCATTGATCTCGTCCATTTCCAGCACGATGTCGTACGGCACCTTGGCTTCGGCCAGCAGCACGTTCATGTGACCGGGCATGCGGCCGGCCACCGGATGGATGGCGAAGCGCACATTGGTACCCTTGGCGCGCAGGGTTTGCACGATTTCGTTGACGGTGTGTTGGGCTTGTGCGACAGCCATGCCGTAGCCCGGCACGATCACGACGCTCTTGGCTTCGCGCAGCAGCTCGGCGGTTTCGGCCGAGGTGACAGGGGTCACTTCGCCTTCCGGCTGGGCGGAAGCTTCGCCATTGCTGGCAGCGGGCGCAGCACCGAAGCCACCGGCGATCACCGAGATGAACTGGCGGTTCATGGCCTTGCACATGATGTAAGACAGGATCGCGCCGGAGGAGCCCACCAGTGCGCCGGTCACGATCAGCAGGTCATTGCTGAGCATGAAGCCGGTGGCGGAAGCAGCCCAGCCGGAGTAGCTGTTCAGCATCGACACCACGACCGGCATGTCGGCACCGCCGATGGCCATCACCATGTGGATGCCGAACAGCAGGGCGACCGCGGTCATGACGATCAGCGGGGTCATGCCAGCGGACACGTCCTTGGCATTGATGAATTCGCGGCCGAAGTAGATCACGATGATCAGCAGGCCCAGATTCAGCCAGTGGCGTGCCGGCAGCATCAGCGGCTTACCGCCGATCTTGCCGTTCAGCTTGCCGAAGGCGATCAGCGAGCCGGAGAAGGTCACCGCGCCGATCAGGATGCCGACATAGATTTCAACGTCGTGAATGACCTTTTCCGAGCCTTCGAAGTGCATCGACGGATCGATGTAGCTGGCGAAGCCGACCAGGGCTGCAGCCAGGCCGACGAAGCTGTGCATCATCGCGACCAGTTCGGGCATTTCGGTCATCTTGACGACCTTGGCGGCGTAGAGGCCGATGGCACCACCGACCACGAGGGCGAGGATGATCCAGGCGTAGCCGTCGGCGGTGACGCGCGGGCCGAACACGGTGGCGATCACCGCGACGGCCATGCCGATCATGCCGTAGAAGTTGCCGCGACGGGAGGTCTCAGGGTGGGACAGACCGCCCAGGCTGAGGATGAAGAGGATGGTTGCTCCGATATAGGAGACAGTAGCCAGATTTGCAGACACTAGTATCTCCTTAGTTCTTGCGGAACATCTCGAGCATGCGACGCGTCACCGCGAAGCCGCCGAACATATTGATCGCGGTCAGGGCGATGGCAACGGCGGCCAGCACCTTGATCAGCATTTCGGGACGGGTGATGCCGTCGGCCAGGGGCGGGGCCACCTGGACGAGGGCGCCGATCACGATGATCGAGGAGATTGCATTGGTCACGCTCATCAGCGGCGTGTGCAGGGCCGGGGTCACGTTCCAGACCACCATGTAGCCGATGAAGCAGCCGAGCACGAACACGGTCAGGTGGCCGAGGAAGGCCGACGGAGCACCGTAGCCGATCAGGCCGAACAGGATGGCGGCAATGGCGAACATGGTGACCATGCGGGCCGGCGAGGACACCGTGGTGCTCGGGCCGTGGCCGTGGGCGGCCGGTGCC
>DATMSM010000054.1:0-5232 GCA_035565355.1 Rhodocyclaceae bacterium
GACCGGCCCGGCCTGGCGCACCCGAAACCCAGACGTCGTCGCCCGGCTTGCCGCCGCTGCGGCGTATGGCCTGCCCGGCCGGCAACTCGCCGAAAATGGTGACGCAGAAATTGAGCGGGCCGCGCGTGGTGTCGCCGCCGATCAGATCGACGCCGAAAGTGTCGGCACAGGCGTGGAACCCCTTGGCGAACGCGGCGATCCAGTCTTCCTCGACGCCGGGCAAGGACATCGCCAGTACCGCCCAGCGCGGCTGCGCGCCCATGGCAGCCATGTCGGACACATTCACCGCCAGCGTCTTCCAGCCCAGATCTTCGGGGTCTGTGTCGGCATAGAAATGGGTGCCGGCCACCAGCATGTCGGTGGAAATCACCAGTTCGTGCCCCGGCGAAGGCTGGATCAGCGCGCCGTCATCGCCCCCGCCCAGCACTGTATGGCGCATGGGGCGCTTGAAGTGGCGGTCGATCAGGGCGAACTCGGGCGACTTCGCGCTCATGTATTAGCGGGGCTTGGCTTCGTGAGGGCGCAATTCGATGGCCAGCTTGTCGAGCACGCCGTTCACGAACTTGTGACCATCGGTGCCGCCGTACTCCTTGGCCAGCTCGATGGCTTCATTGAGCACGACGCGATACGGCGTTTCCGGATGATGCTTGAACTCGTAAGCGCCGAGCAGCAGGACGCCGCGCTCGATCGGCGACATCTCTTCCCAGGGGCGGTCGATGAACTGCTGCACGGTCGCCTGCAAGGCCTCGGCATCGTTCATGGTGCCGCGCAGGAGCAGGCGATAGAGTTCGGCATCGGCCTTGTCGAAGCCGTTCACGCTCATGGTGTGTGCCTCGATGGCAGCCTCGTCGTGGCCGCCGACCTGCCATTGATAGATGCCCTGCAGCGCGAACTCGCGGGCGCGGTGACGCGCGGACTTCGAACTCATTTGACGGCTTTCAGGAGGTTGGCGAGCTCGACCGCTGCTTCCGCAGCCTCGTAGCCCTTCTGCTGCATGCGCACATGCGCCTGCTCGTCGTTCTCGGTGGTCAGCACGCCATTGGCAACGGGGATACCGGTATTCAGCTGTACATCGGTGATGCCGCGCGCCGACTCATTGGATACGATCTCGAAGTGGTAGGTCTCGCCACGGATCACGCAGCCCAGCGCAATCAGCGCATCGAACTTGCCACTCTGTGCCATGGCCTGCAGCGTCAGCGGAATTTCCAGCGCGCCCGGCACCGTGGTCAGCGTGGTGCTGGCCACGCCCATTTTCTGCAGGGCCTCGGCAGCGCCCGACAGCAAGCCTGCGCCGACTTCCGGATTGAAGCGGCTCATGACGATGCCGATATGCAGGCCGCTGCCCGAAAGATTGGACGCGACCTCCTTGATGTGTTCAAAACGCGGCATGCTCGTGCCCTTTCTTAAATTTCTTCTACGGAGAGATAGCCGGTAACTTCGAGACCGAAGCCGGCCATGCTCGGAATATGGCGCGGGCTGGACATCAGCTTCATCTTGCCGACGCCGACTTCGCGCAGGATCTGTGCACCGATGCCGTACAGACGATTATCCCAGCGCGAAGACGGCCGTGCTTCCTCGCGCAGCGCCGCCAGCACTTCTGAGCGCTCGTAGCCGCCACGCAGCAGCACCAGCACCCCGGCATCGCTCTGACTGATCGCACGCAGCGCCTGATCCACGCTGAAGCTGTGGCGCCGGCTTTCGGTATCGAGGAAATCAAGCACCGAAATCGGCTCATGCACGCGCGCCAGGGTTTCGACCTCCGGCTTGATCTCGCCATGCGACAAGGCGAGGTGCACTTCGCCTGTGGTCAGGTCGGTATAGGCGCGCAGGCGGAAGCGGCCGTGCACATTGCAGACGTCCTTGTCGGCCACCAGCTCAATCAGCTTCTCGGTCTCGTTGCGGTAGCTGATCAGGTCACGAATGGCACCGATCTTGAGATCGTGCTTCCTGGCGAATTCGATCAGATCCGGCAGGCGCGCCATGCTGCCGTCGTCCTTGAGGATTTCGCAGATCACAGACGCAGGTTCGAGGCCGGCGAGTTGGGCCAGGTCGCAGCCGGCTTCGGTATGACCGGCGCGCACCAGCACGCCGCCGGGCTGGGCGGTGAGCGGGAAGATATGGCCGGGCATCACCAGATCGCTGGGCTTGGCGTTGTGCGCGACCGCCGCCTGCACGGTACGGGCGCGGTCATGCGCCGAAATCCCCGTGGTCACACCTTCGGCCGCCTCGATGGAAACCGTGAAGGCGGTGCCGTGCGGGGTGCGATTGTCCTTCACCATCTGGTTCAGGCCTAGCTGCTGGCAGCGCGACTCGGTCAGGGTCAGGCAGATCAGGCCGCGGCCGTGCATGGCCATGAAATTGATGGCTTCCGGCGTCACATGTGAGGCGGCCAGGACGAGGTCGCCCTCGTTCTCGCGGTCTTCCTCGTCGACGAGGATGACCATGCGGCCGGCACGCATGTCGGCAATGATTTCGGTGATGGGGCTGAGACTACTCATGGGGCGCCTGGGGCGTAAATCGGTAGGACCGCGCATTTTACGCGATATGCAGCCTTCACCCTAGCCCCGGGACGGAGTCCCTCAGCGGCCGGCTGCCCCCAGCATGCGCTCGACATAGCGGGCAATCAGGTCCACTTCCAGGTTCACCCGGCTACCTGCCTCGAGGTGGCGCAGCGTGGTGACCGCCACGGTATGCGGGATCAGATTGATCGAGAGTTCAGCGCCGTCCACCGTATTGGTGGTCAGGCTCACGCCGTTGACCGTGATCGAGCCCTTGCGCGAGATGTACTTGGCCAGTTCCGCCGGCGCGCGTATCACCAACTCGTGCGACTCACCCACGGGCTTGAAGCGCACCACTTCGCCGACGCCGTCGACATGGCCGCTGACGAGGTGGCCGCCGAGACGGTCGGACAGGCGCATGGCCTTTTCCAGGTTCACCTCGCCGGGCGCATCCAGGCCGACGGTACAGGACAGAGTTTCCTGCGACACATCCACCTTGAAGGCATTGCCCGTCTTTTCGATCACCGTCAGGCAAACGCCGTTGTGCGAGATGGAGTCGCCGATGGCAACATCGGCCAGGTCCAGCGCGCCAGCCTCGACGCTCAGGCGCACGCCCTTCTCCAGCGCCTCGATGTGGGTGATTTTTCCAGTGGCGGCAACGATACCGGTGAACATGGCGGTCCTTAAGGGTTCAGGGCGGAGAGAAAGGCCTCGGGGGCACGGAAGCCGATGATGCGACGCTCAGCCAATTCACGGCCGCTGGCGTCAAACAGGATGATGCCGGGTGGCCCCTGCAGCTTGAAGCGCTGCAGCAGTTGCTGGTGCTCGGGCGTATTGTCGGTCACATCGGCGCGCAGCAGCACGAAGCCCACCAGCTTTTCGCGCACGCCGGCGTCGGTGAAGGTTTTGCTATCCATTTCGCGACAAGGGCCGCACCAGTCGGCGTAGAAATCCAACAGTGCCGGCCGGCCTTCCTGACGCGCCAGAGCCAACAGCGCATCCAGTTCGGCAAAACTGCGCACCGGCGTGAACTGCACGGCGGCCTGCTGGGCGTGCTGCGCCGCAGCCGCTTTCGTCTCGGCGCTCTCGTCCCGGTTCAACATCAGCAGCAACACCGCGCCGCTGAACATGAGCAGAAAACCCGCACCCTTGAACCACAGGCCGCGCCTCACGCGCAGCGGTACGGCGGCGAGAGCCACGCCGACCAGGCCGAGCAGCGCCGGGCCGAGAACGCTGATGCGCAGCAGGCGCTCCTTCCAGGCGGGCCCGGCCACCTCCGTCTGCGGCGCTGCCGCAGGCACGGCCGAGCCGGGCGCAGGCAGTGTCAGCGTCGCCACATGCTTTTGCGGCGGATAGCAGATGCCGATATCGGCACAGCCCTGCGAGGTGGCGCGTAGCGTGATATTGCCGTTGACGCCGCTCAGCGGCAGCCGAACACTGAAAAGATCGCGATAGGTTTCGACACGGCCGAAGGTCTCGTCCTCCTTGACGATGCCCGGCGGCAAGTCAACCGTGCCAAGCACACCCGGCTCGACCGCAAAACTGAATTTGTCGCGGTACATGTAGTAACCGGGTGCGATCTCCCAGCGCAACTCGACAGTCTGCGCGTCTACGGCCCGGGCCGAGAAGCGGAAAGCCTGTTCGGGATCGAGCAGCTCCTGCGCCTGCAGTGACAGCGATGCAAGGCTCAGGGACAGGAACAACAGGCGCAGCAGCTTCAACATATTCACTCCGGGGTCGATTCCTGCACTACCCAATCCAGATAGGCAGCCAGCCCGATCTCGACCGGTACGGCGATCAACTCGGGTACAGCATAGGGATGCAACGCACATACGGCGGCCTCGACGGCGGCATAGCCTGCGCGCGTGGTCTTGATGAGCAAGGGGATTTCAACCGCCTGTTCCACCTGCCCCTGCCAGCGGTAGACGGAACGCACCGGCGCCAGCTGATTGACACAGGCGGCCAGGCGATGCTCGACCAGATGCGTCGCCAGCACGGCCGCACTGGCTTCGTCCGGCAGATTGGTCAGCAGCAGTAAAACCTCGCTCATTCCCGCCCCTGTTTCAACGTGATTTGGCGGCCGGCCGCTTGCCTGCCGTCGCGCCCTTGGACTTCTTGACCGCGGCTTTCTTGGTGCTGCCCGGCTTCTTGCTCGCTTTCTTGGCCGCCTTTTTCTTACCGCTCTTCTGGCCCGCTTTCTTGGCAGATTTCTGGGTGGCTTTCTTGCCGCTCTTGGCAGCCGCCCTGGGCACCGCTGCCTCGGGCGGCGAATCCGGCCTGGCATCGTAGGGAATCAGGCGCCCCTGCGGATCATAGACCGGGGCCGGCCTCACCTCGGGCTGCGCCGACGCCGTTGCGGCAGCGGCGGCAAACAATACGGGAAACACGTGCTTGAACAAGGACATCTCCTGCGGGAACGGATGCGGACGACACTGCCAGACCGCCTAAAAGCCCCGCTTTTCCGGCTTAACAACAGAAGACGCAAGTTTAACATTCCAGACAAATCTCTCTTGCGAGGCCCCAGAAGCGCGTGAGTCATCCTGACGACAAGCACGACAGCAGCGCCGCCACGACAGCCAGGACCGATCAGGAGCGTGCCCTCGCCAGCGCCGCCGAGACCGCTATCGCCGCGGAACGCGACGCGCAGGCACACGCGCTGGAACAGGCCGCCATCGACTGCGAAGCCATGCTTCAGGCGCGCCGCCGTCAGCAGGCCGATATCGAATTACGGCGT
>DATMSM010000055.1:0-17172 GCA_035565355.1 Rhodocyclaceae bacterium
GCCGTCCGCCAGCGTTGCCGGCTGCGCGTCGCGGCTGCCGCCGATGACGACCGGCTGCCCCTTGAGATCGGGATAGCGCAGCAACTCGACCGACGCGTAGAAGGCATCCATGTCGAGATGGGCAATCCGGCGGAGGGGATGAGGCGGGGGCATGCAGGCGGGCGGACAAGATGGAGTGCTATTTTCGCTTAGGCAGCCCGTCTGCGGCAGAGGATGTAAAAAAGCCCCGCCGTGACGGGGCTGTTGAGGGAGGTGCGGCCGATCAGACGTGAGGGGAGACCGGCCGCACCGGCGCCTTGAAAGGGAGGAATAAGGCGCCTACCCGGTCAGAGCCAATAGCTGCGCTGACCGTAGTAGTCGTGAACCTGATTGGCCCATGTGCTGTCGGCCATGGAAGGCCAGTGGTCCTTGTCGAAGCCGGGAGCGTCCTTGAGTTTCTCCTTGGCGATATTGAGGACGAACTGCTTCTGGGTGGCATCGAGCGTGAGCGCGCCCCAGGGAATGGCGAACAGCTTGTCGCCTATGCCCATGAAGCCGCCGCAGGAGAGCACTGCATAGGCGACGCGGCCGGAGGGAACGTCGATCATGATGTCGGTGATTTCACCAAGTGTGTCGCCGCTCTGATTGACGACGGTATCGCCTTCCAGCGTATCGGCTGCCATGACTTCTGGCCCCGGGCCTGCGCCCTTGATGCCGCCGACCACACGGGCCCGATTGCTGTCGCTACCAGGGGGATGAATGCTTGCCATTTTTTCACTCCTGTCTATGAGGTTAAGCCGCTCCATAGCGGGCTGGCTGAAGAAGCGCTTCCGTCAACTGAAGCGCCCCTCTACTGGATGCAAGGCCCATTCCCGAGGCTGAATTTGTATATCGGTGGATTCCTATGGCGAGCGGCGCAGGGCCCGCCGATAGTGAGGTTTCCTACCCCCAACCACAGGAGAGCAATCATGCCTAATCGATCCACTTCACGCGCCCAGAGCAAGTCGACGAGAAAGACCGCCACTCGTCGCACCGCTACGGAAAACAATGTGATCGCCCTGCTTAAGGCCGATCACAAGAAGGTAAAGAAAATGTTCAAGGAATTTGAAAAGTATGCGCAACAGGGCGACGAGGCAGCGAAGGTGGAAATCGCAATGCAGATCTGCATGGAGCTCAAGGTGCATACCCAGGTGGAGGAGGAGATTCTCTACCCGGCCTTGTACGAGGCCCTCGACGAGCACGACTTGGTGGACGAGGCCATCGTCGAGCACGCCACTGCCAAGGAGTTGATCGCACAGATCGAGTCCATGGTCGGCTCGGACGATCTCTACGACGCCAAGGTGATGGTGTTGTCCGAGTACATTGATCATCACGTCGAGGAAGAGGAGAAGGAAATCTTTCCCAAGGCGCGCAAGGCCCGCATGGACCTCGAAGGCCTGGGCGAATCCGTTGCCTTCCGCAAGGAGGAGTTGATGGCGCCTATGGCGACCCACTAAACGCCGTCTGAGCAGCCCGGTCGGTGGCCGGGCTGCTGCAGCGCGGTCGGCGCATTGCCCCGCTGACGACCGGAGTAATCACAGTCAGCACCAGAGGCAGGAGCAGTTTTCGGAAGAATGCGTGACGCAGTTGAGCAAGCAGGGCTTGCGGAGAGCACGACGGACGCGCTTACCACTGTCCGGTGTGTTCCAGGAAAGGTGAGGTCGCAGCCTCGCTCCAATCCAAAGGCAGGGCGTCGCGGCGCAGAATCGCCTGGTCGACGATGACGCTAAGCAAGCGTTCCGCGCCGGCATAGGTGTCGATGGCCGGACCGTCGAGTATGAGCTCGGCCCGTCCGGCGATGTGCAGCAGATCGTGCGTCGCATAGTCGATGAAGAGCAGTCCCACACGCGGGTTGAGCACGATATTGCCGAAGGTGTTGAAGAAGAAGTTGCCGGCAAAGTCCGGTATCAGCAGGCGATCGCGGTCATCCTCGAGCCTTTCTATTTTGACGAAGCCAGGCTTGCCGCCTCGATGCGAGACGTCCACACCGTAGCCGGCTTGGCGCCCGGCATCCGGATGCGCGCTGGCGATGAAGAAGGTATCGGCGCTGGCGACGATCCGCCTGGCGGCTTTATCCAAGCCGGGAGCACGCCGGGCAAGTGCTTCCGTTGCAATCTGGACGGGGCGGGCTTCGCGTGCCTGAATGTACTTGGGGCAGTTGCCAAAGCTTTCGTGAATATGCACGGCGACTCTGTCGGCATCCAGGGTGACGACCGTGCCGTTGGCGCGGTTGCGTCTTCGAGTATGGGCCTGGAAGCCCAGCAGTCCGACCGGTGCCCCCGGAAGCAGCCGATCCGCGAGTGGATCCTGGGCGGATGGCAGGGCGGCGATGCTCAGCGAGACCGAATCGGGCGATGCGATGAAGCCGGCCCGGCTGCTGAGTATGGTGGCCCAGGGCTGTTGCTCGCCATCGAGCGCGCCGACGATCAGATAGGGCAGCTGCGTGAAGAACTCGCGATGCTGATCCGGCATGAAGCGCCGCACCACGCGCGTGCCCAACTCAGCCATGCGTTCGGCCAGGCCGGCTTTTTCCTGCAGCAGGACTTCGCCGGCATGGAAGGCCGGTAGCAATTTTTTGTCGTCGGCGCCCATGATCAGGCCGCCTCTGTCGCGGCCAGGCCGACGGCGGTCTTCGGCATGGGCACAAAACCGGGCAGGGCTTCGATACGGCCGAGCCAGGCGCGCACCTGCGCATAGGACGCCAGCGAAACATTGCCTTCAGGCGCGTGGGCAACGTAGGCGTAGGCCGAGATGTCGGCGATGGTCGGCGCCGCTCCGGCCAGATAGGGCGTGTTGTGCAATTCCCTGTCCATGACGGCCAGCAGCGCATGGGCGCGGGCGATGGCGTCCTCGGCGTCGATCGTTGCATTGAACACGGTCTTCAAACGCGCCCGTGCCGGGCCGAAGGCGATCA
Source organism: Rhodocyclaceae bacterium (assembly GCA_035565355.1). Classification (GTDB taxonomy): domain Bacteria; phylum Pseudomonadota; class Gammaproteobacteria; order Burkholderiales; family Rhodocyclaceae. The sequence goes on from DATMSM010000055.1 coordinate 2,933, forward strand.
GCCCTGCAGCTACCGACAGCCAGCGCTGCACCCGGGCAGCGCCGATCGGATCGGCAGGCAGCCATTCGATGCTGCGACCTTGGCCGTAACGGCTGGCCAGGTAGACGAGGATGGCGTTCGAGTCGGCGACGATCACCTCGCCGTCTTCCAGTACCGGCACCTGGCCGAAGCTGTTGAGCGCGATGAACTCGGGCCGCTTGTGTGCGCCCTTGGCGAGATCGACATCGACCAGTTCATGCGGCAATTGCAGCAGGGACAGGAAGAGCTCGGCGCGATGGCTGTGGCCGGAAAGGGGAAAGCGATGCAGCTTGAGGGTATTCATGGCGGTTCCTGTTCGGTTTGAGTAAAGGACAGCTGCATTCTTGTTCATTGCTATTTGTAGATAAATGGCAAAAATTTGATTTGACTATTCCATTTTGTTGAGTAGTGTGGCGACATGGACAAACTCAAAGCCATGCAAACCGTCGTCGCCATCGCCGATGCCGGCACCCTGACGGCCGCCAGCGAAAAGCTCGAAGCGTCCTTGCCCGCGGTGGTGCGCACCCTGGCCATGCTGGAACAGCATCTGGGCGTGCGTCTTTTCAATCGCACCACGCGGCGTGTTTCCTTGACCGATGAAGGGCGGCTCTACGTCGAGGACTGTCGCCGTGTGCTCGCCGCCATTGCCGACAGCGAGAGCGCATTGACGCAGGATGCGGTCGAGCCGAGCGGGCACTTGACGGTGACGGCCTCGGTTTTGTTCGGGCAGATGTATGTGGCACCGGCGGTAACGCGCTTTGTGCAGCAATATCCCAAGATGGATGTAAGCCTGCAGTTGCACGATCGCGTCGTTAATCTGCTGGAAGAAAACATCGACGTCGGCGTCCGCATCGGCGAGCTGGAAGACCAGTCTTTGGTAGCTCAGCCGCTCGGCCGCGTCCGGCGCATGGTGGTGGCGACGCCGGCTTACCTGAAGACACACGGAACGCCGCAGCATCCGCGCGACCTGCTTAAGCACAATTGCATTCGCGCGACCGGCAACTCGATTCCCGGCTGGAGTTTCCAGGACAGCGGCAAGCCCTTCAGTATCGCCGTCAGCGGCAATCTGGAATTCAATCAGGTGTGGCCGGCGGCGCAAGCCTGTCTGGAGAACATGGGCTGCGGCATGTTCATTTCCTACCAGGTGGCCGAGTTTGTCCGTGATGGCCGCCTCAAGGTGGTGCTCGAAGCGTTCGAGGCCCCGCCGCGGCCGATCAGCCTGGTGTATCCGCATGCCCGCCTGCTGCCCGCGCGTACCCGGGCTTTCATCGACTGGATGAAACGCGAAATCAGGTTTGACGCTGCTTGAACGGTGTGGTCTTGAGCGGGCTTTGCGGCTTCTCCGGATTGGGCCGCAACTATCAGAACTCTCCTATAGCGCCCTTTCGGCGGCCGAACGATAGTGCGTTCTGGCAAACCCCACAAAGGAGTCTGAGCATGGCCAGTGCAAGCAATGTGCTTTCGCGTCTCACCGCCCGGGATATTTCCAGTGCTAAGTCTTTTCAGGTCAATGCGTGTGAGCTGATCGAGGCCGATCATGCGCGCATAGCCGCGCTTTTTGCCGAGTTTGAGCGCGCCGCCAGCCAAGGTGATGTCGATAAACAGGGTGTGGCCGCACAGATACTCCTGGAGCTGAAGGTGCATATGCAGGTGGTGGAGGAAATATTTCACCCCGCCGCCTGCAATGCACTAGAGGATGTGGATGCCGTACGTAGGGTGCTTGACCGTCACTCCGTGGTCAGGCGGCTGATTGCGCAGCTGGAGACCGAGGCAGGCTCTGCGCCGGACTACGACACCAAGCTCATGGTGCTTGGCGAGTACGCAATGCGCGATGTCGAGCTGGAGGAACGCGCACTTTTTCCCCAGGTACAGGCATCCGGTATGGACCTGGTGGGCGTGGGCGTCGCCCTGAATTTTCGTCGCTACGAACTGTTGACCGCCATGCGGGCGTAGCAGGCACCGGTGAGGTGGTTCGACACTCCGAAGGCCCCGCTCATCGGCAGATGGCGGGGCTTTTCTTATTAGTAGTGGCTGTCATCTAGCAGCATGTCTTCGAAAAATGCGCCGAATCGGCGCTGTGGATCCAGGAGGTGGACCTCCAGTATCCAGCGCATCGCCGCGGGGGGATTCGGGTAATCGGCCAACGCGCCGGTATGCAGGGCGGCATGCGGGAAGTCGGAGATGCGGTGGCCGGGCAGGTCGAGGTTGAGCTCCCAGCCCATCTGGTGTGCTTCCTTGCGTGCATAGGCATATAGCTCCTGCCCGCTCAGGCCCATGCGCAGCCACATGCCGCGCAGGGCGTGGAACAGGAGTTCCGCATCGCGCGCGCAGCGTTCGTACTCGGCTTGTCGGCCGACGACGAAGGATGCGCCGCCGTCGCCTTCCCAGGCCTGGTACCGTGGAGCGATGTCGATAAAGAAAATATCGTTCTCCTGCAACACCACGCCGGGCTCGGAGGCCTGCTTCATGCCCTTGAGGGTATTGCGGCCAAAGCGCACACGGGTCGGGTGCCAGCTGAGCTCCATGCCCGAGGCGACGAGGATCTGCTTGGCAATGGCAACCGCCTCTTCCTCGATCATGCCCGGTTGCATGCGCGCGGCGATCTCGCCTATGGCCTGTCTTGTCTTGTTGCGCGCGGCCAGCATGCCGTCCGCGGTGTAGGCCGGGCCCACCCGTTCTGCTTCCAGTAATACTGCATCCATTTCTTCGCTCCTTGTACTTTCGATCCTGCCTATCCATCCAGCCGAAATGGCTGGGTTGGCGAAATCTATCCGTGCGGATACGGCCACAGTGGCGCTTGGCCGTCAGCTCAGGCTGTCTGGCTGAAGATGCAGTTGATACGTGCCAAATATCTGATGTTACGAATGATCCGGACAGGATGGCGGCAGGCTTGGGTGGCGAATGTGCCCGTTTTTTAAGCAGAAAGCGTCCGTCTAGTTTTGTATGTAAGGACAAATAAAGACATTCAGGCAGGCGAATCGCGACAAGCAGGGGCGGCTTCCGGGCAGCGTGGACCCTTATTTTCCCCGCTCGCTACAGTGGATTCCGGACGCATGACGTCCATTCCCATGAGCGCAAGGAAAGGAAATGCAATGACCACTCCGCTTGAAGGCATCAAGATCATCGACTTCACCCACGTTCAAGCCGGTCCGGCCTGCACCCAGTTGCTGGCTTGGTTCGGCGCCGACGTCATCAAGATCGAACGCCCCGGTTCCGGCGATGTGACGCGCCGCCAGTTGCGCGATATCCCGGATCAGGACGCGTTGTACTTCACCATGTTGAACAGCAACAAGAAATCGCTGACGCTGGACACCAAGACCGCCGAAGGCAAGGAAGTGCTGGAGCGGCTCATCAAGGAGTCCGACGTACTGGTTGAGAACTTCGCGCCCGGCGCGCTGGACCGCATGGGTTTCTCCTGGGAACGTATCCAGGAACTCAACCCCGGCCTCATCCTTGCCTCGGTCAAGGGCTTCTCCGATGGCCACCACTACGAAGACCTCAAGGTCTATGAAAACGTGGCGCAGGCAGCGGGCGGCGCGGCATCGACCACCGGCTTCTGGGACGGCCCGCCCATGGTCAGCGGCGCGGCGCTGGGCGACTCGAATACCGGCATGCACCTGGCCATCGGCATCCTGACGGCGATCATGCACCGCCAGAAAACCGGCAAGGGTCAGAAGGTCTCGGCTTCTATGCAGGACGCCGTGCTCAACCTCACCCGCGTCAAGCTGCGCGACCAGCAACGCCTGGAGAAGATCGGCTATCTCGAAGAGTACCCGCAGTACCCGCACGGGCAGTTCTCCGATGTCGTGCCGCGCGGCGGCAATGCGGGCGGCGGCGGCCAGCCGGGCTGGGTGCTGAAGTGCAAGGGCTGGGAGACCGATCCCAATGCCTATATCTACTTCACCATCCAGGGCCATGCCTGGGAGCCGATCTGTCGTGCCATCGGCAAGCCGGAGTGGATCGACGATCCTGCCTACAACACGCCCAAGGCGCGCCAGGACAAGATCTTCGACATCTTCGCCTTTATCGAGGAGTGGTTGTCCGAGAAGACCAAGTTCGAGGCTGTGGACATCCTGCGCAAGTACGACATTCCGTGCGCGCCGGTGCTCTCCATGAAGGAAATCGCCGAGGACGAGTCGCTGCGCAAGTCGGGTTCGATTGTCGAAGTCGAGCACAAGACGCGCGGCAAGTACCTGACCGTAGGCAGCCCGATCAAGTTCTCGGACCTGACGCCGGAAATCAAGAGTTCGCCGCTGCTTGGTGAACACACCGACGAAGTGCTGGCCAGCCTGGGCTATACGCCCGAGCAGATTGCCGAAATGCACGCCAAGAACGCAGTTTAAGGAGACGATAGATGAGCGCCGCCGCCGTCATGGATTTCGACTTGCCGGACCTCATGGTCCGCGAGTTGCTCGGCAAGATCGGGCAGGACACAGCGCTGGCCAAGCACCTGGGCGACTATATCGGCGAAAGCCGGCCCGGGCGCAGCAGCCGCTACATGGTGCCCGCACGCCTGTTCGACGCCGAGTCGCTGAACACCCTGTACACGATGAGTCGCAACAACGACGAACGTGTGCTGATGTTCCAGCTGCTCGCGCTCGACAATATCCATGCGGCGCCGGAGGCTCGCAAGGTGCCCAAGATCGAACTGCTGATCAACGGGCTGATCGCCTATCTCAAGCGCGACGCCATCGACGGCTGGCTCTACCGGCGCAGTCCCGACGGCGTCCTGCTGCCGTGGATGGTGACCGGCATGCGCCACATCGCGCCGGCCGAAGGCACGCCCTACGTGATCGTCAGCCTCCTCGCCAACACCATGCAGGCGGCGGGCAACGAGGCGCGCAACGACGCACGTCAGCGCTACGCAGGCATGACCCAGGCCATCGTCGTCGATGCCAATGACATCATCGACCGCAGCATTCCGGAACTGCTCGCCGAGCGCGGCTATTACAAGGAGTGCGCGGAGTTCAAGCAGGAATACGAGCGCCATGTGGAGACGTTCCGCCGCATGCAGTCGCAGTTCGGACGCCAGTTCACGGCTGTCCGTGCCGGCTGGTTCATCGGCAATAAGGGACCATTGGGCCAGCTCGAATACACTCGCCTGGCCGAGCACGGCGGCGTGCGCTGCGTGAATGACGAGGAAATGCTGGAGCGTCGCTTCGACATGTCCATCGATCCGACCTTCTGGCGCGATGCAGGTGCGGAGGAGGGCTTCGACCGCATTCCCATGCACTGCTATCTGTATCTCTTCAACCTGGAGCTGCACCGCAATTTCTGGGTGCATGTGCAGAACGTCGAGCCCTACCGCTACAAGCCGGAATTGCGCGAGAAGCTGGTGCTGCCGAGCGCCCACCGTGACCTGATCGACATCCTGACCGCCGACATGGAGGTGCTGGCCGAGGACATCATCGAAGGCAAGAGCGGCGGTACTACCATCCTGTGCAAGGGCGCGCCGGGCCTGGGCAAGACGCTGACCGCCGAGGTCTATGCCGAGGTCGTCGGCAAGCCGCTGTATCGCGTGCATTCGGGCCAGCTCGGCGTCACCGCTGATTCGGTGGAGGCAAGTCTCACGCAGATCCTGCGCCGTGCCGCCCGCTGGGGCGCGATCCTGCTGCTGGACGAGGCCGACGTGTATATCCGCAAGCGCGACAACGACCTGCAGCACAACGCCATCGTCGCCGAGTTTCTGCGCACGCTGGAGTATTTCGACGGCCTGCTGTTCATGACCACCAACCGCACCGACGATGTTGACGACGCCATCCTGTCGCGCTGCATCGCCGTGATCCGCTACGACATTCCGCCGCCGGATGCCGCGCGGCAGTTGTGGAAGACGCTTGCGGCCCAGTTCGGCGCCGATATTCCCGAGGATATGCTTGAGGGGCTGCTGCGCAAGTATCCGCAGCTCAGCGGCCGCGACATCAAGGAGTTGCTGAAGCTGGTGACGCGCTACTGCACGCGCAAGCAGCTGCCGCTGTCGGACGATGTGTTCGCCCTGTGTGCGATGTTCCGGGGGATTGTGTAATGTATGCCCGTCACCCGGCGGCGGGTGAATCCATGCACAACAGGGACGTCGCAATGCGCAAGATCAAGGTCGGGATGGTGCTGTTTCCGCGTTTCCAGCTGCTCGATATCGCCGGTCCGGCCGATGCCTTCGGCGAGGTGAAGGTGCTGAGCCGCGGCGAATGCGAGTACGAGATCATGACCATAGGCGCGACCCGCGGCACGGTCACCTCGTCCAGCGGCGTCACCGTGACGCCGGATCGCACCATCTTCGATCCCTGCCCGCAGTTCGACACCGTCATCCTGCCGGGTGGGCTGGGCATCTTCGACGCCGCCGAGGACAGCACGCTGACCGACTGGCTGGTGCGCCAGGCCAGCATCTGCCGGCGCATGGGCGCGATTTGCAACGGCGTCTTCGCCCTCGGCGCCGCCGGGCTGATCGATCACAAGACAGTGACGACGCACTGGATGGATGCGGCCCACCTGGCGCACAAGTTTCCCAAGGCCAGTGTCGAACCCGACCGCATCTATGTGAAGGACGGGCGCTTCTATTCCACTGCCGGCGTCACGGCCGGCATCGATCTGTCGCTGGCCATGATCGAGGAGGACTTCGGTCGCGAGATGGCGGTGGACGTCGCCAAGTACCTGATCGTCTACCTGCGCCGTTCCGGCGGACAGTCGCAGTTCAGCCCCTTGCTGGAAAGTCAGGCTGCCCAGGATTCACAGGTGCGGGATATCCAGAGCTTCATGCTGGAGAACCTCAAGCAGCCGCATACTTTGGAATCGCTGGCCGAGCGGGTGCATATGAGCCCGCGCAATCTCTCGCGCATCTTCAAGAAGGAGTGCGGCGTGACGCTGATGGAATTCCTGACCGATGCCCGCATCGACGCGGCGCGCCGGCAACTGGAAAGCACCGACATGGCGATCAAGGAAATCGCCTTCATGTGCGGCTTCGACAGCGCCGATAATCTGCGCCGTGTGTTCAGCCAGCGCCTTCGGACCACGCCGGTCGAATACCGCGAGCACTTCCGCTCGGAGAGCCTTTAAATACGCTGAACTGGAAGGCCATCTGCCGAGCGGGATCGGACTATTTTTCTCATCCCTGGTGGGGATTTGGCAACGACCGGCAGAAGGCTAGCTTCGATTTTCTGACTTGCGCCGACGATATGTTGCAGAATGGACGATGAGTAAATCAAGAAAGTAAGCAAATAAGAACGCCTTGTCTCTCCGGGGAGCGGGTGTGCCTTTAGGGGGGGCCGTGGTGAAGCGATTCGGACTGTGGATTACGTCGATCCGTGACAGCTTTGTCACCCTGCTGCCCCTAACGTTTATCGCGGTTATTTGCGTCCTGATACGAGATTTCCCGCTTGACCTGTATCAGCGTGCCATGGCTTCCGTTTTCGGTGCTCACTGGTTGGCTGCGATCAGTGTCCTGATCGATGCGACATACGGCCTCTTCGGGGTTGCCTTGTGCCTAATTGTGGCAGTCGACCTGGGTAAGCGCATTGCCGCGAAATGCGCTCAGCCCATCGTACTCCCATCGGTTTATCTGGCCTTGTCAGCGTTGGTCAACTTCATGGCCTGCATGGCTATTCTTCATCCACAGACCCCGGGTAAGACGGCTTCATTTGCGGGCTTTGTGGTTGGCGTTATTTCTGCCGAAATGCTCTATGCTCTGCTGCGATTGCGCATCATCGCTCGTCTGTCTTTACCTTACGACATCGACTCGGGCTTTTACCATGCGCTGCGAATGGCTTTCCCGATAGTCCTTTCCTGCACGTTCATGCTGTTGGGAAGCTGGTGCCTCGAGCGCCTGTTCTCGACTGCAATGCAGGCTGATGTGTTGCCATGGTTTGACTCTCCCCTGACCGATGGTCTGGCGCTGATGACGGCGACCGTGCTTAATCAAGCTATATGGTTTGTCGGCTTGCACGGTGGCTATGCGCTGGATGCACTGTCGGGCAATCTCCTCGCACTCCCTCTCGGCCCCGGCTCGAATGAGCCGGGCTGGCGGCTCTTGTTTGATAACTTTGTTCTGCTCGGCGGGTCTGGTGCGACACTCGGTTTGCTGGTGGCGATACAGATTGCAGTGAAGGAGGGGGCGATCAAGCATATCGGGCGTCTGTCATGGATTCCCAGCGTATTCAATATCAACGAGACGGTGCTTTATGGTTTGCCGGTTTTGTTGAACCGTGTTTTTTTGCTGCCCTTCCTGGGTGTTCCCATTCTGCTCGCGGGCATGGCAATGCTTGCCATCAAGCTTGGTTGGCTGGAGGTTGGGGTGGTGCAGATGCCGTGGACGACCCCCGTATTCATCTCGGGCTGGCTCTTGTCGGGGTCGTGGACAGGCGTTGTCTTTCAGTTGTTTGCTCTGCTCATCAGCACAGCCTGTTATCTCCCCTTCGTACGGATTGCCGATCGTCAGCGCATGGAGCGCCAGCAAGCCGCCTTTGCCTGCGCCACTGCGGCGATTCTTGAGAACGGGGGCGATGCGCGCAGCCCGGTCTGTGCGCGGCGAGATGGGATCGGCCTGATAGCCCAGGGGCTGTTGAGCGATCTGAGAGAAAGCCTGCGTACGGGAAGGCTCGCCGTCGCCTATCAACCCAAACACCACATCGATGGACGTTTGATTGGCTTCGAGGCGCTGCTGCGTTGGCATCATCCGAGATATGGGACATTGTCTCCGGCGATCGCCGTCGCTCTGGCGGAGGAGAGTGGAGACATCGGCCAACTGGGATTGTGGGTCCTCAACGAGGCTTGTGCGTGCAAGGCCCGCATCAATCAGGCCGGCAGACATGCCGGTTCTCTGACCATGTCGATTAACGTATCCCCCTTGCAACTAAACGATGATCGAATCGTCGTTGCACTCAAGGCAGCGTTGGAGCGCCACCGCTTGTTGCCTTGCGAGGTCGAGCTTGAAATTACCGAAACCCAGCGCCTGGCGGAGAGTGCCAGTGTCTCTTCAACGCTTGAGGCGCTGGTGGCAAGCGATGTGCGTTTGGCCATTGATGACTTCGGCATGGGCTATTCCTCTCTGCGTTATCTGAAGCGCTTTTCTGTCGGGGCGATCAAGATTGACGGTTCGCTGACCCGCGATGTACTCAACGACTCTGCCTGCGCCGACATCGTTCGCGTCATCGCCTCGCTCGGGCAGGCCAGGAGTGCGATGGTTGTCGGCGAATGGGTCGAAACCCAGGAGCAGAAAATGAGGTTGGCTGAGCTAGGCTGTCAGTGCTTCCAGGGCTATCTGTTCAGCCCGCCGTTACCAGAGCCTGAAGCATTCCGTTATATCGAGGCGCACCAGGCGACATTGGCTTATGTGGCTTGATCCTGGTTTAACTTCTAACGGCTAAATAAAAAGCCCACGCACTGGCAGGTGCGCGGGCTTCGGGGCAGGTTTGCGGGGCTGCCGGAGAACTACGGATTCACCTTGAGTGAAATCTGGGCGATGACTTCCTTGACGCCGGGCACGGCCTTGCTGAGCCGGATCGCGTGCTCTATGGTTTCAGCCTTGTCCACCGTGCCATTGAGCGTGACCACGCCCTGGTTACTGGTGACCGAAATCCGGAACAGCGAGGTCAGGCTGTCGCTGAGCAGCGCGGTCTTGACCTTGGTCGTCAAGGTCGCGTCGTCTATGTACTGGCCTGCGGTTAAACCGGCTTCGGCAGCAGATCGGGGGGGATTCTCCGCTGCCAAAGCCGGTACCGCAGCCATGGTCGCGATCATCAGCGCGACATCAATAGGGCGGAATTGCATGAATGGCTCCTTTCAGAGGGTCAGGCAAACCGTAATCGGGATTAAAGCCTCACGACATCGCGGCCGACGGTGAAGCTGGCGACCTTGACCATGAGGTGGGTATTGATGGCTTTCACGCCAGGCACCGCCGAGGCGAGCTTGATGGCGCGATGAATAGTCTCGGGCTTATCGACTTGTCCGCTCAGCGTGACGATGCCGCGCTCGGTGTTGACCTTGACCTCGAAGGCCGAGAGCAGGTCGTCGGATAGCAGCGCAACCTTGACCCGGGTGGTGAGCGCCGCATCGTCGATGTACTGGCCGGAATTCTGACCGAGCTGCTCGGCCGTGCCGGCGCGTTCTGCCTGGCGGTCTGCTGCGTGCAGGGTGGGCAGGGCCAGCAGGCCGACGATCAGGAGGAGGGCGGTATCGATACGACGCAGTTTCATGGTGTGGCTCCCTTGTTGTGTAGGACCATCTCTTGTCCCTGCCCCTATATCGCAAGCGGCGTGCCACCCTCGTCTAGTCATTGTTTCTCAAGGCTTTATGGATTTTTCGCTGCAAGGGGTCGCGCTTTTTCTGTTGGTGTTTGGCGACAAATCATCACGCTTTGTTTTTAAGTCACTGTTTCGTAAATAAAAGGGCAGTCTCTTATTGGCGACAAGCAGCTCGGACACGCTGAAATTTTTCCAGTCTGTTGTTAGGGTTGCCACCAAGACCTTGATCTCATGTTGTTTTTGTTGGGCTCACGCCATGAGCCTTACTTGCATCAGGATGAGCTCCTCAACCATTTCGAGGAGCCCGCCATGTCGCGCCTGATTTCCCGCCTGCCGCACCTGTCCGATCGTTTCGTGTTCCGTTCCACGCTGCTGCTGTGGGTTGTGGCTGTGCTGCTCGGGTAATATCCGGGCCCATATGTTCACCTTTATCCACGGCAATCGGCAGGAGCTGCTCGCGCGTCATCTGGCTGCGCAGATTCGCACCCAGCCGCTCAACATCTTCGAGCGCGAGGTCGTGGTGGTGCAGAGCGGCGGCATGGCGCGCTGGCTGCAGATGGCGCTGGCCGAAGAGTTGGGCATTGCCACGCAGCTGCGTTTTACCTTCCCCGCCGGCTATCTGTGGGAACTGTTCGGCAAGGTGCTGCCGGACGTGCCGCGCGAAACGCCGTTCTCCAGCGATATCTTCACCTGGCAGTTGCTGCGCCTGATGCCCGAACTCCTGCACGAACAGCAGGGTGCGGATTTTGAGCCGCTGCGGCGTTACCTCGCCGATGACGACGCGCTCAAGCGCCACGGCCTGGCGCGCAAGCTGGCGCAATGTTTCGACAGCTATCTGGCCTATCGCCCCGAGTGGGTCGCCGCCTGGCTGGCGGGCAAGCGTGTCGGCCTGGGCGAGCATGAAGCCTGGCAGGCCAGCCTGTGGCAGCGCATCGGCGCGGAGGCGGGCGAGCTGCCGGATGTGCATCCGGCGGAACTGTTCTTTCGTGCGCTGGAGCATGACGATTCATCGTGTTCGCGGCTGCCTGCGCGCTTGACGGTTTTCGGCATAGGCGCAATGCCGCCACCCTATCTCGATATCTTCAAGCGCCTTGGCCGGCACATTGACGTGTCCTTCTATCTGCTCAATCCCTGCCGCGAATACTGGGGTGATCTGGTTACGGATCGCGCGCTGGCGCGAGCCGCGCTGGAAACGCCAGAGGCCTTGCCGCTGCTTGAAACCGGCCACCCTTTGCTGGGCTCGCTGGGGCAGGTGACGCGCGCGAGTTTTGAGCGCCTCGCCGGCGAGAACGATGTCGAGCTGTTTGTTGAAGCGGGCGAGGGCGCGCTGCTGGATATTCTGCAAGGCGACATTCTGGACATGCGCCGGCGCCCGCCTGAGGAGCGCGTGGCGCTGGCGGCGGGCGACGCGTCCATCCAGTTTCATGTCTGCCACGGGGCGACGCGCGAGATCGAGGTGCTGCATGATCGCCTGCTCAAGTGCTTTGCCGCCGACCCGAGCTTGCAGCCGCATGATGTGCTGGTCCTGACGCCGGACATCATCGCCATGGCGCCGCTGATCGAGGCCGTGTTCTCGACCCAGGGCCTAGCATCTGGGGATGCATTCCGCCCTCGGCATGCCATTCCCTACACCATCGCCGATCGGCCGCTTGAGCTTGAAGCCCCCCTGCTGCGCGCCTTCAATGCGCTGCTCGATCTGGCGCGGGGCCGGCTCGACGCCGAAAGCGTGCTTGCCGTGCTGGAGCAGCCCTGCATCGCCGCACGTTTCGGTTTCGACGCGGAGGGTCTTGAACTGGTGCGCGCCTGGGTGGGCGAAAGCGGCATACGCTGGGGCTGGTCCGCTGCCACGCGCGCCGCGCGGGGACTGCCGGCCGACGCTATGCACAGCTGGAGCTTTGGCCTCAGACGCATGTTGCTGGGGATTGCCCTGCCCGAGAAGGCAGGAGCCTTGTTTGAGGGCGTGCTGCCCTTCGATGCGATCGAGGGCGTGCGTGCCCAGGTCCTGTCCCGCTTGCTCGGCTTCATGGACGCGCTGGAGGTCACGCTGCAGCAGCTCGCGCGCGAACGCAGCGTGGCCGAGTGGGCCGAGCTGCTGCCGCTGATCTGCCAGCGCTTTTGCTACGACGAGAGTCGCTTGGCCTTTGCCGACAACAGCGCTCAGCGCGCCGTGAATACCTTGCGCGTCACGTTGCAGCAACTGGCGCAGGCGGCCACGCGCGCAGCCTGCGACGCAGCGCTGCCGCTCGATGTGATCCGGCGCGAACTCAGCAGTCACCTCAATGACATGCCGCCGGGCTGGGCCTTCCTTGGCGGCGGCGTGACCTTTGCGCAGTTGCTCGCCTATCGCGGCATGCCGGCGCGTATGGTTTGCCTGATCGGCATGAACGATGGCGCCTTCCCACGCAATCCGGCCGTGCCCGGCTTTGACTTGCTGCGCAAGCATCCGCAGATCGGCGACCGCGAGCAGCGTGCCGAGGACAGACATGCCTTCTTCGAGGCGCTGCTGTCGGCGCGCGACCATCTGCATGTGAGCTGGAGCGGACGCGGCATACGCGACAACGCCGAGCTGCCGCCGTCCATGCTGGTGGCGGAGTTGCGCGATGCCATAGACCAGACTGCCTGTGTTGTCATGCCGGATGGCGCCGTGCTCGCAGCCAGTGACGCGCTGACCGTGCAGCATCGCCTGCAGGCTTTCTCGCCGCGCTATTTCGACGGCTCCGATGCAAATCTGTACAGCCACTCGGCGCACTATGCCCATGCGGCCGTCGCCGCGCGCGGTGAGCGTGCAGCCGCCGCCCCATTTGTGACCCAGCCGCTGCCCGAAGCGCCACCGGAGCTGCTGACGATCACGCCGCAGCAGTTTGTGAATTTCTTCCGCAATCCGGCGCAGCATCTGCTGCGGGCCCGCCTGGGCATACACCTAGAGGAAAGCGAAGGCCTGCTCGAAACCGTCGAGCCCTTTGTGCCGGAAGGACTGGCGCGCTACTGGTTGCGCACTCAGCTGGTCGAGGATTGGCAAGGAACAGCCCCCACGCTCCCTGCGGTCGCTGCCCCCCAAGGGGGCGGCACGCCGCTTGGGACGGCCCGGCGCGGCGTACGGCGTAAAGAGGATGCCTATGCACTGGCTCACGCGCGCGGCCTGCTGCCGCACGGCGCGGCCGGTGCCGTCTGGTTCGACGGGCTGTGGGATGAATTCGCGCCCTTTGCCGCGCAGGTCGCAGCAAGCGGCGGCGTCGCCCTGCCGCCGTGTCGTATTGCGCTTGAGTTCGCCGACGTCGAGGTTCAGGGCAGTCTGGGCGGTCTGCAGCAGTGCGGTGATGAGGTCGTCCATCTGGAATGGCGGGTCGGCGACATCCGCCCCATGGACAGACTGTCGCTGTGGTTGCGCCATCTGCTGCTGCATGCGGCCGGGCAGCGCTGCAGCAGTCTGTTGATGACGCCGGCGGCAAGCTGGCGCATCGCGCCGCTGCATGCGGCCGACGTAGCCGCGCTGTTCGCGCTCTACAAGCGCGGCAGCAGCGAGTTGCTGCCGTTCTTTCCGGCGACTTCGCTGCACTGGATCACGGCGCAGCGCGAAGGCAAGGACAGCTACTGGAAACGGGACTGGGAGCCCGGCCAGTTTACGCAGCGCGCCGAAAGCCAGGACGCCTATGTGGCGCTCGCCTGGAACGGGTGCGAGCCTTTCTCGATTGAATTCGAGATGCTGGCGGGCCAGATCTACGGCCCCATGCTGGAACACACGGCCGAGGCGGCGGAGGCAGACGCATGAGCCGCGTGCTGCATATCCCGGAAGTGAGGCTGAGCGGCCTGCAGATGATCGAGGCCAGTGCCGGCACCGGCAAGACCTGGACCATCGCCGCCTTGTATTTGCGCCTGTTGCTCGAGCGTCAACTACCGGTGGAAAAGATCCTCGTCGTCACTTATACCAATGCGGCGACCGCCGAGCTGCGCGCGCGCATCCGCGCGCGCCTGCTCGAAGCGCAGCAGGCCTGC
>DATMSM010000056.1:0-17285 GCA_035565355.1 Rhodocyclaceae bacterium
CCGTGGTCGTGGCACCGCTGCGCATCGCGCGCGGCGTGCAGAACAAGGTGCTGGAAGCCATGGCCATGGGCCGCCCGGTGGTCGCGGCGAGCAGTTGCAGCGCGGCGATAGATGCCGAGCCGGGACGTGATCTGCTGGCGGCAAGCACGGCGCAGGACTATGTCGCTGCGATCAGCTTATTACTGCAGGATCGGGCACGCGCCGACGCGATCGGCGCCAGCGGGCGCCGCTGTGTGCTCGCCCGCTACAGCTGGGACGCGCATCTGGCCGGCCTGGATCGCCACCTGCCCGAGGCGGAGGCGGCAGCATGACAATAGCATGGCGCAACAGCCTGGCGGCACTGGTGTTTGCCCTGACCCTGATCCTGGTCGGCTTCTGGGGCACGCTGGCAGGCATGGTCGATATCTGGGAGCGCTCGGGCACCTTCACGCACGCCTTCCTGGTGCCGCCCATCAGTCTGTGGCTGATCTGGCGATTGCGGGGTGCGCTGGCGGCTTTCACGCCGGCACCGGCGCCCTGGCTGGCGCTGCCGCTCCTGCTGCTGGGCCTGTTGTGGCTGCTCGGTGCGCTGGTCGCCGTCAATGTCGTCACCCAGTTCGCCGTGATCGGCATGATCGTACTGTGCGTGCCGCTGCTGCTGGGCCTGCCGCTGGCGCGTGCGATTGCCTTCCCGCTGCTGTTCCTGTTCTTCTGCGTGCCTTTCGGCGAATTCATCATGCCGCGCCTGATGCAGTGGACCGCCGATATCACCGTCCTCTTTGTGCGTCTGTCCGGCGTGCCGGTGTACCAAGAGGGCCTGCAGTTCATCATTCCGAGCGGACGCTGGTCGGTGGTCGAAGCCTGCAGCGGCATACGCTACCTGATCGCCTCGATCTGCGTCGGCGTCTTGTTCGCCTATCTCAACTACACATCCTGGCGGCGCCGGCTGCTGTTCGTCATCGCCGCCGCACTGGTGCCGCTGCTGGCCAACTGGCTGCGCGCCTATGGCATCGTCATGCTCGGCCATCTGTCGGGCAACAAGCTGGCCACCGGCGTCGATCACCTGGTCTACGGCTGGGTCTTCTTCGGCATCGTCATGACGCTGCTATTCATGCTCGGCATGCGCTGGCAGGAGCCGGAGCGTCTGCCTGCATTCACGCCGACCCGGCCGGTCCGTTCCGGCGGGCTGGCGCTCGCCGTCGCGCTCCTTTCCGCCGCCCTCCTGATTCCGCGTGCGGGGCTATGGTTGGTGGAGCGGGGCGATGCGCATGCAGCCCCTGAGCTGCAAATCGCCGGGCTGAGCGATATCGGCGCATGGACAGGCGCAGCCGCGGGTTTCAGCTCCTGGCGTCCCGCATTCAGCAATCCTGCCGCGACCTGGCAACGCAGTTACGCATCCGGCACCGATCAGGCTGCAATCTACCTCGCCTATTACCGCAATCAGGGTGAGCAGCGCAAACTGGTCAGTTCCGAAAACAGGCTGGCGCGCAGCGATGACGATTTCTGGGCAGTGGTCGAGCGCGGCAGCATGGAGGTGGATGGGGTCGCGGTGCGTACTGCCAGCCTGCGCGGCGGCAGCGTCTCCTCGGGCGGTGAGCAGCGTCTGCGCACATGGCAATGGTACTGGGTGGACGGCACGCTGACCGCCAGCGACATCAAGGCCAAGCTCCTGACCCTGAAGTCGCGTCTGGCGGGGCGCGGCGACGACGGCGCCATCATCGTGCTGTATGCGCCGGAGCTGCGCCCCGGCGAAGGTGACGCCATCCTGGGCCGCTTTGCACCGGCTGTTGGCGCGGCGCTCCTGCCTGCGCTGGCGCATACGCGGGAGCAATAGGCAGCATGAGTGTCGCGGCATGAAGATTCTCTATCACCACCGCACGGCGTCCAAGGACGGGCAGGCCGTACACATCGAGGAAATGATCGCGGCAATGCGCAAGCAGGGCCACGAAGTGCGCGTGGTTGCGCCGGAGGCCGCCGCCGCTGGTGCGGGGCGGATGGGTGGTGGCGTGAGCTGGGTGCAGCGCTTGCGCAGCATGTTGCCGAATGCCTTGTATGAGTTGCTGGAATTCGGCTACAGCCTGATCGCCTATCGCCGCCTGCGTGCGGCGGCGGCCGAGTTCGAGCCGGACCTGATCTACGAGCGCTACAACCTCTTCCTGCTGGCCGGCCTTATGCTCAAGAAGAAGCGGGGCATTCCCTTGCTTCTGGAGATTAACGCGCCGCTAGTGCATGAGCGCTCCCTGCACAGCGGCGGCCTTGCGCTCAAGCGCCTGGGGCGCTGGGCCGAGGGCAAGGCCTGGTGTGGTGCCGATTTCGTGCTGCCGGTCACGCAAGTGCTGGCTGATCATGTGCGCGCCTATGGTGTGCCAGATGAGCGCATTGTCGTCATTCCCAACGGCATCAACGAGGCGCATTTCGCGGCGGCACCGTTGCCTGAGCAGGCGCGCGCCGAGCGTGGCCTTGCCGGCAAGCTGGTGCTCGGCTTCACCGGTTTCGTGCGCGAATGGCACGGCATGGATCGCGTGATCGACTGGCTGGCGAGCGCGGCCGCGCCTGCCAATGCGCACCTGCTGGTGGTCGGTGACGGCCCGGTGCGCGCTGCGCTGGAAGCGCAGGCGCTGGCGCTGGGCATTGCCGATCGCGTCACCTTTACCGGCGTCATTCATCGTGATCAGGTGCCAGCCTGGGTCGCCAGCTTCGACATCGCCTTGCAGCCCGCAGTGGTGGCTTATGCTTCGCCGCTCAAGCTGATGGAGTACCTGGCGCTGGGCAAGGCCGTGCTTGCACCACGCACGCCGAATCTGTGTGAGGTGCTCAGCGACGGTGACAATGCCTTGCTATTCGATGCCGACGCGCCCTGTGCGTTTGAGCATGCGCTGTCGCGCCTGTGCAGCGATGAGGCCTTGCGCGCGCAGCTTGCACGCGGCGCGCGTAGCAGCATCGCCCGCCAGGGCCTGACCTGGGACAGCAATGCGCGGCGTGTCACCGGGCTGCTCGCCGCCGCATGAGGCCGGGAATCATCAAGCCGCTGCACGCGGCCGATCTCATCGCGCTGACGCTGCTGCTGGCACTCGTGGCGCTGCTGTTCGTGCAGGCCCCGGGTGGCGGTGCTTTTGCCTGGAGCGATGCACCACGGCATGCGCTCAACGGCGTGTTCGTCAAGGATTTTGTTGCGGCCATGCCCTGGGACGATCCGGCGGGTTATGCCTATCGTTATTACGCGCAGTATCCGGCACTGACCATACTGTTCTATCCGCCCCTGTTCTACGTCATCAGTGCGCCGTTTTACGCGCTGTTCGGGTTTTCCCACGGCGTCGCCTTGCTGGTCGTCGGCCTGCACTATGCCGCCTTCGCCAGCGCCTGCTATCGCATCTCCCGACGCTGGTTTGATGCACCGGCCGCCGTCCTGCTGGCGGCGCTGATCGTCGTATTGCCGGAAATCGCCTTCTGGGGCAGGCAGATCATGCTGGAGATTCCGGCACTGGCCTTCCTTGCATGGAGTGCCGCCTGTTTCCTGGACTACCTCGACGAGCGCCGCCCCCTTCATCTCTACCTCGCCGTCGCTCTGCTGGTGCTGGCCATGTACAGCAAGATCAGTGTCGGCTTCATGGCACTGGCCTATGCCGCCAGCCTGATGCAGGCCCAGGGCGGGGCGGCATGGCGCAACCGTCATCACTATCTGGCAGCGCTGGCCGCCGCCTTCGCACTGCTGCCTTTGCTGCTACTGACGGTCAAGTTTGGCCAGGCCAATGTGCAGTCGGTGACCGGTGTTGCCGACGCCTCTGTGTCGCGCGCCACGCTGGACGGCTGGCTCTGGTATGCCCGTCAGTTGCCCTTGCAGATGGGCTGGCCAGCATTGCCGGTCGTGCTTGCGGGTCTTGCTTTACTGAGCCGCGCCCCGGCCGGCGCGCGGCGGGCGGAGCAGTTGTTCCTCGCCCTCTGGTTCGCGTGCGGCTATCTGTTCTTTTCGGCAATAGACCTGAAAGAGTCGCGTCATACCGTATTCATCCTGCCGCCGCTGGTGTTCCTCGGGGCGCTGGGCTTGCGCACGGTGTTGTCCGGCAAGCGCCTCTCGGCGCTGCTACTGGTGCTGCTGCTGGCAACGCTGGCTTGGACTGCGCTGAAGCGGCCGGTGCATTACGTGGACGGCTATCGCGAGGCGGCGGACAAGGTCGCCGATATGGCGCCGCCGAACAGCGCGGTGCTGTTCTCGGGTTATCGCGACGGCGCCTTTGTCTTCAATATGCGGGTGCGCGAGGACAGACGCGACCTGATGACGGTGCGGGCCGACAAGCTGCTGCTCAAGGTCGCGGTGCGCCGCGAGCTGGGGGTAGAGCAGAAGTCCTACACCGAAGCCGAGATCGCCCGCATGCTGGACGAGGCGGGCGTGCATTACGTTGTCGCCCAGCAGGATTTCTGGACCGATCTCGAAGTCATGGCGAGTCTGCAGCGTGTGCTGAATTCCGAGCATTTCAGCGAGGTGGGGCGCGTGCAGACCCGGGCCAACTATCCCGTCAGCGACAAGCTGCTGCTGATCTACCGCAACAATGGCCGGGTCAGCGGCACGGCCAAGGGTATGGACATCGAGTTGCCTATCATTCAGCGCACCATTCCGGCGGGCCGCTCCCAATGAGCCGAAGCGATGCGCGCACACATATCGTGCATATCGTGAATCGCCTCGGGGTGGGCGGCATGGAGAATGTCGTGATCCAGTTGGTGAACGACTTGCCGCCCGAGCGCTTTCGGCATTCCATCATTGCCATTACCGATGTCCTGCCCGAAGTTGCAGCGCGCATCCGGCATGCGGACGTCGGCCTGCATGCACTCGAGAAAACCCCCGGGCAGGCGTTCTGGCGCTATCCGCACATGTATCGCCTGCTGCGCCGCCTGCGGCCCGATGTCTGGCACGGCTGCAATCTGGCGGCGCTGGAGTTCGCACCGCTGTCCTGGCTGGCCGGCGTACCCTGGCGCATCCATGCCGAACATGGCCTGGAGATGGAGGAGCTGCGCGGCCGTCAGCCGGCCTACCGCTGGCTGCGTCGGCTCTATCGTGGCTGCGTGCATATCTACGTCGCGGTTTCCGCACCGATTGCCGCATATCTGCAGCAAACAATCGGCATTCCGCCTGCGCGCCTGCGCCTGATTGGTAACGGCGTGGACCTGCAGCGTTTCCACCCGTGGCGTGCCGGGGATGTCGCGCCCGAGGGCTATCCCTTCAGCAAGGGGCGGCATTGGGTGGTCGGCACCGTCGGTCGCCAGGAGCCGATCAAGAACCCGTTATTGCTGGTCGACACCTTTATCGATCTGGTGCATGCCGGCCAGCCCGGAAGCGAGCAACTGCGACTGGCGATGGTAGGCGAGGGCAGCCTGCACGACGAGATTGATCGCCGCATGCGAGCAGCGGGCCTGCGCGAGCGTCTGTGGCTGCCGGGCAATCGCTATGATGTCGATGCGATCCTGCGCTGCCTGGACTGCTTCGTTTTGCCCTCGCTTTCCGAAGGCACCTCATGCACGCTGCAGGAAGCACTGGCCTCCGCCTTGCCCGTGATCGCCACCGATGTCGGCGGCAACCGGGCGACGCTGGGCGATACCGGGCGCCTGATTCCCAGCCAGGACCGCGCGGCGCTGCTGGCGGCATTGCAAGCCTGTCGCCATGACCCTGCAGCGGCGCAGGCGGCGCGCGCCCATGCCGAGCAGGCGCATGATCTGAACAAGACCCTGCAGGCGTATGCTGAGTTGTTTGCAGGCAGCGATACGGCGCTGCCCATGGCGAAGGAGCGGAGCTGACCATGGAAGGATTGTTCTTCCTTGCCGACATCATCCTGATGCTGCTGCTGGTCCTGGCGATCTTCCGCAGCGAACGCAAGCCGTCGTCCGAGGACCTCGGCCTGTTTGCCTACAAGGCTGACGACGGGCTTGAGCGGCAGGCAGGAGAGACAGGGGAGGCTAGCCACGATGCGTGACCTGGTCCTGCTGGCCGCCATGCTGCTGTTCGTGCCCTTGAGCATGACGAATGCCTTCATCGCCTATCTGCTGTGCGGCTGGGTGTCGGTGCTGTCGCCGGCCTACTATCTGTACGGCTTCATGGATGATGTGCGTTTCAACCTGATTTTCGCAGTCATCACCATCAGCGTCCTGATCGTAGGGCGCGACCGTTTCAAGAACCGGCTCGGCTACGCCAATCCGACGGTGCTGCTGATGCTGCTGTTCATGGTGCACGGCATCCTCTGCGCGCTGTTCGCCTATCCCGGCAATCCGCTCAACGAAACCCTGGCGATCCAGTTCGTCAAGACGCTGATCTATTGCCTGCTGGCGCCGCTGCTGCTGACCACACGTTTCCGCCTGCACGCGCTGCTGCTGATGCTGGCGCTGGGGTTGGGTTTTCACGGCGTCGTCGAGGGGCTCAAGGTGATCAAGTCCGCAGGCGGGCATCGGCCGCTGGGAATCCCCTCGTCCATGATGTCCGACAACAACCAGCTCGCGGTGGCCATGGTCATGGCCTTGCCCATCTTCTTCTATCTCTACCAATACTCGCAGCGCAAGCTGGTGCGGATTGCCTTTCTCTGCACCATCGCTTTCACTGTCGCCTGCGTGCTCGGCACGACTTCGCGCGGCGGCCTGGTCGGCTTGCTGGCCCTGGCGCTCTGGTTCGTGGTGACCTCGCGCCACAAGTTCGCCGCTTTGGCGCTCACTCTCTTTCTCGGTGTGACGACCGTGGCGGTGGCGCCCGAGAACATGTTCAGCCGCGTCAGTTCCATGCAGGACATCGAGAGTGACTCTTCCTTCATGGGACGGGTCGCGGCCTGGAAGATCAGCTCGGCCGTGGCGCTCAAGAACCCGGCCCTGGGTGGCGGCTTCCATGCCATCCAGTACACCCCGATCTGGGATGCCTACCGTTACGAACAGGGCTTGCTCGGCTGGATTGCCACGCCGCCGCCGGACGAGCGGGGCAAGGCGGCGCACAATATCTTCTTCGAGGTGCTTGGTGACCTCGGCTTCATCGGGCTGGGGCTGTTCGGTCTGCTGTTCCTGAATGCCTTCCGCGCCCGCGCCGAGGTCCGACGCCTGACGCGGGGCGGCCGATGGCTATGGGCGCGCGACATGTCTGATATGCTTTTCCTCGCCATCTTCGCCTACATGATTTCCGGTTCGGCGGTCAGCATGGCTTATTTCGAGCCTTTCTATGTGATTCTCATGGCCATGGAAATGCTGCGTCAATGGGTGCGGCACGAGTCGCGCCGCATGGCGGACAGTACGGGCCACAGGGGGGAGCAATGATAGAACTGGTGTTGCGCGGCCTCAGTCGCGAGAAGTTGTCCATCTTCCTGTTTCACAAGATTCCGCTGGCAGCTTCGCGGCTGACGCCTTACGATCTGGCCTACGCCGACTTCCTGCGCCTGCTCGATTACGTGGCCGAGCACTTCAAGGTGCTGCCGCTGGACGAGGCCGTCACCCTGCTGGAGAACGGCAAGCTGCCCCCGAGCACCGCTTGCCTGACTTTCGATGACGGTTATAACGGCTGGGTCGAGCATGTCATGCCGGCGCTGCTGGCGCGCGAACAGCATGCGACCTTCTTCGTCACCACCGGTCAGTTTTCCGGCAAGCCGATGTGGCACGAACGCGTGGAACAGGCCTTGTCCCGGCTGCCCTTGGGCAGCCTCAGGCTTGCCGATGCCGAACTCGATACGCTCGACATCATCGATGAAACCGCCCGCCTGCAGGGCTTGCGCCGCATCGAGCAATATCTGAAGTACCTGCCGCTGGCGCGCCGGGAACAATTAATCGAAGGCCTGGAGGCCTTTTCCGGCGCGCGGCCGGAGGCGCTGAGCCTGATGCTGGCCGACGATGTACGCACCCTGCATGCCAAGGGTTTTTCGATCGGGGCGCATACCGTCAATCATCCCATTCTGACCTTGTGCAGCGAGGATGAAGCGCGTCACGAGATCGGCGCAGCGCGCGAGGAGCTGTCCGCCATGACCGGCGCCCCGGTCACCGGCTTCGCCTATCCCAATGGCCGGCCGGCCCAGGACTTCAACGAGCGCCATGTGCGTCTGGTAAAGGAGGCAGGCTACAAGTACGCCGTCACCACCCAGTGGGGCGCCGCCACACCGCAAACCTCGCGGCTACAGATCCCGCGCTTCACGCCCTGGGGGCCGGGCCGCCTCAAGATGAGCTATCAGCTCGCCCGCAATTACCTGCTGCCGGGCAAGATCCTGGGCATTACCGAGTCGGTACTGGTGTGAGCATGTCCCTGAACGGTCTCAAGTTCTCCCTGAAATCCCTGGCCTATGCCAGCGGCATGCTTGGCTGGTGGCACCGGCGGCGTAATGCAGACGCGCTGACGGTGTTCATGTTCCACCGCGTGCTGCCGCGCGAGAGTGCCGCCTATGCTGCAGCGGAGAAGGAGTTCACCTTCAGCGTGGAAGGGTTCGGCCGTTGCCTTGACTTCATCGGCAAACACTATCAGGTGGTCACCGCGCTACAAGTCAAGGAAGCGTTGAGCGGCGGTGCCCGCTTGCCCGCTTGTCCGGCTCTGATTACCTTCGACGACGGCTGGCGCGACACCCTGATGCATGCCTATCCGGCCTTGCGCGCGCGTCAGCTGCCAGCGCTGGTCTTTCTCGCGACGGAGATCATGGAATCGCCGCGCCCGGCCTGGTGGCAGGACATGCTGGTGCAGATACTCGAGCAGCCCGAGCGTGCCGCCGCCTTGAGGCGTGCCCTGGGTCTGGCCGAGGACCAGGCGGCTGTACGTAGTCGCGCCAGCGATCACGAAGTCGCCGGCAAGCTTGCCGCCTTGCCCTTGCAGCAGCGCCTGGAATTGCTGACCTCGCTCGCGCCACAGAAACCGGCCGAACGGCAGATGCTGACCGAGGCCGAGCTGTTGACCGCAGATCGCGCTTGCCTGGAGTTCGGCGCGCATGGCCATACGCATGCGCCGCTGACCAGGGTGGCCGAACCGCTGGGCGAGCTGAGACGATCCCACGCTCTCGTCGCCACCCTGCAGCCGGCTGTTGCGTCCATGTCCTTTCCCCATGGCGCGTACACGGCGAACTTGCTCGATCTGAGCGAGAGTGCCGGTTTTGATCTGGTTTTCACGAGCGATGCCACCTTGCTGGATCTGCGCAAGCCGGCCACAGGCCGGTGCATTGGCCGGATTCATGTGCCCGAAAATGAGTGGACAGCGGACGCCGGCCATATCTCCTTTGCCAAGCTCGCCACCTTCCTGTTCTTCCGGCCACAGGCCTCCCACTAGGTCATGCGAGATTCCTCCAGCGGGCTGACGTTCTCCGTCAAGCCTTTCCAGCAGCTTGATCCTTGCGAACGCGACACCTGGGCGGCGCTGGTCGATCGGTATCCGGACTATCGTCGCGCCTTCATGGCACCGGCCTATGCAGAAGCGGTAGCCGCCGGCAATCCTGCGGTGCGCGTCCTGCTCGCCCACGCCGGCGGGCGCACGGTGGGCTTCATGCCGCTGCAAGCCCGCACCGACATGGCAGGTCGCCTTGGCGTGCATGAGCCTGTCGGCGGCGTCATGAGCGATTATTTCGGCTGGGTGGCCGATCCGGCGCTGCAAGTCGATATGAGCGAGGCGCTACGCGCCTGCGGTGTGCCGCTGCTCGCCTTCACCCATCTCGAAGCGGCGCAGCTGCAGCATGGACTGGTCGCCGAGCAGCCGCGCATCGGCCTGCAGACGCGGATCGAGGAGCCGGTGGCCGACTTCTGGCAGCGCCTGCGCGAGCAGGACAAGAAGTTCGTCAGCGATACCGAACGCCGCGAACGCAAGCTCGCCAAGGACCACGGCAAGCTTTGCTTCGAGCTCGATTCGGGCACGCCCCATGAGGACTTGGCGACCCTGATCGCGCTCAAATGCGCGCAGTACACGCGCAGCGAAAAGTTGCAGGCGCCGCTGTTCGTGCGCCGCAATGTCGAGCTGCTGTATCGCCTGCTCGACGCGCGCTCGCCGCAGTGCACAGGCATGTTGAGCACGCTGAAACTGGACGGGCGCATGGTCGCCGCGCATTTCGGCCTGCGCTGCCACGAAACCCTGCATTACTGGTTTCCGGTGTATGACCCGGCATTCTCAAGCTATGCGCCGGGTCGGATCCTGTTCCGGCGGGTGCTGGAAGCCTCGGCCCTGCAAGGCGTGCGCTGCATAGATCGCGGCGAGGGCGATACGCCAGCCAAACGCGACTTTGCCAACCGCGAGCACCTCTTCTATCGCGGCTTGTGGAGCGCCGGCGGTGTCAGCGCGCTGCCGGGACGGGCGGCGCTGGCGCTGTTGTGGCGTCTGGGCTGAGCGCTGCTTCCGCCAGCAGGGAAGCGTAGAGCGCGACATGGCGCTCCGCGTTCAGCTGCCAAGTGTAGTTGTCGCGGATCAGCGTATGTCCCTGGCGGCTCAGACGCTCGCGCAATGATTCATCCTGCATCAGGCGTTCGATGGCATTGCAGATGGCCTCGGTCGAGCCCGGTGCGATCAGCAAGGCGTGTTCGCCATCTTCCACCACGTCGGCAATGCCGCCGACCCGGGTGAAGATGGACGGCGTGGCCGAGAACAGCGACTCGAACAACACGGTCGGCAGTCCTTCCGAATGTGAAGGCAGGATGAAGGCATCGGCGAAGTGCATCCAGTGCTTGACCTTGGAGTGATGCACGCTGCCCACCGCTACCACATTGTTTTGCAGACCATGTTCGCGGATGAAGTCGCCGACATAGTCGCCCAGTTCGTTGCGGCCGACCAGGAAGAGTTTGAGCCGTGTGTGTCCGGCGCCGACCAGGTGCGCTAAGGCAGGAAGCAATTCACGCAGACCCTTGCGCTGATTCAGATAGCCGACGAAAACCAGATTCCAGCTGTCTGCATGTTCTGCCTTGAGTTGGTCAAGCACGGGGCGGTCGGCCTCGTGCAGACTGAATTTCGTGGTGTTCACGCCATTGGTGATGTAGTGGCTGCGTGCCGCCATGCGGCCTTCCGTCAGCTCGTCAGCCAGACGTAGACCTTCGCTGGCGACAAAGACGCCGGCGTCAGCCCCGTCGAGCGCCTGCTGTACCTTGCGCCGGCAGGCCGCGTTGTAGTTCGGCGCATCGATGATGCAGGTCCTGTGGATGGTGTGTACCACCTTGACTGAGGGCAGGCATTCATCGCGCAGGCGATTGGCGGCGTAACCGCAGGGATAGGTCGCATGCGCGTGGATCACGTCGAAGGGCCACTCCGCATGGATTTCCTCGACCATGCGCTTGACGCTGCGATACATCCAATCGCCGACGTGCTCGAACAGCAGATGCTGCGGCAAGGTCAGATAGCGTGGATGGTAGACCTCGAAACCCTCATAGATCTCCCGCTCGGGAATCTTGGCCAGCGCTGCATAGCGTTCGCTCATCAGACCAAGCGGGAAGGGCGCATACGGAATCGGCTGGACGATGCGCACATCGATGCCGCAGTCGCGCAGGGCCACGGCCTGCTCGTGAACGAAGGTGCCGAACACCGGGTTTTCCCGATTCGGGTACCACATGGAAAGAAACAGTACACGCATGCTGGTCTTGGGTCTATGAACGAGGCCGCCTAAGCGGTGGATTTCTTCTTCAGGCAGGACAGCAGCCAGTAGATGCCCGAACGTATGCGTCGGTCGCCATACAGCAGGGAGTAACGGAAGGCCCGTCGTGCCACACTCCTCTTGCCGTTCCAGTAGTGGGCATAGCCGTGATTGAAGTAGGTCATGGCGACGCGGCGGCGGAAGCTCTTTTCCTTGAGCAGGCTGCCATCGAGATTGTTCAGGCTGTAGCGCGCTACCGTGCCGAGCAGCAGGCGGCCGAGGTAGTTTTCATCGTCAAGCTTGTGCATCGCACTTTGCGCATGAATGCGGTAGAGCGCGACATCACCGTCGAGCGCGTGCATCTGGGTGATGCGCGAAGCGCGCAGCCAGAAGTCGTAGTCTTCACCGATGCGCATATCTTCGCGGAAACCGCCCAGCCAGGTATGGACTTCGCGGCGGATGACGGCGGTGTTCATGCCCACCAGCAGGCCCATCAGCAGGCGATGATAGAGCCAGCCCGAGCGTTCCGGATTGATCTGGTCCAGCGCGGCGCAGTCCTGACTCAGGCTGTCGGCGGGCGGAAAGACGCCTTGCTCGTCGCAGGTCCACTTGATGAAGCCACCGAAAATCACGCCCACGTCTGGATGTTGCTCCATGTAGCGGATCTGCGCCAGGAGCTTGCCGGGAAACCAGATGTCGTCCGCATCCAGGAAAGCGATATAGCTTCCGTGCGCCTGCCGCATGCCGGTATTGCGCGCAAAGGAGACGCCGCGACCGTCGAGATGAATCACGCGAATGCTGGGGTGCAGAGATGCCAGTCTGGCGTAGTCGTCGTCGGTCGAGCCATCGTCAATGACAAGGATCTCGAGGGCCGGATAGTTTTGCGCCAGTACGCTGTGCAGGGCTTCGTCGATGTACTCCCTGCCGTTACGCACCGGAATGATGACGGAGACAAGGGGGAGTTGCGCGGGCGGTACGTGGGTCGGGTTCATGGGCTTACCGCAGAGGTTCGAGCGCGGCGGAGATGATGCCGCTGCTGTGGCGACGGAGTTCCTCGCGCCGCACCGCGATATGCTGGCGCAACGCCTTGCGGTTTTCCAGGGCACGCTGCGCGAGTTCACTCAGGGCGGTGGCGGAAAAGTGCAGGGTATCCTGATAGTAGTCGTCCATACCCATGAGCTGATTGAAACCGCGATGCTTGATGTCGTAGGCGATGGCGATCCACGGTGTGTCCGATGAGGCGGCCAGTATGCAGGAGTGCAGCATGCCGCCGATATGCAGGTCGAGGTCGCGATAGGCCGCACAGGTTCCGCTCAGATCGGCATGCACGATATCCATGGCAACACCCTGCGCGCGCAACAGGTGCGGCACCACGTACTCGCAGGCGTGGTGAGTGATATAGCGGAAGCGGCAGTGGCTGCCTTGCTGGATGGTTTTCAGTGCGCGCACATAGGCCGACAGATTGGCAAGCAGGAATTTGTTGCTGCTGGGGCCGTGGAAGGGAAGGTTTATCCCGATTAGCGGTGTGGCGGTATCTGGTTTCTCCGCCGGGGCAATTCCGAGCGCTGCTGCCGCATGCAAGGCGGGGTCGCCGGTCAGATGCACGGGCCGTGAGGTGAAGGAGGACAGGTAGTCAGCCGAGTACGCATCGCGCGCGCTGAGGAAGGCGGCGCCATCCAGCAGGCTGCGCAGTGTGTCTTTGTCCTCGCTGGAGGGAGCGATTTCGCACGCATCGCCCTGTGGATTGAAGGGCTGGTTGACGCCCACGCCCCAGAGCATGTAGGGCATGCCGCTGGTCATCAGGAAGTCGCGATCGGCATGCAGGCGCGGCTGCAGTCCGCCGGCATGGTTGAACAGAAAGTAGCCGCCCCCGGCGACGACCAGCAGGTCGATGGGCCGATCGGCCTGCAGCGCCTGCAGGCGGGCGGTGTCGCCCCAGTCGACATTGCTCAGGGTGCAGTCCGGTAGCGCCTGGCGCAGGTTCCGGCGTATGGTCTCCGCGATGGCGATGTCGCCGATGTTGGTCGCGTGCGCGACACAGTAATCGCGGTAGTCGCAATGGAAGCGAGCGGCGTGGCGCAGGCGATACTGGTCGCGCCGTACTTTAAGTTCGCGCTTGAGTCCTGCCAGCCAGGGCAGCGGGCGCGCCAGCTGTGGCGAGATGTCGGCGGCGGCGCCGTAGATCGCGATATGCAGGCTCATGATCTGGCGAGGCGTTTGCCCAGCTCCGCCTGCAGCAGGGAGAACTCCCGTGTCAGGGGATGCTGCGTGAAGCGGATGGCCAGGTACCAGACGGGAATGGCAACCAGGCAGCTCAGGCCGACGACGAAGGCCGGGTGCTCGTTCGCCGGCAGCAGTTCCCGGCACAACAGGGTGGCACCGAGCACGCTGGCGGCGACGATCGTGGTCCGGCCCAGCGAGCCCAGAATATCGCCGAGGCGGAGGCCGAGGAAGCTCGTCAGCAGATAGATGTAGGGCAGCATGGTGAGCAGGTCGGCGATGGCGATGGCGATGCCGAAGGAAGCGAGGCTGCCGTCATACAGCAGAATGCCGAACAGGATCTTGAGCGTGACCGCGCAGATCAGCGCGATGGCGCTCAGGTAGGGGCGGCCGATGCCTGTCAGGGCGGGCTGAGTCAGACTGAAGGTGGTTTGCGCGGCGCAGGCCAGGCATAGCCATCCCATTGCCGTTGCACTCTCGCGCCATGCTTCACCGTAGAGCAGCACGATGATGGGGTCGGCGAGTACTGCGGTCACCGCCAGCGCGGGCCAGAAGATGCCGCTGATGTAGGCAATGACGCGCTTCAGTTCGGCCGCCATATCGTGGCCGCCGTGATGGACCCGGGCCAGATAGGGCAGCGCGACATAGTTGATGGTGGGGCCGGCGACATGGTTGAGGATATTCACCGTCGAGTTGGCGCGGCTGAACAGGCCGACCTGGTGCGCGCCGGACATCTTGCCGAGCAGAATGTCGGGCAGGGCCAGGTCGATGGCCTTGAGCGAGGAGGTCAGCATGGCGCCGGTGCCGAAATTCACGACGCGCCGCCACTGCCGCAGCGAAGCGCGCATGGTCACCTCGGGCGGCCGCAGGACGATATAGCAGGCGCCGGTGACCAGGATGTTCACCAGGTTGGCCCAGGCCATGCTCATGTAGCTGAAGTCGTTCAATGCCAGCAGGATGGCGGCGCTGATGTAGGTCGCCGTCGAGACGATGGTCGCAATTGCCTGCTTGCCGACCTCGAAGTTGCGCGTCAGGACGGCCTGCGGAATCGCCCCGAAGGGAATGAAGACAAAGCCCAGCGCCAGTACGTGCATGACCTGCTCGATGCCGGGCTCATCGAACCAGTTTGCCCAGTAGCTGCTGAGCAGATAAAGCACCGCCGCAATCGCCCAGGAGGTGGTGATCAGCACGCCGGTAGCGGTGGCAATGATGTCGCTGTTGAGTTCCTTCTGCTGCTTGATGAAACTGACCACACCGAAGTCGCGGAACACATGGGCGAAGCTGACCGCGATTGCGGTCATCGAAAAAATGCCGATTTCGCTCGGGCTGAGCAGGCGGGCAAGGACGATGGAGAGTCCGAAATTGGCCGCGGTGGCGCCGTTGCTGACGAGGAACTGCAGCAGGATTTTCTTGCGCAGGCTGTTCATCGAGAGGCCGGTCCCGGAGTCTGGAAAGCGCCAGGGTGGCGAACCGAAACGGCCAGCGGGCGGCTGCTCGCCGGATGCACATATTCACGTTGTGGCACCAGGCTGAAGCCGTTGGCGAGTGCCGGAGCGACGTACTTGCCGAGCAGGCGGGCATTCGGCTTCAGACGATAGTCGAAGCGCTGCGGCAGTACGAACTGATCCCAGTCGGCATTCGGATTATTGCTGATTCCGCCTTTCACGCCGGTGAGCTCGGGTTCGATCTGGTTGCGGCTGACCAGGATATTGTTGATCGCCACCAGGCGTTGAATGCCGGGCTTGACCACGAGCAGCTTGCCATTGACCGGGCGGTCATCAACCAGCGTGTTATTGACGAGATAGAGCTCAATGTTCGCGCCCTTGTAGCCCTCGGCGCCGAAGGAAATGAGCGTCGGATTATCGGTCTGCGAATTTTGCGCAATGAGATTGCCGACGACATAGGCAACGCCGCCATTGGGAAATTCGAGTTCGTAGCTGGCCGTGCCGTCGGGCTCGTCGCTCAGGCGATTGTAGAAAATGTGATTCTCCTCGGCCCGGCTCTTGAGCAGGTGGCCGATGCGGGCATGATGGAAATAGCTGCCGCTTACGCGCAGACGGGTGATCTGGCCGACGTAGAGATTATGAGTGCGCCCGTCGTTCACGCCGTTGTGGGCGAACTCCGAGTTCTCGATATCGAGGAACATGTCAGGGCCGCCTGCGGTCAGGATGCCGTTCTCATTGTTCTCGAACTTGCAGTTGCGTACGGTCAGGTAGCCTTTTTCGAAGCGTATGCCGGCGCCGTTCCGGTCATGTACGCGCGCGTCGCGGAACTCGAGGTTCTCGACCGTGATGGCGCCGCCACGGACGATCCAGATACCCTTGCCTTCGACGTGCGCACCGTCTGCGATCAGGCGTGGACGTTCCGGCCCGATACCGCGTATGGTCAAGTTTGCCTGCTTCCAGATGGCGACATCGGCGCGGTAGTCGCCGGCTTCCACTTCGATGGTATCGCCATCGGCGGCCAGCTTGGCTGCCGCTGCAATGCTGCGCAGTGGCTGTTGCGGCCCGACGCGCAGGATCTTGCCACTGCTTGCCACAGACTGGCGCGGCGGTACTGCGGGCGCTTCGAGGCGACTGGGTTCGAGGTGAGCTGGCTTGGTCTTGGCAGCGCCGGGCTCAGGGTTGCCCGGCACCGCCACCAGATTTCCGTCGGCATCGCGACGGATTTCGCCGCGGTAGCTGGGCGCGTCAAGCTGGGCCATGGCGACGGGCACACCAAGCAACAAGAGCAAGGCAAGACGCAGGAAAGTTTGCCTCATACCAGTATCTCCCCCGCTGGCGGCAGCGACAGAAAACCCTGCGGGCTGGCGCTGGCGCCATAGGCGCCGGACTGGAACAGGACGACCCAATCGCCGGGCTCGGCGGCGGGGAGCGAAACCTTGCTGGCCAGCACGTCCAGCGGTGTGCACAGCGGGCCGTGGATGTTCACGGTTTCCGCAGGCGCGGCATCGATGCGATTGCCGATGGCCACGGGGTAGTTCTTGCGGATGACCTGGCCGAGATTGCCGCTGGCGGCGAGATGATGATTCATGCCGCCAGCGGTGATCAAAAAAGTCTCGCCGCGCGAAACCTTCTTGTCCACGATGCGCGTCGCATAGACGCCGGCCTCGCCCACCAGATAACGGCCCAGTTCAAGATGCAGCCGTGCTTGCGGCAACTCGCGGGCGGCGGCGCTGGCAATCTCTGCGAGCGCGTCCGCGATCGGCGCCAGATCAAGAGGCTGCTCACCGGGGAAATAGGGGATGCCGAAGCCGCCGCCCAGGTTGAGACTGAGCACTGGCGCGGGCGCCAGCGCGGCCAGGCGGCGCGCCAGCGCATAGCTCTCGCGCTGGGTCTGCGCAATTGCCTCGCCATTCAGGCTTTGCGAACCGCAGTAGATATGAAAGCCTTCAAAGGCCAGGCCGAGCGATTGCAGGCGCCCGAGCAAGGCCGGTACCGTCTCCTCGTCGACGCCGAAAGGCTTGGCGCCGCCGCCCATGCGCATACCGGCGCCGCGCAGCTCGAAGGCCGGGTTCACGCGTATCGCCACGCGCGCAGTGCGGCCGCGTTCGGC
>DATMSM010000057.1:0-53201 GCA_035565355.1 Rhodocyclaceae bacterium
CGCGCATCGAGCGCCATCTTGCCGCCGAGCTGCAACTGCATGCACCGGGGCGTCTCGCCTTCTGCTGGCCCTTTCGCGCCGAGTTCGACGCCCGCCCCCTGGTCACGCGCTTGCTGGCGCAGGGCTGGAGCGCCTGCCTGCCGGTAGTCGGTGACGATGTGGGGCCTATGCATTTTTGCGCGTGGACGCCGGCGACGGAAATGCGGGCCGACCGGCACGGTATCCAGACACCGATGAGCGGGGACGAAGTTGTGCCCGACCTGATCCTGCTGCCCTTCAATGCCACCGATGCCTGTGGCTATCGCCTCGGCTACGGGGCCGGCTATTTCGACCGCACGCTGGCGGCCATGCAAGTTCGGCCCATGGTCATCGGCGTCGGCTTTTCGATGGGCGTGGTGGCCTCCGTCTATCCGCAGCCGCATGACATTCCGGTCAGTCGCCGCGTCACCGAAATCGGCATCTGCCACTTCTAGGCGGTCTGCGTTCAGTCCGCCGTTTCGTCCAGTTCTGATGCGCCGCGATGGTGGCGCTTGACCTCGTACATCGCATGATCGGCCTTGCCCAGCAGGGTGGCAGCGGTGTTGCCGTCCGCCGGATAGAAGGCCAGACCAATACTGATGCCGACCTCGACCGATGCCTTGTCGTCGGCAACGATGCACGGGAACTGCGCCGTAATGTCATCGATCACACGCTGTGCATCGGTCGGCGTGGCGGCGTTTTCCAGCAGCACCACGAACTCGTCGCCGCCGATGCGGGCCAGGGTATCTTCGTTACGCAGACTGCGCGCCAGGCGGCGGGCCACCTCCTTCAGCAGTTCGTCGCCGCGCGCATGGCCGAAATGGTCGTTAACCGCCTTGAAGTGATCGAGATCGAGAAACAGCACGGCGAAACGACGGGCGACGCGTTGTGCGATCTGCATATTGTGTTCGAGCCGTGCGTGCAGCAGGCGGCTGTTGGCGAGGCCGGTCAGGGTATCGTGGTGCGCGAAGTATTCCATGCGCTGCGCCGACTCCTTGAGCCGGGTAATGTCAGAGAACAGGCAGACATAGTGGGTGGTGGCACCGCGATCATTACGCAGGGCATTGATGCTCAGCCATTCGGCGAACAGTTCGCCGTTCTTGCGCCGACACCAGACTTCGCCCTGCCAGGACATGTCCTTGATGACCTGCGCCCATAGCGACTGGTAGAACTCGGTGGGATGGTCGCCCTCTTGCAGAAAGAAGGGCGTGCGCCCCACGGTTTCGCCCGCGCTGTAGCCGGTGATGCGACTGAAAGCCGCATTCACCAGCTGCACCCGCATGGCGGCATCGGTAATCATGACGCCCTGCGCCGTGTGTTCGATCACGCGCGCGGCCAGCACTTCCTGCGCCAGCTCGTCATGACGCCCAAACCAGCCTTGCGCTGCCTCGCGCCACACCACCGGCAGGCGGAACAGACTGCGGCCGAAGCGATGCAGCGGGCCGCGTGCCGGTGTCTGCGGCGCATGGTAGTCGGCCAACGGCAACAGGCTCACCACCTTCCAGAAGTACTGCTTGCTCGCATGCACATCCTGACTGGGCGAGAACAGGCGAGTGCTGCCCGAGCTCGTCTTCTGGCCTTCCAGCAAGGGATAGACGGTATCGAAGCTCCACAGGCCCTCATCGGTGACAAACTGGCCCGAGCGCTGCGCCAGGATGCGAGCCCACACCGTGGGCTGGCGCGCTGCCAGCGTCAGGTCGGGGCGGCCCAGCATGAAACCCCAGCAATCTTCCGCACAGGCGCTGTACAGCCAGTAACCGTCAGCATTGAGCAACCACAGACGCTCTGCGCTCTCGGGCAGGGCCTGCTTCATGCGTGCAAACAGGCTGTTGCCGGAGTAGTTGAGCATCAGAATGCCGTGGCGGCGTCCCTCGCTGTCGAAGGCTGGCGTACCAAAGCGCAGTGCCGGCCGCGGTGGCTGCTCGATCTGTTCACCCTCGACATTGAGATCGAAGGGCGACATGTAAATTTCCATGGGCTGCAGGCGCAAGGTATCCTGGAAGAAGTAGCGCAGGCTGCGGTCCTGCAGTGCCTCGGCGGGAACTGCACGGGTCTCGGCCGGAGCATAGTTAATACGGATACGCTCACGACCGCTTTCGTCTATCCAACGGATCTTGTCGTAGATCGTCTTGCTGCGCGAGAAAGCAAGCCACTCCTCGGTCAGCTCCGCTTCGGCCGCAGCATCACCCGCGCTGATCATATGCACGAACAGGCGCTCACGCGACAGGTAGAGGAGATCGCGCTGTATCGACTGCAGCTTCTGGTTGATGACGACCGTCAGGGAAACCAGCGCGGCACGCTCGCTGGCGGCATGCCGTGCATGCGCCAGCGCGACATCGCTTGCATAAGCCATGCAGGCAATCACGCACAGCAGCAGAAACAGCAAGGCAAGGATGATCCAGACCGGGAACTGCATTCATGCTCCCTTCAAGGCGACTGCGCGGCGCG
Organism: Rhodocyclaceae bacterium; assembly: GCA_035565355.1. GTDB lineage: Bacteria > Pseudomonadota > Gammaproteobacteria > Burkholderiales > Rhodocyclaceae. The sequence continues at coordinate 2,467 of DATMSM010000057.1, forward strand.
CATCACCATCCTAGCCCCGAGCTTATGCCGTGTAAATATCCCGCGCATCCACCTTACGCGCGCCTGTCGGACAAACGTGCCAGCGCCTCGCGCAACAGCGGACGCGGGCAGCCGAAGTTGAGACGCACGAAGTTGCCGCGCCCGGGCGCAAAATCGCTGCCGGCCGACAATGCCACGCCGGCAGCCTTGCACCAATCCTGAGTGCTGGCAAAACCATGCCGGGAACAGAATTCGCCCGCATCTATCCAGGCCAGATAGGTCGCCTCGACCGTATGCATGCGCAGGCCCGGCGTAGCGGCGACCCAATCCTCGACCAAGCGCGCATTGCCGCGCAGATAGGCCAGCAACGCCTCCCGCCAGGCATCACAATCCGTGAGCGCGGCCACGCTGGCGGCCATGCCCATGACATTGAGATGCGGCACGATGCCCTGCATCGCCTGCCCGAACCGCTGCCGCAGTTCAGGATTCGGAATCACTGCCCAGGCCGCACCCAGGCCGGGAATGTTGTAGGTCTTGGATGGCGCCATCAGGGTAATGCTGCGCTGCGCTGCGTCTTCGCCGAGCATGGCGAAGGGCTGGTGTTGGTGATCGGATTTAAGGATCAGGTCGCAATGAATCTCATCCGAACAGACGACGACATCGTGCTTCTTTGCCAGCGCTGCGATCTGCGCCAGCTCCTCATCGTTCCACGCGCGCCCCACGGGGTTGTGCGGATGGCAAAGCAGCCACAGCTTGCTCCCGCTTTGCGTCAGCGCCTGATCGACTGCCGCAAAGTCCCAGCGCCAGCCCGCCTCGCCATCAAGCAGGCCCACCGTCGTCAATGTCCGGTGTTCATGGGCCGGCGCGCTCATGAACGGCGGGTAGACCGGCGTCGCCGTGAACACCCCACCCTCCACGGCCTTGCACACCACATTCAGGCCGCTCACCAGACCCGGCAACCACATCAGCCAGTCGGCCTCTATCCGCCAGCCATAGCGACGCAGCAGATAATCGACCGCCGCCGCATCGAGCGCGTCCGTCTCCAGGCCGTAACCGAACACGCCGTGATCCAGGCGCGCCTGCAAGGCGGCGATCACCGGCGGCGGCGCGGCAAAGTCCATATCGGCCACCCACAAGGGCAGCACGTCGGCGCCGTAGCGGCCCCACTTCATCGAGTCGCTGGCACGGCGATCAGGCGTGGAATCAAAGTGGAAGAGCATAGGTCTCGGATTAACGGGCTTTGTCCTATCTTACCCCCTGCCCCGCCTGCACCACCTGGTGCCTGGCTTTAGTCCGGCTATAGCGTTTTTTCCACCAAAGGTAAATTCCCGTCACAGACAGCATGACGACGACGCCACCCATCAGGAATATCAGGATGCGGAAGGGAAGGCCCCATAGATCGGCTAGATGAATCGCGGTTATCCACATGCGCGTGGTATCAGCTGCGTTGTCACCGCTCGCTTTTGCGCGAAGCCGTAGTTCGCCACTAGTGTCATCGAAAAGAACCCGTGTTTTGCTGCCGCTGGCACGAACATCTAGGCTGCTATGCACATCGTAGCGATAGGCCCTGTGCTTGGGGAAATGGACCAGAGCCCCTTCCCAAACGATATCGAATCCAGCGTCGCGCGCAAACTCCTGCATCAACTGACGGCCTTTTTCTCTCGCTTCGTTCCAAGGCATAGGAGATGAGTCGTTTGGCGGTGTCGCAGGAGCGGCGGCCATAGCCTCCCTTGGAGAGGCCAGCAGGGTACGCATTACCGGCTCGTACACTTCGGGAAGGTTAAAGGCGACACTGCTCCACGCCAGGACAAACAGCATTGCCCACGGCCACAACCCGCCGGCGCGATGTAGGTCGTAGTTCCGTCGCAAGGGGGTGGCTTTCCGCTTCACTTTCCAGGCCGTTCCCCAGCGTTTGCACCAATCCTGAAAGGTACGACGCTCCGTCGGCTTGCGTCGTTGGGGTAAGGTCAACCATGCCCCAATAAAGCAGTCCAGCGTCCAGATCAGGGCCACAATACCGAGCAGGTAGCTGCCAACTTTCTCCAGCGCGAGCGATTTGTGCAATCGATAGATGAAGGGCAACAGATTCTTGCTGCCCTCTGAAATATCACCCCACTTACGCTGGCCGACGATCTCACCCCTGTAAGGATCGACAAAGACCTGATCAACCTCCAGCGCCTTTTTCAAATCGTCACGTGGCGTCAAGCGGAACATCAGGGTGCCACCAACATCGTGCCGCAGCGGCGCATAGGGGATTTGCGCATCAGGATAGACCTTCAGAACCCTCTCTCGCAAAATCAGCGGATCAATCGCCTGCTGTCCTGGCGCGGGTCTACTGATAAATAGGTCGGGCCTGACAAAGGCTTCAAGGTCGTCATTCCAGACCATAATGCTGCCCGTTAATCCAGCCAGCACCAGAAACAAAGCGATCGTCAGACCAGCCCAGCGATGGACGGCAACGAGCTTGGGGCGAAGTTCGAATCGCATCAAATGCAGACGCCGCCCGGAGGGCGGCGCAGTCTTTTCAAGTTATACCGAGCGAAGATCAGGCTGCCTATTTAGAAGCCGATCGATACCGAACCAAAGAGCATGCGTGGCGCACCCGGATGGGCAATTGCGTTGAAGCTGGCGCGTGCGATGTAATCCTTATCGAACAGATTCTTTATGTTGAGGCTGGCCCGCACGTTCTTCCAGTTGTACCAAACGCCGACATCAGTCACGGTGTAGCTGTCAAGCTTCAGGTCCACATCCGTCTGTGCGCTGGATTTACCAACATGGCGCACACCCCCTCCGATGCCAAACCCGCCCAGCGGACCACTGCGGAGAAACTCATAGGTCACCCAGATTTTGCCTGCTTGCGCCGCAACCCCCGGCAGATGGCCGCCCACCAGCAGCGGTGCTCCTGCATTCTCCAGAACCTTGGTGTCGCTGTAGCCGTAGCTCGCAATCAGCTTTAGCTGAGACGTAAGGTTGCCGGTGACGTCAAACTCGACGCCCCGGCTTTGCTGCCGAACACCAGGGAAATAGGCAATCTGGCCCGTCGCATTGTTCAGGTCCTGGTCAAAAACAGCCACATTGTCCTTCTCGATCTTGTAGACCGAGAACGTAGTAAGCAAGGCGTCGTTGAAGAAGCCGCTCTTTAAGCCGGCCTCAACCTGCTTACCGCGCTCTGGCGACAAGGGCCCATTATTGATGTCCACAACGCCAGCTTGTTGTGGTTTGAAAGACTGGCTGGAGCTTACGTAAACAGCATGGTCTCGGTTTAGCTGATAAAGCAGTCCAGCTCGTCCGGTAAAGGCAGTGTCGCTGATGGCGGGACTGCTAGTCACCCCATCCGTACGCGACTCGGTCTTAACATCATCGAAGCGACCGCCGAGCAACAACTTTAGCCGGTCGTTCTCAAGCAGGGAGATTTGGTCTTGCACATAGAAGCTAGTCCACCGTGTTTCCGCTTGCTCGAGGGGCATAGGCTGCGTGGTCGGCGGCGTATAGCTGACGCTCGGGTGATTCGATATGGCTACAGCAGGAGCGTTTTGCCGGAAGCGCCGCCAGTCGGTTGTCTGCCGTATATGTTCAACACCCAGAAGCAGAGTGTGCTTAAGTCCGCCCGTCGCAAACTTTCCGGTGGCATCAAGAACAAATTGGGTTTCGTCGTCCTGCTTGTCCTCATTCTGATAGCGCATCGTCAGATTGTTGCCGACTATGCCACGTGGCCGTAAGGCCTCGTTCCGGTTGTGGGCCCGGTGGAACTGCAACTGATTTCTCAGGGTCCAGCCGGAGTCAAGGCGGTGCGTGAGCTGATAGCCAACGTACAAATCCTCATTCTCGCGCCCCGCCAGCTTGGAATCGTTGAAGAAGGCAGAACGTCTCGCCAACGGCCGACCCTTGTCATCCAGAGGGATACCCGTATCGTAAGGTTGCTTCTCCTTGACGTAGGACACATCCAGGAGAAGCTCAGTCGAAGGACTAATGTTGAGCAACACGCTGGGGGCAATTGCGGTGCGTTCTAGGTGCATAGAATTGCGGAAGGAGTCACTATCGGTCCGCGCAAAGTTGATGCGATACAAGGCTGCCCCGTTATCGTCCAGCTTGCCCGTAGAGTCGATCAAGGTGCGGCGGAAGTCGTAGCTGCCGAACTGCTGCTCGAAGATGTGACGGGATTCTGCCAAAGGCCGCTTGGTCACATAGTTCACGATACCTCCGGGTTCGAGAGCACCGTAGAGGATGGAAGCCGGCCCCTTGAGGACTTCGACACGTTCAATATTGATCATGTCGACGGCGCCTGCGGTAGTGGCACGCAGCCCATTGCGCATCAGGATGGAGGACTCGAACCCGCGGATGTAGGGTAGAACTTCGCTTTGCGCGTTCAGCGTATTGCCGGACATCTGAACACCGCTGACGTTCTCGTAGGCATCCTTGAGGCTGAGTGCCGCCTGGTCTTCCAGCACTTCGCGTGGAATGACCTGCACCGATGTCGGCGTTTCACGCAGCGGAGTATCCGTCTTTGTCGCAGTTGCACTACGCCGTGCCGCATAACCGATGACAGCGCCATAGGCTGTCTCGGCGTCTGCGCTTGCGGAAACCTGGACTTCGGGCAAGGTGACGGAGCTGCCGCTGGGGGCCGGGCGCAAGGTCAGCGTGCCACGGGAGTTACCCGCCACTTCAAGTCCGCTGCCTTGCAAGGCCCGACGATAGGCCTCACTTGCACCAAATTTTCCCTGAACTGCGGCTGCACGCAGACCGCGCACCAGATCGGGCTGGATAGAAATGACATGGCCACTCTGGCGAGCAATTCGCGTCAGCGTTACATCCAACTGACCCGCGGGGATATCGAAGCTTTGCGCAGCCTCCTGTACCTGGGCGAACGCCGGAGACGCTACGACGGAGCCGCTCAGGGCTAGGAAAACGGCAAGTGCGGAAGGACGCAACAGAGGCGTGCGATGAATGGCGAGGCGTAACACGAATTTTCTCCGGATCTTGGACCAAACGAGTGGGGCTTCATTTGTGTTGTCCAACGAGATCGGAAAAGTGTCAGAGCTGTTCTGTAATTTCAGCGTAAATCGATACTGACCCAGTAACGGGTATGGCGGCGCAAGGTGATAGGCAAGGTTTCTTCCAGCGCGCTCAGCGTACGTTCGCTATCGTCGAGCGGAAAGGTGCCCGTAACGCGCAACTCTCCGGCAGCCTCGCTGTAGCGCAACAAACCACTGCGGTAGGGCCGGATCGCTGCGATGAGCTCGCATAACGGGCGATCATGTAACTCCGTGAAGCCATCGGTCCACGCAGCCGGATCTTCGAAAGTATTGGGTAAGCGCTCGATATGATGAGCATCGAAGCGGGCATGCTGGCCTTCGGCAAGAATGCCGCTAACCCCGCCAATGGAATCTATTCGAACCGACGAATGCAGCACAGCCACCACCGCCCTACCATTTTCCTGGCGTACCAAGAAGCGCGTCCCCAGCGCGCGCACCGTACCTTGATCCGTATGCACAATCAACGGCCGGTCCGCATCGGGTGCCACGGTTACGATGAGCTCCCCGCTACGCAGGTATAAATGTCGCCCATCTGAGCGGAAATCGATGTCGGCTGCACTCCGAGCGTTGAGCCACAGCTCGCTGCCGTCCGCGAGTACCCGATGCAAACGCTGTCCCGTAGGGGTACGCAGATCAGCCGTCAGGGTTTCCAGCGGGGTCTGGCGCTGAAGTAGCCAGGCGCCGGTAGTGCAAACGGCGAATAACCCCAGACTGTCACGCAGGACGCGACGGCGGCCCGGCGAAACCAGCAGCGCCCGCCTCACGGGACGGTGTGATTTATCTGGCAAGCTCGCAAAGGTGCCTAACGCCAGCTCAAGTCGGCGGACGGCGGCCGCATGCCGGCTATCTAGGGCTTGCCAATGGGCAAAAGCCTCCCATTGCGCAGCATCCGCTTCGCCTGAACGCAGCCGTACCATCCAATCGATGGCAACGGCAACGATGGGGTCATCCTCGGCGGGCGCGCCGTTTTTCATAGCCTGTTGCATGGGCGATCAGAGCGCTGCGTAGCACGCCGCAAGTGCCTGCGCCATGTATTGACGAACTCGGCTTGCCGACACGCCCAACTCGGCGCCGATTTCCTTGTAGGTCATGCCATCAAGTTGGCTCATCAAGAAGGCGGCACGGGCCTTGACGGAAAGCCCATCGAGCAGTCGATCGATGAGATGCAGAGACTCAAGCATCAAGGCTTGTTCCTCTGCGGATGGAAACAGATCTTCCGGCATGGAGGCCAGCTCAGCCAGGTAGGCCTGTTCCAGGTCACGGCGGCGCCAATGATCAAAAACCAGGCGCCGCGCCACGGTAGTCAAATAAGCGCGCGGCTCACGGATATCCACCAGCACTTCTGGCCGCCTCAGAACTTGAACGAAAGCATCCTGCGCAAAATCCTCAGCCTGCTGAGCGCAACCCAGCTTTCTGCGTAACCAGGCGTACAGCCAGCCATGATGGCCGCTGTAAAGATCGGTAACGCTATCTGAAGAAACACCGGCCACTCAATGCTCCACAAGTACTCGCGTCGGGCGCCGTCGGTCACAAGCGCTTTCGAGAATGGTTCTCATTTTAACAAAATGGGCAGGCTTAAGCGGAGCTCACGCGCATCGATTTTCCTATCCGACTTAAATCTGTCATATATTTCCATTATTCTAGAATTATGGAAATAAAGACCGACATGGATCTAAACGCCGCCGCCGACAGCCTCGCCGCCCTCGGCCATGACACCCGTCTTGCCATCTACCGTCTGCTGGTACAAGTCGGGAGCGAAGGACTCAACGCCGGGGTGATCAGCGCCCGCCTGGCGCTGGCGCCGGCCACGCTGTCCTTCCATCTCGCGCACCTGACGCGTACCGGGCTGGTCGCCAGCCGTCCCGAGGGACGCTTCATCTACTACCGCGCCGACTACGCGCGCATGAACACCCTGCTGGGCTTCCTCACCGCCAACTGCTGCGCTGGCGAGCCTTGCGCCACTACCGATACCTGCTGCCCCGAAGGAGAAAACGCATGAAACGCATGCACATCCACCTGCGCGTCGCCGATCTCGCGCACAACATCCGCTTCTATTCCGCCCTCTTCGCCGCGGAGCCAACCGTGGTCAAGGACGATTACGCCAAGTGGATGCTCGAGGATCCGCGCCTCAACTTCGCCATCTCCACACGCACCGCAGAGACCGGTCTCGATCACCTGGGCTTCCAGGTCGATGAAGCCGGGGAGTTGCACGAGATGCAGCAGCGCCTCGCCGCCGCCGACCTGCCCATCGAAAGCCAGGAGGGTGCGGCCTGCTGCTATGCGCGCTCGGACAAGCACTGGACCATCGATCCGCAGGGCATCGCCTGGGAGAGCTATCACACGCTGGACAGCATTCCCACTTTCAACGAAGCGAACGATGCCGTCGCCGAGGACAGTGCCTGCTGCGCGCCAGCCGCGCCGGTGGCAGTGCAGATTTCCATCAAACCCAAGGCCGCCGCCAGCTGCGGCCCGAGTGGTAACAGCGGCAGCTCTTCCTGCTGCTAAGCATTCATCTTTCAGGGAGAAAAAATGAGCGACAAGACCTACAACGTGCTGTTTCTGTGTACCGGCAATTCGGCACGCAGCGTGCTGGCCGAGACCATCCTCAACCACACCGGCAAAGGCCGCTTCAAGGCTTACAGTGCCGGCAGCCGCCCCAACGGCCAGGTCAATCCGTATGCGCTCAAGTATCTGCAACAGCAGGGCCTACCCACCGAAGGCCTGCGCAGCAAGAGCTGGGATGAGTTCGGCGGTACCGACGCACCGCACTTCGATTTCATCATCACCGTCTGCGACAACGCTGCGGGCGAAGTCTGCCCGGTATGGCCGGGCAAGCCAACCAGCGGCCACTGGGGCATCGAGGATCCAGCCGCAGTCGAAGGCACGGATGCTGAAAAGCTGGCTGCCTTCTCTGTTGCTTTCGCTCTCTTGAGCCGCCGCATATCCCTGCTCATCAACCTGCCCGACGCCAAGCTGCAGGCACAAGCGATCAAACAAGAGCTCAATCAGATCGGCGCCCTGCGCGAACAAGGGCTGTAAGCAATGAATCTATTTGAGCGCTACCTCACCGTCTGGGTGGGCTTGTGCATCGTAGTCGGCATCGCGCTCGGGCAGGCGATGCCCGGCGTATTCCAGGCAATTGGGCGCTTTGAGATCGCGCAGGTCAATCTGCCGGTCGGCCTGCTGATCTGGGTCATGATCATCCCCATGCTGCTCAAGATCGACTTCGGCGCCCTGCATCAGGTCCGGCAGCACTGGAAAGGCATAGGCGTCACGCTATTCATCAACTGGGCGGTCAAGCCCTTCTCGATGGCGCTGCTCGCCTGGATCTTCATCCGCCACGTCTTTGCCGACCAACTGCCGGCCGATCAGCTCGACAGCTATGTCGCCGGCCTGATCCTTCTGGCGGCGGCGCCGTGTACCGCGATGGTGTTTGTGTGGAGCAACCTGACCAAGGGCGACCCCTACTTCACCCTCTCCCAAGTGGCGCTCAATGACGGCATCATGGTGATTGCCTTCGCACCCATCGTGGCACTGCTGCTGGGCCTATCCAGTATCATCGTGCCGTGGGACACGCTGCTGGTCTCGGTCCTGCTCTACATCGTGATCCCGGTCATCATTGCGCAACTGCTACGCAAGTTTCTGCTGCGCAAGGGCGAGGCCGCCCTCCAGGCCACCCTGCACAAGATCGGTCCCTGGTCGATCAGTGCCCTGCTGCTGACCCTGGTGCTGCTATTCGCCTTCCAGGGCGAAGCCATACTCGCGCAGCCGCTGGTCATCGCCCTGCTGGCCGTGCCCATCCTGATTCAGGTCCTTCTCAACTCAGGCCTCGCCTACCTGCTCAACCGCAAACTCGGCGTGGCGCACTGCGTGGCCGGGCCGTCCTGCCTGATCGGCGCCTCGAACTTTTTCGAACTTGCCGTCGCTGCAGCCATCAGCCTGTTCGGCTTTGAATCCGGTGCCGCCCTCGCCACCGTGGTAGGTGTGCTCATCGAAGTGCCGGTGATGCTGCTTGTGGTCAAGGTCGTGAACAACTCCAAAGACTGGTACGAACGCGCGCTGCACTAAATGTCGCGCTCAGAAGCGGCATAAGCATATGCATGCGCCTTGAATAAGCGCATGCGAATTAATTCGTTTTCCTTCTGAAGCCGCGCCCTTAGATTGGCTCCCTCACTCACAGGGAGTCAATCATGTCCATACACGCTATCAACGCCCGCAACCAGTTTCGCGGCAAGATCGTCGAGATCATCGAAGGTTCGGTTGTTTCCGAAGTCGACGTCGAAACGCCGGGCGGCATCGTCACCTCGGTGATCACCACCCGCTCGGTGCGCGATCTGCAGCTCAAGGTCGGCACCGAAGTTCTGGCGCTGGTCAAGGCCACCGAAGTCTCGCTGGCCAAGGTCTGAACGCACCATGGCCATCGTCACCATCGCCGGCAGCCCGACTGCGAATTCGCGCTCGGCCGCGCTGCTCGGGCTCGCCACGCAGCGCCTGCGCGCCGACGGCTTCCGCACCGAGAACATCGCGGTGCGCGATCTGCCGGCGGCCGAGCTGCTTGCGGCAAACGCAAAGAACGACCGCATCGCCGCCGCACTGCGCACGGTGGCCGAGGCGAACATCGTCATCATCGCCACGCCGGTCTACAAGGCCTCCTACTCAGGTCTGCTCAAGAGCTTTCTCGATCTGCTGCCGCAGACCGGCTTTGCCGACAAGGCGGTGCTGCCCATCGCCACCGGCGGCAGTAGCGCCCATCTGCTCGCGCTCGACTATGCCCTGCGGCCGGTGCTCGCCGCCCTCGGCGCGCGCATCGTGGTCGAAAGCCTGTTTGTCGCCGACAGCCAGATCCGCATCGAAGCGCAGGGCGCGCTGACGCTGGAACCGCCGCTACTGGCACGTTTCGACAATGCGCTGAGCAGCCTGCAACAGGCCTATGGCTGGCTCACCGGCGACATTGCGCAACTCGGCGCCACGCTGGATGCCGCCAACAGCAAATTTCCCGTTTTCGCCGTGTGAGGTTCTGCCATGACATTCAATCGCACCCTGCAAGTCCTGTTGCTGATCGCCGTCGCTGGGGCCGCAGCCGCCGTCGGCGGTAATGCACGCGCCGCTGACAACACAAGCACCAAGGAGGTACGCATCGGCTTCCAGAAGTACGGCACGCTCGCCCTGCTGCGCGCCAAAGGCACGCTCGAGCCACGTCTCGCCAAGGAAGGGATCAGCGTCAAGTGGGCCGAGTTCCCGGGCGGCCCGCAACTGCTGGAAGCCTTGAACATTGGCTCGGTCGATTTCGGCAATACCGGAGAAACGCCGCCTGTCTTCGCCCAGGCTGCCGGAGCCGATCTTCTCTACGTCGCCTACGAACCGCCGGCCCCGGCCGGCGAAGCCATCCTTGTTTCAAAGAATTCTGCGATCAAGAATGTTAGCGACCTGAAGGGCAAGCGGGTCGCCCTGAACAAGGGCTCCAACGTTCACTACCTGCTGGTACGTGCGCTTGAGAATGCAGGTCTCTCCCTGGCAGACATTCAGCCCATCTACCTCGCGCCGGCCGACGGTCGCGCCGCCTTCCAGAGCGGCAGCGTCGATGCCTGGGTGATCTGGGACCCCTTCCAGGCCGCCGCCGAGAAGCAGCTCGAAGCGCGCACCTTGAAGGACGGCATCGGCCTCGTCGACAACCACCAGTTCTATCTCGCCCGCCGCCCCTTCGCCAACGCAAACGCCAAAGTGATCTCCATCCTGCTCGAGGAGATCCGCGGCATCGGTGAATGGTCGAAGCAGTCGCCCGCAGAAGTTGCCAAACAGGTCGCGCCCGTCATCGGCCTGCCCGAAGACGTTGCACTGATTGCCGTCAAACGCCAGGGCTACGACGTCAGGCCGATCACGCCGGCCGTGGTCGCCGCGCAGCAGAAGATCGCCGACACCTTCTACCACCTGAAACTGATTCCCAAACCGCTGGATATTCGCAGCGCCTCCCTGCTGCCCGCAAAAACCGCCAGCCACTGATCCGAAAGAGCGCCATGAGCCACCCCAACAACCTGAGCCTGTTCTGGTTCATCCCCACCCACGGCGATAGCCGCTACCTCGCCACCAGCGAAGGTGCGCGCCAGGTCAGCGCCGAGTACATGACCCAGGTCGCCGTCGCCGCCGATACGCTGGGCTACGAAGGCGTGCTGCTGCCGACCGGCCGCTCCTGCGAAGACCCCTGGGTCGCCGCCGCCAGCCTGATCAACGCGACCCGAAATCTCAAGTTCCTCGTCGCGCTGCGTCCGGGTCTGGTCGCGCCTAGCGTTTCCGCGCGTATGGCCGCCACCTTCGACCGCCTCTCCAAGGGCAGGTTGCTGGTCAATCTGGTCACCGGCGGCGACCTGCCCGAACTCGAAGGCGACGGTCTCTTCCTCAATCACGAGGAACGTTATGAAGCCTCGGCCGAGTTCATCAGTATCTGGCGCGAAGTCATTGCGCGCAGCCACGACGGCGCACCTTACGACTACAGCGGCAATCATCTGTCGGTCAAAGGCGCCAAGCTGCTCTATCCGAGCGTGCAGCGCCCGTATCCGCCAATATGGTTCGGCGGCTCCTCGGATGCAGCCATCGAGCTGGCGGCCGAGCAGGTCGACACCTATCTGACCTGGGGCGAACCGCCCGCAGCAGTTGCCGAGAAGGTCGCCGCCGTGCGCGCCAAGGCAGCCGAGAAAGGCCGCGAACTCAAGTTCGGCATCCGCCTGCATGTGATCGTGCGCGAGACCGAGGCACAGGCCTGGGCTGCCGCCGACGAACTGATCAGTCGCGTAGACGACGAGACCGTAGCGCGTGCGCAAGCCACGTTTGCGCGCATGGATTCGGTCGGCCAGAAGCGCATGCTCGAACTTCATAAGAATGCCAAGGGTCGTGCGCGCGCCGATCTCGAGATCAGTCCCAATCTTTGGACCGGCGTCGGCCTGGTGCGCGGCGGAGCGGGCACCGCCCTGGTCGGCAGCCCCGAGCAGATCGCCGCTCGCATCAAGGAATACGCCGACATCGGCATCGACACCTTCATCTTCTCGGGCTATCCGCATCTCGAAGAAGCCTATCGCTTCGCCGAGCTGGTGTTCCCGCTGCTGCCGCGCTCGGTGCAGGACAAACTGCCGGGACAGACGCTGTCCGGCCCCTTCGGCGAAGTCGTCGCAAACCATTTTGTGCCGCGCGTTTCCGCGAGCTAACTATTCAGACAACAGACAGGATCATCATGAAATCGTTTACCCGTCGTTCCTTTATCCAAACCGCCCTCGTTCTCGCCGGCGCAGCACTGCCGCTGCACAGCTTCGCCTCCGATGCCAAGACCGTGCGCATCGGTTATCAGAAGTCGTCCACGCTGATCACCGTGCTCAAGGCCGACGGCAGCCTGGAGAAGAAGCTGGCTGAACGCGGCTTCAAGGTTAGCTGGCACGAGTTCACCAGCGGCCAGCCGCTGCTGGAGGCGCTCAATGTCGGCAGCATCGACTTCAGCGCCGACGTCGCCGACACCGTGCCGGTGTTCGCGCTGGCCGCCGGCGCCAAGCTCGCCTATGTCGCGCAGGAAACGCCCTCGCCGACGGCGCAGGCCATCCTCGTGCCCAAGGACTCGCCAATCAAGAGCGTCGCCGACCTCAAGGGCAAGAAGATCGGCGTCGCCCGCGCCGCCGGCGCCCACTACCTGCTGCTCGCCTCGCTGGCCAAGGCCGGCCTGTCCTTCAAGGACATCACGCCGGCCTATCTGTCGCCGGCCGATGGTCGCGCCGCCTTCGAGCGCGGTGCCATCGACGCCTGGGTCGTGTGGGAGCCCTTCTCCACCGCCGCCCAGCGCCAGTCGCAGGCGCGCGTGCTCGGCAACGGCAACGGCGGCCTGGCCGACTATCAGCGCTACTACCTGGCGCCCATCGCCTTTACCAAGACGCAGCCTGAGATCGTAAATACTATCTTCGGCGAGCTGGTGCGCACCGGCAAATGGGTCAAGCAGAATCCGCAGGAAGCCGCGCGTCTGCTGGCGCCGATCTGGGGTCTGGACGCCGCCACCATCGAAGAAGCCAACAGCCGTCGCAGCTACGACGTGCGTCCGGTCACGCCGACCGCGCTCAAGGAAGTGCAGAAGATCGCCGATGCCTTCCACGGCGAAGGCCTGCTGCCCAAGCCGGTCAATGTCTTCGACGGCGTGGTGTGGACACCGGGCTCCTGAGTCGCGCCATGAACACACCGATCGAACGACTGGCCGCTGCGCCCCTGACCGCGCTGCATACGGCCACGCGCGCTGACGTTCAGGCCACAGTCGAACGCGTGGCCGCCGAGCTGGCGCGCACTGCGGTCGAACGCGACCGCAGTGGCGGCACCGCCTTTGCGCAACGCCAGCTGCTGCGCGACAGCGGCTTGCTCACGCTGGCGGTGCCCGCCGCGTTCGGCGGACAGGGGTTTGCATGGCCGGATATCTATCCGGTGATTCGCCGCCTGACCGAAGCCGACAGTTCGCTCGGCCATCTGTTCGCCTTCCAGCATTTGCAGGTGGCCAGCCTGCTCCTGTTCGCCAACGCGACGCAGAAGGCCGAACTACTGCAGAAGACCGTGAAGGAAAAATGGTTCTGGGGCAATGCCACCAACGGCCGTGATCCGCGCCTGCAGTTCACGCAGACCGCTGCGGGCTACGAGCTGCACGGCACCAAGTCGTTTTGCTCAGGCGCAACAGACGCCGATGCGCTGGTGCTGACCGCCCCCATCGCCAGCGTGCCCGGCGGGCCTATCGACGACCGCGTCTTCATCGCCCTGCCGGCCGACCGCGCCGGACTGCACATAGCCAGCGACTGGGACGGCATGGGTCAGCGCCAGACCGACAGCGGCTCGGTTTACTTCACCCATGTCGCGGTGCACGCCGACGAGATTCTCGGCGGTGCCGGAATACTCGGCAGCACATTCACTGCGCCACCGAAGACGCCGTATCAAACGCTGCGCTCCATCGTCTCGCAGCTGATCCTGACCGAGATCTATATCGGCAATGCGCTCGGCGCGCTGCGCGACGCGCGTGACTATGTGGTCAACAAAGCGCGCCCGTGGCCGGGTTCGGATGCCGACAGCGTCGCCGATGACCGCTATATCCAGAAGCATTACGGCGAGCTATGGGTTGCCCTGCAAGGCAGCCTCGCGCTCGCCGACAAGGCAGCGGCAGCGCTGCAGCAGGCCTGGTGGCGCGGCGTAGAACTCACCGAGGAAGAGCGCGCCACAGCCGCGCTGGCCGTCTTCACCGCCAAGGCAGCGGCCACGCGCGCGGCGCTCGAGATCACCAGCCGCGTGTTCGAAACCATGGGTGCCGGCGCCGCCATTGCTCGCCACGGCTATGACCGCTACTGGCGCAATGTGCGCACGCATACCCTGCACGATCCGGTGGACTACAAGTTCAAGGACATCGGGCGCTGGCTGCTGAGCGGGCAGGCGCCGGAGCCCGGCACCTATTCTTGAGGAAATTCGCATGAGTCTTACGCGCATCAAGACGGCCCTGCTGCCCTGGGCCGTCCCCGTCATCGCCATCATTGTGTGGGAAGTCGCGGCACTGGCCGGCTGGCTGTCTACGCGGGTTCTGCCCGAACCTTGGGCGGTGCTCAAGGCGGCCTGGGGTCTCGCCCTGACCGGCGAGCTGTGGCAGCACGTCAAGGTCTCTGCCTACCGTGCGCTGGCCGGCTTCGCCATCGGCGGCGGCCTGGGCCTGTTCTTCGGACTGCTTACCGGCTCATTCCGCAAGGCCGAGATCGCCCTCGACACCACCTTCCAGATGGTGCGCAATATCCCGCCGCTGGCGATGATTCCGCTCGTCATCCTGTGGTTCGGCATCGATGAAACCGCCAAGACCTTCCTGATCGCCTTCGGTGTCTTCTTCGCCGTCTACATCAACACCTTCCACGGCATCCGCTCGGTCGATCCGGCGCTGATCGAGATGGGCCGCAGCTACGGCCTGTCGGGCTGGCGCCTGTATCGCGACATCATTCTGCCCGGCGCGCTGTCCTCCATCCTCGTCGGCGTGCGTTACGCGCTGGGCCTGATGTGGGTGATCCTCATCGTCGCAGAAACCATCGCCGCCCAGGCCGGCATCGGCTACATGACCATGAACGCGCGCGAGTTTCTGATGACCGACATCGTGCTGCTCGGCATCCTGCTCTACGCCCTGCTCGGCAAGCTCGCCGACGTCCTGGCGCGCGCGCTGGAACGCTGGCTGCTGCGCTGGAACGCCGCCTATCTCGGAGTCTGAATCATGAAGATAGATATTCCCGCGGTGCTCGCACCGCACACACGCCCCGGCCTGTCCGCGGATATCCGCGGTCTCGCGCGCAGCTTCACGGTCAACGGTAACG
This sequence comes from Rhodocyclaceae bacterium, assembly GCA_035565355.1. Classification (GTDB taxonomy): domain Bacteria; phylum Pseudomonadota; class Gammaproteobacteria; order Burkholderiales; family Rhodocyclaceae. The sequence goes on from DATMSM010000057.1 coordinate 17,822, forward strand.
AGCGCCAGGTCCTCGCCGATCTTGACCTGCACATCCCCGCCGGCGAGTTCGTCGCCATCGTCGGCCGCAGCGGTTGCGGAAAAAGTACGCTGCTGCGCCTGCTGGCCGGGCTGGATCAGGCCACGCGCGGCGGCATTACCTTGGATGGTCAGAAGCAAAACGGCGGCAGCGAGGATCTGCGTCTCATGTTTCAGGACGCGCGCCTGCTGCCGTGGAAAAGTGTGCTCGACAACGTCACGCTCGGCCTCAGGGGCGACAGGAAGCAGCTCCACGAACGCGGCCTGGAAGCATTGTCCCAGGTCGGACTCGCCGATCGCGCCGCCGAATGGCCGGCGCGCCTTTCCGGCGGGCAGAAGCAGCGTGTGGCGCTGGCGCGCGCACTGATCCACCGGCCGCGCCTGCTCTTGCTCGACGAGCCACTCGGCGCGCTCGATGCACTGACACGCATCGAGATGCAGGCGCTGATCGAGCAGATCTGGCGTCAGCACCAGTTCACCGCCGTGCTCGTGACGCATGACGTCGGCGAAGCCGTGGCGCTGGCCGATCGCGTGCTGCTGATCGAGAACGGCCGCATCACGCTAGATCAGACCATCGTGCTGCAACGCCCGCGCGAACACGGTACGCCGGATTTCGCCAACTTTGAGCACCACATCCTCAAGCGCCTGACCACGGTCGAGGCAATCAATGCGCGCAACCAGCATCGGGGCAAGATCGTGGACATCGTGTACGGCGACGTGATCTCGGAAGTACGTGTGGAAACGCCCACCGGCGTCGTCATCGCCGCCGTTTCCACACGCGAGGTTCAGGAACAAGCCCTGAGCACCGGTGCTGAAGTTCTGACGCACTTCAAGTCCACCGAGGTAATGCTGGCGACCGCGGCTGAAGAAGCGAGACAGCGAGTCTCAGCATAAGCATATGCATGCGCTGTGCATAAGCGCATGCGAATTGATTCGTTTGTTTTGCATAAACGCCAACCTAAGATTCTCTCCAGCTTGATGCCGGAACGAGCACAGCGAGATCTGAACAGAACCGGCTCAACGATTCCACGATTAGGGAGAGAACCATGAACATTCGCCGTCTGCTGGGCGCCACTGCAATCAGTCTCGCCGCCTTCACCGGGGCTGCACATGCCGCCACCGAAATCCCCAAGGGTCCGCTGGTCAGCACTGAATGGCTGGCCCAGAATCTGGACAACAAGAACGTCCGCATCATCGAGGTCAGTGTCAATCCCGGCCTGTACGAGCGCAGCCACATTCCCGGTGCGGTCAATTTTTCCTGGCACGCCGACCTGAACGACACGGTCAAGCGCGACATCGTCAGCAAGGAGCAGTTCGAAGCGCTGCTGTCCAAGGCAGGCGTGAACAAGGACACCACCGTCGTCCTCTACGGCGACAACAACAACTGGTTCGCGGCCTGGGCCGCCTGGGTCTTCGACATCTACGGCGTCAAGGAAGTGAAGCTGCTCGACGGCGGCCGCAAGAAGTGGGAAGCCGAGAACCGTCAGCTGGACAACCGAGCGCCGGAAATCGCCGCCAGCAAGTTCAAGGTCGAGAAGAGCAATGAAGCGCTGCGCGCCCGTCTCGGCGACGTACTGCAAGTCGCAGCAAACGCAAATTCGGGCAAGGACAAGAAAGTCGACTTGATCGACATCCGCTCCGCCGACGAATACCAGGGCAAGATCTTCGCTCCGGCCGGCGTGCCTGAGCTGGCGGTCCGTGCCGGTCACATCCCGGGCGCCGTGAATGTGACCTGGAGCAAGGCGGTCAATGAAGACGGCACCTTCAAGTCGGCTGCCGAGCTGAAGCAGCTGTATTCGAGCGTTGGCGTCAATGGCGACAAGCCCATCATCACCTACTGCCGCATCGGCGAGCGCTCCAGCCACACCTGGTTCGCGCTGACCAAGATCCTTGGCTACAAGGTCAAGAACTACGACGGTTCGTGGACCGAGTACGGCAACTCCGTCGGGGCGCCGATCAGCAATCCGGCCGGCACGATCTGGGCGGCGAAGTAAGCACCGCAAACGCGAACGCGTTTGCTCGAAACCCGCCCAATCGCTTTTCGATTTGACCCAGAACGGTCATCTCATCAAACGGGATCAGGCGGGGATTACGTGGTTTTACCCTGGCGTCTGCCACGTCAGTTTTAGCAAGCTCCTCTAGTGTCATACCTCTACTCCAGGAGGCTTAGGGAGACGACCCGGAAAGGCCGTCTCCCTTTTTATTGATTCGGACTCGATATGCGCAAGACATACTGGCTCGCACTTCTCATCATCGCTGGCGGCATTGCCTGGGGACTCTCGCTCTCCGAGCTGCCGGGCGGACGCGTGCTCACGTTCTCCGCGCTGCTCGGCCTCGCGCTCGGTGTGGTGTTGCAACGCACACGCTTCTGCTTCCTGTGCCACGCCCGCGACTGGCACGACAAGGACGATGCGCGCGGCCTGCTCGCCATCCTGCTGGCGCTGGCCGTCGGCAGCATTGGTTACCAAATCGTGGTTGGCAGCTGGCTGCCTGTGCCCGAGCGTTTGCCGCCCGATCTGCACATCGGCCCGGTGAGCTGGGCCCTGGTGCTGGCCGGCATCGCCTTCGGCGCCGGCATGCTGATCTCCGGCTCCTGCCTCAGCGCGCATCTGTATCGTCTTGGCGAGGGCGCAACCGTCTCGCCCTTTGCGCTGATCGGCGCCGTGTTCGGCTTCGGGCTCGGCTTCAACACCTGGAATCATTTCTATAGCGCCGCCATCGCCGAAGCGCCCATTCTGTGGCTGCCGCAACAGCTCGGCTATGCCGGCGCATTGCTGCTGCAACTGGGCGTATTGGGTTTACTCGCAGTGCTGTTGTGGCGCAAGCCACTGCCGACACACGCTGCGCGAGCGCCGGTCACCGCGCTAAGGGAAGGCATTGCGCGCCTGTTTGAAGGTCGCTGGCCCTACTGGACCGGCGGATTGATTGTCGGTTTGATTGCGGTGCTCATCATCATCCGCACCAAGCCGCTGGGCGTCACCGCCGCGCTCGGCAGCGTTGCGCGCCGCATTGGCGAACAGCAGTTCTGGGTGCCGCAGCGGCTGGACGGCCTCGACACCCTGGGCGGCTGCGCTACGGTCATTCAGGATGCATTGCTCACACCCAACGGTGCGCTGGTGCTGGCCCTGATCGCCGGCAGCTTCGCCTCCGCGCTGGCGGCCGGGCAGTTCACGCCGCGCCTGCCGACCTTGCGCGATGTGGCACGCGGCCTCATCGGCGGCACCCTGCTGGGCTGGGGCAGCATGATCGGCCTCGGCTGCACCATAGGCACACTACTCTCCGGCATCAGCGCCGGCGCTGTCTCTGGCTGGGTGTTCGCCCTCAGCGTTTTCCTGACCCTGTGGTTGGGCTTCAGAATTCAGGCGCAGCTCTTCAAGCCTCGCTGATGATCACACGCACCAACCGGCGCGCAGACGCGCCGGTTGGTGCGTGGAAGGCAGAAGGCGTATACACCGGCCCTGCATGGCCGCACGTAACAATCTCTGCACCGGCCTTGCTGCGCACGAAATCGCGGAACAGCACCAGACCCTCTATCCACGGACCGAAACCGGCGGCGGTATTCACATGCCCGGCCGCACCGATGGAGAAGACCTCCGCTCCCCAGCGCTGCGCCAGCCCTAAGGCCTTGTTCTCCGTCAGCCAGGGATCGTTGCTACTGATCACCATGGCTGCAGGCACGGGCAAGGAGCTGAGTGGCAGCGCTTCGTCCAGACCGAAGCGGGCAGGATCGGCCGCCGCCACCAGAAAAACGCCGGCGATATTGTGTGACCGCTGAGCCAATGCATTCACTGCGGTCAGACAGCCGAAGCTGTGCGCCACCAGCCACACGGGTTCGGGCTGGTGCACTACGGTCTGTAGCAGTCGGTCGGTCCACTCACCGATGTCCGGCAAGCTCCAATCATCCTGCTCTACGCGCAGCGCGCCCGGCACCACCGCCTGCCACCAGCTTTGCCAGTGCGCAGGGCCGCTGCCATGCAGACCGGGAACGATCAAGGTGGGAACGTTGTGGTAAGAACTGAACAACTGCATGAACGTCTCCTTGCAATCAGTCCGCACCAATGTACGCGCGGCCTCGCAGGCAAGGAACGATGATATTGCTATGTCGATATGAGAAAAACCGCCGCTGCAAAGCGGCGGCCGTGCAGAAAAAAGGCCGGCATGAAGCCGGCCCTTCTTGTTTGCCCGATGGCTTTAGCGCATGCGGCGGCGGGTGGCGGCACCGAGCAGTCCCAGGCTCAAGGCCAGCAGGGCCAGGCTGCCCGGCTCGGGCACGCGCGCGACGCCGACATTGAAGCCGTGCCAGTACTCATCCGGGCTGATGTAGAAGCTCAGGCTGCTATAGGTGCCGCTGAACAGCAGCACGCCGTTGAACTCGTTGCCGGTGAAGTCGTTGCCGGAGATGCTGTAGCTACCACCGCCCCACCAGCCCGGGCCATCGGAGAAGACCGTGAAGGGCGCATCGAAGGCATAGGTCACGGCCAGGCCGGGTTGGCCGACGCTGACGAGGGCGAGATAGAAGTCGCTCACCGGCTTGTCGAAGCTCAGGGTGAACAGGCCCGAACCACCGACGCGGATCAGGTCAGTAGGATTCAGATTGCCGAAGGTGGCGGGGAACTGATAGTAGTAGGGCGAGCCGTTGTCCTGGCTATCCACATTGCCGCTCAGGGACACATTGACGCTATCGCCGGAGCTCAGCACACCGGTGCTGGTCGAGCTCCAGTCGGTCCAGTAAACCGCGGCGTAGGACGGCGTGGCCAACGCCAGAAAAAGAGCGGCAGCACTGAGAAGGCGGGGCAGTTTCATGGCGGACTCCATCAAAGGAAGCGATCAACACAATCGTAATGCTCTCTATTCAGCACGAACCGTGCCGACCACCCAAGCCACTGATTTGCATTGATTTTATTGAGCACCTGCCAAACACGTGTAAGTCGTTTCGACAGGGCGAATCGTCGATGTGATGGACGCACTAATAAAGTTCACTCCGCGAACGCGCGATATCGGCGCCTACTTTGAGGATCGCTACAGTGCGCACTCAGCCTGCGGCCATCTCTGCCTTGCGCCACTCACGCGGTGATAATCCGGTCTGAGCACGGAAGGCACGCGACAACGCGGCCTCGCCGCCATAACCGACATCCGCCGCGATGTGCTTGAGCGCACGGCCTTCGCGCAGCGCTTTCTGGACCAGGCCGATGCGCCAGCGCTGCAGATAGACACCGGGCGTGCAGCCAACCACGTCGCGAAAGGTATTGGCGAACACTGTGCGCGACATTCCGGCCTTAGCCGCCAGGTCTTCCAGAGACCACTCCTGCTGCGCATCATCATGCAGGGCTACGAGAGCGCCGCGCAGCTTGGGGTGCGACAGACCGGCGAGCATGCCCGACTGCACCTGCCCCTGGCTCATCAGCTCGCGCAGCACCCAGATCAGCAAGACCTCGAACAAGCGATCCAGCATCGATTGTCTTCCGCAATGGCTGGCCTGCGCTTCGGCAAAGATCAGACTGAGTACCGGAGCGCAGTGCGGGATGCTTTTCAGCGGCAAGCATACCCATGGCGGTAAAGCGGCAGCGATGGGATGGCTGGCGCCGCCCTCAAAGCTCATATGCGCGCACACGAACTGCGCGCCGCAGCTCGGATCGGTCACGAACCGGTGTGCCAGCGGACGCGGATAGAACAGCAGGCTGGGCTCATCGATGCGCAGCAGCTCAGCAGCGGCGTGATGCACCTCCACCCCGCCTTCGCGGATCAAATGCACCTGGCCGCGCCCCGGCTGAGGTTCCAAGGTGTTGATGCCGCACAACGGACCCGTCTGGAAGGTTTCGGCGCGCACGGAGAAATGGGCAAAAAGGGCAGCGAGTCTGTCAGCCATGGCTTAGGTGCCTCGTACGCATATCGGTACGAATTGCAAAGTTAAACGAATTTAATGGTAACTCAAGTACGTTCTGGCGGCCTAAAGTTCGTCCTGTCACAAGACGAATCACTCACCCGAAAACCACATCGAACCTACAGGAGCTCATCATGAACGCAGTCAAGCAAATCGCCCTCGCTACCACCATCGCCCTTGGTGGCCTTGCCACCCAGGCCCAGGCCGCCGCCCCGGCACAAACTGCCAAAGCCACTGCCGCTGCCCAAGCAGCCCAAGCAGCAATTGCCAGTCAGTACGTCGCCGCCAATGACGGTACACCGCTTTATGTGAAAGACTGGGGTCCCAGAAACGGTCCGGTCGTGGTCTTCAGCCATGGCTGGCCGCTGAACTCCGACAGCTGGGAATCGCAGATGCAGTTCCTCGCCGAGCGCGGCTTCCGCGTCATCGCGCACGACCGCCGCGGCCATGGCCGCTCGGGTCAGCCCTGGGCCAACAACACCATGGACCAGTACGCCGACGATCTTGATGCCGTGCTGACTGCGCTGAATGTGAAGAACGCGACACTGGTGGGTTTCTCCACCGGCGGCGGCGAAGTGGCCCGCTACATCGGCCGCCACGGTACTGCCCGCGTTGCCAAGGCCGTGCTGGTGGGCGCCATCACCCCGATCATGGGTCAGACGCCGACACATCCGGAAGGCGTGCCGACCGCCGTGTTCGACAGCCTGCGCAAGGCCTCGCTCGACAACCGCGCCCAGCTCTACAAGGACATCGCCAGCGGCCCCTTCTTCGGCTTCAACCGCCCGGGCGCCAAGGTCTCCACGGGTCAGATCGATAGCTTCTACAACCAGGGCATGCAGGCCAGCAGCAAGGGCACCTACGACAGCATCGCGGCCTTCTTCTACTCCGACTTCCGCGAGGACCTGAAGAAGTTCAACATCCCGACGCTCGTCATCCATGGTGCCGACGACCAGATCGTGCCCATCGAGACCACCGGTCGTGCCACGGCCAAGCTGGTCAAGGGTGCCCGCCTGATCGAGTACGCCGATGGCCCGCACGGCATCACCGACACGCACAAGGACAGGCTCAACCAGGACCTGCTCGACTTTGTGAGCAAGTAAGGCCTTCCATCATGGAAAAGGGGCAGCCTCGGCTGCCCCTTCTCTATCGCAAGTGCGGTCCGGTCAGGCTGCGGTGCGGAAGTAATTGATCTGTTCGCGCAGCTTGAGGGTTTCTGCACGGGCAGCGTCGGCGAAGTCGGCGCCGCTGCTGGCGTAGAGAATGGCGCGTGAGGAGCTGATCACCAGACCCGTACCGTCCTCTGTCTGCCCGGCCTTGAGCAGCGCTTCGACATCGCCGCCCTGAGCGCCGACGCCGGGCACCAGCAAGGGCATGTCGCCGACGATGCTGCGGATGCGGCGCATCTGCTCGGGCCAGGTGGCGCCGACCACCAGCATGCAGTTGTCGTTGCCGTTCCACTTGTCCGCAATCATGCGCGCCACGTGCTCGAACAAGGGCGTGCCATCCACCACCATGTCCTGCAAATCGCCGGCGCCGCTATTGGAGGTACGGCACAGCAGGATCACGCCCTTGTCGGCATAGCGCAGGAAAGGCTCGGCCGAGTCGTGGCCCATGTAGGGGTTGATCGTCACCGCATCGGCACCGTAGCGCACGAAGGCCTCGGCGGCGTAGCGCTCGGCGGTACTGCCGATGTCGCCGCGCTTGGAGTCAAGGATGACGGGGATATGCGGGTAGCTGGCCTTGAGATAGTCCAGCGTCTGCTGCAACTGGTCTTCGGCGCCTTCGGACGCAAAGTAGGCGATCTGCGGCTTGTAGGCGCAAACCAGATCATGGGTCGCGTCGATGATGGCCTTGTTGAAGGCGAAAATCGAGGCGGCCTTCTTTTCCAGCGGCGCGGGGAATCTCGACAAGTCGGGGTCGAGGCCGACGCAGACCAGTGAGTTGTTCTGCTTCCAGGCGGCCTTGAGTTTTTCGATGAAGCGCATGATTTTTCTACAGTGGCAGGGACGGGCAGGCCCTCAAAGAGACAATTATCCCTCATTTGCCGGCGCTGCCCGGCAGGCCTCTGCTTTGCTCCGAAGCTGCGCCGGGAAAGACCTTTGCACCAGCAAACAGGCGGCCCCGCTTCCTTTTCTCGGTACGCCGGATTCATATGCAAGAAATTGCATTGGAGCAACAGAATTTTTCGCTTTCCGATGAGTGTCCGGCATATATGCTTAGACGAGGTATCGCGATAAGCATGTCCATATAAATTCGTTTGTCGAGGGACCTGATAGCACTATCTTCCCGGCATACCCCAACACACCGTCCGCCGCTTTGGGCGGAAAGGAGCTACGCATGCCATTGACTGACCTTGTCCGCTATCTCAATGCCCGCGACCGCGACCAGCGCCCCTTCCTGCGCCTCGACGACCCTTTCGTCGCCACCGAAAGCGGTGCAGAAGCCCACTATGCCCGCATCACGCTGGCCTCGCGCTATGCACCCATCTATCTCGGCGGCTCCGGCTCGCTGCACGGACATGCCGCCATCCTCAGGGCGCAGGGCGAACTCAACGACCTGCCGCTGCATCCGGACGCCGTCTTCGCCATCCCGAGCAGTAACGAGGAATTCGTTCATCTCGACCGTCTGGTGCGCACCCTGCATGCCCTGAACTATCTGCTTCATCCCGAGCAGCAGCACCTTCATGTGCGCGTCAATCTGCGCCATATCGAGATCGTTCCTGGCGGCCATGGCATCGTTTTCGAGAATGCCCTGCGCGCCTGCGGTCTGGACCCCAAAGACATCACCCTCGAAGTCAATGTGGACGGCGACACCAGCGAAGCGTTGCACAACGCGCTCGACGCCTATCGTGCCCGCGGCTATCGGATCGCCCTGGCCGGCGTCGGACTGGGCGCGCAAGACCCGCGTCTGCAATTCTTCAAACCGGACTGCATGCGCCTGGATGCGGCCTTACTCAGGCAACCGCGACGTCTCGCTCGAATTGCACGCGGCCTGGCCGAGGTCGGCATACACAGCCTCATTGAAGTCAGTGATGCGGCCCAGGCCAAACGCGCCAGTGCCGCTGGCGTGACCTTGCTCCAGCACCTGCCGGACAAAGCGCAGCGCCCGGCCGCATCCGCACATCACAGCGACACACAGCACGCCAGCCCGGCTTAAACGGCCAGGCCCGGGATGGTCCCGCTGCCTCCCTCATCATTTGTTGAAAAGCCCGCCATGCAGCGGGCTTTTCAACGGCCTTGCGGCATAGCCTCCAGCGCCTTGCTGAGTTGCGTCACCGAGCGCTGCGTATAGATCACGGGCAAATGACGTTCATCGGCCTGGCGGCGCATCGTGTAGAGCAGGCCATGGCTGACTTGGTCGACCATGACCACGACAAGGTCCAGCGACTGCGGCAGACGCCGATGGCACTCGCTCTTGCGGCGGCCGTCCCAATGCGCAACAGCATAGCCGCGCTCGATCAGCAGCGACTTGTAGCGATCCACATGATCGCCGCCGATGATGAGTGCTGCCGTCATGCCGCCTCCCGATACAAAGCCCGAACCTCCGCAGCCAGCGGCTGGGCGGCAGGCTGCCGCAGAAATGCGAGATCCGGTTCGCCGATCTGCGCCGCCGGCCGTGCATAGTAATAGCCCTGCAGCAGGTCGGCGCCGGCATCGACGGCGCTGAGATGCTGATCCTCGTTCTCTATGCCTTCGCATACCACTGTCGCGCCCAGCTCATGAATGATCTCCACCAGCTTGGGCAGGACGCGGCGCGCCCGTGCATTCACCACTGATTGCAGCACCAGGCTGCGGTCCAGCTTGACGATATCGGGCGACAGATTCCACAGGCGGTCGAAGTTTGATTCGCGGCTGCCAAAGTCGTCGATGGCAATGCGGTAGCCGAGCCGCTGATAGCTCTCGATCGCCTCGACTAAATGGCGGGAATCGGCCACCAGCGATTCCACGATCTCCAACACCACCTGCTGCGGTCGTACCTCGCAATGCACCAGCAGCGCTAAGAATGTACGGCCGTGGCCGCCGCCGCCAACGTTGAGCAGATGGCGGCCATCCACATTCAGGAATAGCGACAGGTCACGGTCAGGACCCTGGCTGAAAAAGTTGACCGAGTGAATGACGCGGCAGAGGCGGTCGAGGTAGAGAATTTCCTCCGACACCTCGGTGCGCTTGAAGACGTCCTGCGGACCGACCGGCGCACCCGCGAGATCGCGCACGCGCAGCAGGGCTTCGTATGCAGCGGCCTTCAGGTTGCCTGCCTGGAGTATGGGCTGGAACACGCTGTAAAGGCGCAGGCCGTCGTAACATCCAACCGCGCCGCTGTCGTCGAACAACAGCGCATGATCCTGCACAGACTGGCGCCCACGCCACTCCTCGAAATACGCGAACAGCTTGCCCAGCTCCATGATTGCTCCCCGATGATCTTTCAGGCAGCTTATCAACGGAGGTGCGCAGGCCCAACGAATCTATCGCTATTTGCTTATGTGCACGGTTGAAGCAGAAGGCCCGCGCCGAAACGCGGGCGGGCGAGTTCAGGGCGTGGCGAGCTTGAGGCCGATCACGCCGAGGCCGATCAGCGCAACGCTGCCCAGACGCAGCAGCGAGGTAGGCTCATTGAACAGGAAGATGCCGGCGATTACCGTGCCGGCGGCACCGATACCCACCCAGATGGCGTAAGCCGTGCCCAGCGGTAGCGTGCGCATGGCCAGGCCCAGCAATACGACACTGGCAACCATCGCCACCCCGGTGATGACGGAAGGGGTGAGCTTGGTGAAGCCTTCGGTGTATTTGAGTCCAACCGCCCAGACAACTTCGAGCAGGCCGGCGAGGAAAAGAATGAACCACTGCATGATAGGTCTCCGCAGGGCCGTCCCCGATGATTGACAAAGGCGCCGGGTCGTCCCTGCGCCTGTAGGATTCTACTGAAACTCGACCCAATTTTCAGCCACGCAGGCCGCAAAGGCCTTGTTTACAGGCAGAATTTTCTTATGTCGCCATAACCGTCCAGCCAGGTCGAGAACCGCCCCGGCAAAGCGCTGGTCATAGCGTGACACAACACTCAAAGGAGACGAAATGGAAACCATGGAGCTGCATCGCGGACGCCTGATCGACCATATCCAGTTGGTCGTGAAAGACCTCGCTGCCGCACGAAAATTCTATGTGGCCGTGCTCGATGCCCTGCAGATTCCCCTGGGCGGGGAAATGGACGGCTTCTTCTGGGCCGACGAACTCTGCGTGTCCTCGGCCGATAGTCCCGCCGCCATCGGCAAGCTGACCGGCCGCAACCACATCGCCTTCCAGGCGCAGAACCGCGCCATGGTCGACGCCTTCTACCAGGCCGCGCTGGCCAACGGCGGCAAGGACCACGGCGCACCTGGCGAGCGCCCCTACCACCCGGGCTACTACGCCGCCTTCGTGCTCGATCCCGACGGCAACAATATCGAAGCCGTGTATCACGGCGAACACCGGCGCAGCGCGCCGTCGGTGCACATCACTTTCTAGACCGCAACCATCCGAGGAGAAGATCATGAGCTATGTCGATGGCTATCTACTTCCGATTCCGAAAGACAAGGTGCCCGAATACGAAAAGATGGCCAGGCTGGCCGGGCAGATCTGGATTGAACACGGCGCGCTGGAGTACCGCGAATGCGTGGGCGACGACCTCGATATCAAGGAGTTGGTGCCCTTTCCGCAACTCCTGCAAACAGGGCCCGACGAGACGGTGGTGTTTGCCTGGATCGTGTTCGAATCCAAGGAGCGGCGCGATGAGATCAACGCCAAGGTCATGGCCGATCCGCGTCTGGCCGGCATAGGTCCGGACAACTCGCCCTTCGATCACACGCGCATGGCGTTTGGTGGCTTCCGGGTGCTGGTGGCAGAGGGCAAGGGAAAAGGCTAGCCTGTCGGGCCGGGCTCTCGCACACCGGGTGCCGATCTGAAGAGATTTATTGGCTGTCTCTTCAGCAAGGAGCGTTTAGGCGGACTCAGCCGCCGCGCGGAGGGCGGACTCATCAATCTCCGGTGCCAACATCAACGCAAACTGATGCGCATACTCGCGCAGGAAAGTGCCGCGGTGCACGGCCAGATAGGTCGTGTTCTCTTCAAACAGATGATCTGCATTCAGCAGCTTCAAGCCGGTGTCCTTGGCCGGGTTGAAAGCCATAGAGGCAATAACGCCTATCCCTAAGCCAACTTCGACATAGGTCTTGATCACGTCGGCATCGATGGCGGAGAGCACGAAGTCCGGATGCAGATCGGCCTTCTGGAAGGCGCGGTCGACCTGGGCGCGCCCGGTATAGCCCTCGTTGTAGGAAATGATGGGATATTCGGCGACGGCGGCCAGCGTGAGCTTCTTCAACTGGGTAAGCGGATGATCGTGCGGAACGATGACGCCGTGGTGCCAGGTGTAGGAGGAAAAGGCGGCCAGCGCCGGGTTGAGGTGCAGCCCCTCGGTGGCGATGCCCACGTCGGCCGTGCCGGCAATCAGCATCTCGGCGATCTCGGTCGGGCCGCCCTGGTGCAGGGTGAGATGCACCTTGGGGTAGCGTTCCTTGAACTGCTTGATCACCTCCGGCAGGGCGTAGCGCGCCTGGGTGTGCGTGGTCGCGATGGTCAGGTTGCCCTGCTCGCGGCTGGCATACTGGTCAGCAATATTCTTCAGGTTCTGCGCATCGCGCAAAATGCGCTCGACCACCGGTACCAGCTCCTTGCCCGGCGGGGTGAGGCCGAGCAGGCGCTTGCCGCGGCGGATAAAGAGCTCGACCCCGATTTCCTCTTCGAGGTCCTTGATGTGCTTGCTCACGCCCGGCTGCGAGGTGAACAGTGCATTGGCCACTTCGGTCAGGTTGAAGTCCTGACGCACGGCTTCACGCACGATACGCAGTTGCTGAAAATTCATACCGCGACCCGGTTGGCCAGATAGTCGATCTTGGGGAAGAGGCGGATGTTTTTGGTCCGGATGACGACTTCTTCGCCTTCCTGCAGCTGCAGCTCTTCATACTGCTCGCGCGTCAGTTCGGCCTCGATCGGCGTGATGGGATTGGCCGGGTTCTCGAGTTCGATGCGGATCAGCGTGCCGATGGAAAGGACGCGCAACACCTTGCTGGGCAGGCCTTCCTCCGCCTGACCCTGGGGCCGGATGATCTCGAGGTCGTGCGGACGCGCATAGGCGACGGCATCGCCGTCGACTTCGGAGGTCAGGGTCTGTTCGTCAAGCGGCAGGGTGTGCTCGCCGACGGCGAGGTTGCCGTCCTGGATGCGGCCGTGGAAGATGTTGGCCGAGCCGAGGAAGCCGTACACAAACTGGGTCGCCGGCTGGGTGTAGACCTCGTTGGGCGTGCCGATCTGCTCGATATGGCCCTTGTTCATGACCACCACCTTGTCGGCCACTTCCAGCGCTTCCTCCTGATCGTGGGTGACGAAGATGGAGGTGATGTGCAGCTCGTCGTGCAGACGGCGCAGCCAGCGGCGCAGCTCCTTGCGCACCTTGGCGTCGAGCGCGCCGAAGGGCTCGTCGAGCAGCAGCACCTTGGGCTCGACGGCGAGGGCGCGGGCGAGCGCGATGCGCTGGCGCTGACCGCCGGAAAGCTGCGAGGGATAACGATCGGCCAGCCAGTCGAGCTGGACGAGGTTGAGCAATTCGTGCACCTTGCGGTCGATCTCGGCATTGCTCGGACGCTCATTGCGCTTCTTCACGCGCAGGCCGAAGGCGACGTTCTCGAACACGGTCATGTGGCGGAACAGCGCGTAGTGCTGGAACACAAAGCCGACCTGACGCTGGCGCACATCACGGCGCGACGCGTCTTCACCGTCGAACAACACCTGACCGTCATCCGGACGCTCCAGGCCGGCGATCACGCGCAGCAGCGTGGTCTTGCCGCAGCCTGAGGGGCCGAGCAGGGCGACCAGTTCGCCTTGCGGAAAATCAAGCGAGATATTGTCGAGCGCGGTGAAGGCGCCAAATTTCTTGCCTATGTTCTTAACTGAGATGCTCATGATCTTCTTTCCAATCCGGGTTTCTGTCTAAAGCCCTGCTTTATTTCTGAACGTTTTCGGTCGGTGCGTCTACATCAATCCGTCGTGCACTGCGCCATTCGACGATGCTCTTGAGGCCCAGCGTCACCAGCGCCAGCAGCGCCAACAAGGATGCGGTGGCGAAGGCAGCCGAGAAGTTGTATTCGTTGTAGAGAATTTCGACATGCAGCGGCAGCGTGTTGGTGAGGCCGCGGATATGGCCGGACACAACCGAAACGGCGCCGAACTCGCCCATGGCGCGGGCATTACACAGGATCACGCCGTAGAGCAGGCCCCACTTGATGTTGGGCAGCGTCACCTTCCAGAAGATCTGAAAACCGTTGGCGCCGAGTACGCGAGCGGCCTCTTCTTCGTCCGAGCCTTGCGCTTCCATCAGCGGAATCAGTTCGCGCGCAACGAAGGGGAAGGTAACGAAGATGGTGGCGAGCACGATGCCGGGCACGGCAAAGATGATCTTGATATCGTTGTCCTGCAGATAGGTGCCGAACCAGCCGTTGGCGCCGAAGATCAGCACGTAGATAAGGCCGGCGATGACCGGCGACACCGAGAAGGGCAGGTCGATCAGGGTGATCAGGAACTGCTTGCCGCGGAACTGGAACTTGGCGATCGCCCAGGCCGCCGAGACACCGAAGACCAGATTGAGCGGCACGGCGATGGCGGCAGTAAGCAGCGTAAGCTTGATCGCCGACACGGCATCCGGCTCGACAAGCGCGGACCAGAAGGGGCCAAAGCCTTTGCGCAGCGCCTCGACGAAGACGGCGACCAGCGGCACGAACAGGAACAGCGCAAGGAAAGCCAGTGCGGAGCCGATCAGCAGCCAGCGTACCCATGTGGATTCGGTAGTCGCGGAGGAGCCGCCCTTGGCGCCCGGCGCCTGATGCAACGCGAGTGTGGAAGTTGCGCCAGCCATTATGCCCCCCTGCGCTTCTTGGTCCAGCCCTGCAGCAGATTGATGATGAGCAGCAGGACGAAGGAAACGATCAGCATGGACACGGCGATGGCGGTAGCGCCGACGTAGTCGTACTGTTCGAGCTTGGTGATGATAAGCAGCGGCGTGATTTCGGACACCATGGGCACGTTGCCGGCGATGAAGATGACCGAGCCGTACTCGCCGACGGCGCGCGCGAAGGCCAGCGCAAAGCCGGTGATCAGCGCCGGACCGATGGCCGGCAGGATCACATGCTGGAAGGTTTGCAGCCGGTTGGCGCCGAGGCTGGCGGCGGCCTCTTCAAGCTCGGTCTCGAGATCCTCGAGCACTGGTTGCACAGTGCGCACCACGAAGGGCAGGCCGATGAAAGTGAGCGCAACCAGGATGCCCAGCGGCGTGAAGGCGATCTTGATGCCGTAGGGTTCGAAGTACTGGCCGATCCAACCGTTATTGGCGTAGATGGCGGTAAGCGCGATGCCGGCCACGGCAGTGGGCAGGGCGAAAGGCAGATCGACAAGCGCGTCGATGAAACGGCGGCCCCAGAAATCGTAGCGCACCAGCACCCAGGCCACGAGCAGGCCGAACACGGCATTGATGGCGGCGGCCAACAGCGAGGTACCAAAGGAGAGCTTGTAGGAGGCGATCACGCGCGGCGCCAGCACCGTGTCCCAGAACCCGTCCCAACCGAGGCTGTAGGTCTTGAAGAAAGCGGCTGACAGCGGGATCAGCACGATCAGGCAGAGATACAGCAGCGTGTATCCCAGCGAGATGTTGAAGCCCGGCAGCACATTGTGCTTGCGGAAGGTGGTGGTGCTCATTTTATGTATTTGTGTGTTGCTTAAATTTTGCGCAGCCCCGACAGCCGGTTCTGCAAACTTGCCCTCCCCGATGGGAGGGCAAGCAGGCCTGGGCTAAAGGCCCAGGTGGGTTTGCGTACTTACTTACCCGTGGTGTAGATCTGATCGAAGATGCCGCCGTCGGAGAAGTGGGTCTTCTGTGCCTTGGCCCAGTCACCGAACACTTCGTTCAGCGTGAAGGTCGGGATCTTCGGGTACATGATGGCGTAGCGCTTGGCGATGGTCTCGTTGCGGACGCGGAAGTAGTTCTTGGCGCCGACCGACTGACCTTCTTCCGAGTACAGGTAGTTCAGGTACTCGGTGGCGACCTTGCGCGTGCCGCGCTTGTCCACGACCTTCTCGACCAGCGCGATGGGCGGCTCGGCCAGGATGGTGATGCTCGGATAGACCACGTCGAACTTGTCGGAGCCGTGCTCCAGGGTCAGCAGCTTGACTTCGTTTTCGAAGGTGACGAGCACGTCGCCGATATTGCGCTGGGTGAAGGTCACGCTGGCGGCACGGCCGCCGCTGTCGAGCACGGGCACGTTCTTGAACAGCTTGCCGACGTATTCCTTGGCTTGTGCCTCGGTGCCGCCCTTCTTGATGACGGCGCCCCAGCCGGCCAGATAGCTGTAGCGGCCGTTGCCGGTCAGCTTGGGGTTGGGGATCACGACCTGGACGCCCGGCTTGACCAGATCATCCCAGTCCTTGATGTTCTTCGGGTTGCCCTTGCGCACCAGGAAGACCTGCACCGTGGTGAAGGGCGAAGCGCTGTTGGGGAATTTCTTGGTCCAGTCCTTGGCGACCAGGCCCTTGTCGGCCAGCAGGTCCACATCGGTGGCCTGGTTCATGGTCACCACATCGGCTTCGAGGCCGGCCGCCACCGACAGCGCCTGCTTGGACGAACCGCCGTGCGACTGGTTGATGTTAATCGTCTCGCCCGTCTTGGCCTTCCAGTGCTTGGCGAAGACCGGGTTGTAATCCTTGTACAGCTCGCGCGCGACGTCGTAAGAGACATTCAGAATGGTCGTATCGGCATGCGCGGACAACGCCACCAGTGCCGTGGCAGCGATGCTGCTGCGGATCAGCTTCTTGAAGGGCAAAGAGAACACAAAATGTCCTTTCGGTTTTTGGAATAAGGAAGCCCGAAGTATAGAGAGACTTCTTATAAAGGAAAAAGACCTTGTTTGTATTTGCTTATTAATCAATGGAATATGTGGCCATTTGCCGAGTACAGCCAAATAACAGCAAAACTTGGACAAACAGCATTCAAATGCCGGCTTTTCACAGTCATTGGCCAGAAATACCAAGCGCCACCGGAGTGGCGCTTGGCAGACTGCCACCAAGTGGCTTATTTCTTTTCGTAGATCTGGTCGAAGACACCGCCATCGCCGAAGTGGGCCTTCTGGACCTTGCTCCAGCCGCCAAAGGCTTCATCGATGGTGAAGAGCTTGACCTTGCTGAAGGTGTTCTTGTTGCGGGTGGCCAGGAAGGGATCCTTCTCCACCAGTGCCGGGCGATAGTAGTGCTTGAACGCCAGTTCCTGACCTTCCGGGGTGTACAGATATTCCAGGTACGCTTGCGCGATCTTGCGCGTACCGCGCTTGTCCACGACCTTGTCGACCACGGCCACGGGCGGTTCCGCCAGGATGGAGATGGACGGGGTCACGATTTCGAATTTGTCCGGACCAAGCTCCTTGACGGCCAGATAGGCTTCGTTTTCCCAGGCGAGCAGCACATCGCCCTGGCCGCGCTCGACGAAGGTGGTGGTCGAACCGCGCGCACCGGTATCGAGAATGGGCACGTTCTTGAACAGCTTGCCGATGAAGTCCTTGGCCTGTGCCTCGGTACCCCCATTCTTCAGCACATAGCCCCAGGCGGCGAGATAGTTCCAGCGGGCGCCGCCCGAGGTCTTGGGATTCGGCGTAATGACGGCGATGCCCGGCTTGACCAGGTCGTCCCAGTCCTTGATCTTCTTCGGGTTGCCCTTGCGTACCAGGAAGACGATGGTGGAGACATAGGGTGAGGCATTGTTGCCCAGCTTCTTCTGGTAGTCCTTGGCGAGCAGACCGCGCTCGGCGATGGCGTCGATGTCGGAGCCCAGCGCCAGCGTCACCACATCGGCCTCGAGCCCGTCGATCACGGAACGGGCCTGCTTGCCGGAGCCGCCGTGCGACTGGCGTATGGTCAGCTTGTCGCCCGGGTTCTTGGCTTCCCACTGCTTGATGAAGCGAGTATTGACGTCCTGATAGAGCTCGCGCGTCGGATCGTAGGAAACGTTGAGCAGGGTGTAGTCGGCAGCCGCAGCGCTGCCGGCGGCGAGGCTGAATGCGGCAGAGGCAATCAGCGTGGAAAGAAGCTTGCGGCCCATTTAAAACACTCCGTTTTTGAATAAGGTGAGCGAAGTATAGAGAAATACGCTTATAAGCCGAACGACTTAAATTACAGATGCATATCCAGGGCCGCTGCATATGCTTATGCGCGTTTCTGCATTAGCGCCAAGGCTTGCAGCACAGTCGATTACTGTGGGCCTTTCCACGCAGCCAGGCAAATCAAAGTCGCGTATGCAAGTACAAAATCAATTGTCTTGAGGCCGTCATATTCCGCCAGTAGAGTGAAATTGCAGAGTCACTTAAGGGGAGTAGGACATGAACAAGACATCCGTTATGCGTGTGGGCTTTTCGCTAATCCTTCTGGCAGCAAGCGCAGTGGGCGCCTCACTGCATGCACGCGACAGCGCCACTCCCGTCCGACCGGTGCTCGAGGCGAGCCAAAGCGTGAATGCGGACGAAGATCTGGTCGGTGTGCTCGGCGATGTGCTGATCGACGGCTGCAGCGGCGGCGAAACGCGTTGCAGCAAAGCCTGGCAAGACCTCGGCAAACTTGCCGGAGAAACTCGCCTGTAGACACTCAGGGCCACCCGGAATTATCCAGGGTGGCCTTGTCGTTTAACCCAGGAACAGTTTGTAGACCGGGTTGTCGCTTTCGTCCTGATAGTCATAGCCCAGGGTCTTGAGGAAGGTGTTGAAGGCCTTCTTGTCCTTGGGCGGCACCTGCATGCCGATCAGCACCCGGCCGGAGTCGGCGCCGTGATTGCGGTAGTGGAACAGCGAGATATTCCAGTCGCCGCGCACCTGCTGCATGTGGTCGAAGAAATTCATCAGCGCGCCGGGACGTTCCGGAAACTCGAAGCGATAGAGAATCTCGTTCTGAGTCGCCTGCGGCGCATGGCCGCCGACGAGATGGCGGATATGCAGCTTGGCGGTCTCGTTATCGGTCAGGTCCAGCGTGGCGAGGCCATGCTTTTCCAGTGACACGATCAACTTGTTCGCTTCCTCGCGGCTGCCGATCTGCACGCCGACGAAGATGTGCGCGCTCTTCGGGTCGGCATAGCGATAATTGAATTCGGTGATGGCGCGCTTGCCCAGTAGCGAGCAGAACTTCTTGAAGCTGCCCGGCTGTTCGGGAATGGTCACCGCCAACAAGGCTTCGCGCTGTTCGCCGACTTCCGCGCGCTCGGCAACGAAACGCAGGCGGTCGAAATTCATATTGGCGCCGGAGGCCACCGCGACCAAGGTCTTGCCTTTGGCACCATGCTTCTCGGCCCAGGCCTTGGCGCCAGCCAGCGCCAGTGCGCCCGAGGGTTCGAGGATGGAGCGCGTGTCCTCGAACACGTCCTTGATGGCGGCACAGATGGCGTCGGTGTCGACGCTGATCATCTCGTCCACATACTCCTGGCACAGGCGGAAGTTTTCCTGGCCGATGACCTTGACTGCGGTACCGTCGGCGAAAAGGCCGATATTCGGCAGCTTGACGCGCTTGCCCGCCGCCAGCGACTGGGTCAGCGCATCGGCATCAAAGGTCTCGACACCGACGATCCTGGTTTCCGGGCGCAGACGCTTGATATAGGCGGCCACGCCGGAAATCAGGCCGCCGCCGCCGACGCAGCAGAACACCACGTCGATGGGGTCCGGATGCTGGCGCAGGATTTCCATGCCTATGGTGCCCTGCCCGGCAATGACATCCGGGTCGTCGAAGGGGTGGACGAAGGTCAGGCCCTGTTTCTTCTCCAGCTCAAGCGCATGCGCGTAGGCATCGTCGAATGAGTCGCCGTGCAGCACGACTTCGCCGCCGCGCGCCTTGACCGCATTCACCTTGATCTGCGGCGTGACCGAAGGCATGACGATGACCGCCCGGCAGCCGATCTTCTGTGCGCCCATGGCCACGCCCTGTGCGTGATTGCCGGCGGAGGCGCAGATCACGCCGCGCTTCCTTTGCTCCGCGGTGAGGCTGGCGAGCTTGTTGTAGGCGCCGCGGATCTTGAAGCTGAACACCGGCTGCATGTCCTCGCGCTTGAGGAAGATGCGATTGCCGTTGCGCTGCGAGATGCCGGGCGCAAAATCCAGCGGCGTCTCTATCGCCACGTCATAGACGCGGGCGTTGAGGATTTTTTCGAGATAGTCGATCTTCTGCTTGGAAGACTTAGCGGCAGCCATAATGGGAAGGGGGAATGCATGAAACGGAAACGTCGAATTTAGCACGCCGGCCCGTCCGGACAGCAGCGTTTTCAGGCAAAAGCCGGCTTCAGGCTAGAATTCGGGCTCATCCGCACATGAAAGGACGGGAACAGCGCGCTGTTCCGCTATGGGTAGTAGCTTATTTCTGTTGTTGCTCGCCTTGTTTCTGGTTTTCCTCAACGGCTTTTTCGTAGCGGCTGAGTTTGGCCTGGTCAAGCTGCGACAGACCCGCGTCAAGGCGATTGCGAAGAAGTACGGGTGGCGCGGCAAGATTCTGGCGCGTGTGCATGGGCAGATGGATGCCTACCTGTCCGCCTGCCAGCTCGGCATCACGCTCGCCTCGCTGGGCTTGGGCTGGGTCGGCGAACCGGCCTTCGCCGACCTGCTTGAACCGGTCTTCCGTTTCGCTGGCGTGGATGCGCCCGAGCTGGTGCACGGTATTTCCTTCTTCCTCGCCTTCTCCATCATCTCCTTCCTGCACATCGTGGTCGGCGAGCTGGCGCCGAAGTCGCTGGCGATCCGTCGCTCGGAATCAATCGCCCTGCTCACGGCGGTTCCGCTGTACGCCTTCTACTGGCTGATGTACCCGGCCATCTGGTTTCTCAATGCCAGCGCCAACCACCTGCTGCGCATCCTCGGTCTGGATGCCGCGCACGGCCACGACGCGCATTACTCGACAGCCGAGCTGAAGCTGATCATGCGCAGCCGCCATGCGCCGGAGGAGTTCACGCGCGACGAATGGCTGCGTCTGGCCTACTCGGTGGATTTCGGCAATATCGACGTCGCCGACCTGATGCAACCCTTCCGCGAGGCGGTGACGCTGTCCGAAAAATACAGCGTCGAGGAAAACCTCGCCTATATCGCGCGCCACCGCTATAGCCGCTATCCCTATGTGCGCGAAGACGGCACGGTGAGCGGACTGGTCTATCTGAAGGACATCTTCCTGGCCGAGCACAGCGGCAAGGGCGAGATCGATTTTGCCAGGCTGAAGCGGCCGCTGCAGATGGTGCCGCCCGGCATGCCGGCGATGGAGCTGTTCCGCCGCTTTCGCAAGGGGCTGCCGCACTTCGCCGTGATCGGCCATGCGGGCCAGCCGCCGCTGGGCTTCCTGACGCTGGACAATATTCTCGGCGTCCTGGTCGGCGATATTCGCGATGAGTTCCACCAGAGCGGTCGCGGCTGGACGCAACTCGACGACGGCAGCCTGCTCGGCAAAGGCAGCCTGCCCATCGTGACGCTGGAACAGGCACTCGGCATCGACGTGGCGGATACCGAGGAGGTCGACTCCATCGGCGGCCTGATCATGTGGAAGCTCGGCAACCTACCGCAGGAGGGCGAATCGATCAGCTTCGATCAGTTCGATGCCGTGGTCAAACGCATGAGCGGCCCGCGCATTCAGCTCGTGCGCATCATCCCACGCAAGCCCGTGTCCGCTCCCGAATGACGCCGGAAACGGCGCTGGCCGGGCTGTTCCTCACCAGCTTCCTGGCGGCCACCTTGCTGCCGGGCGGCTCGGAAGCAGCGTTTCTGGCTTTTATCGCGACCTGGCCTGCACAACAGACCGAAGCGCTGCTGGCAGCCACCATCGGCAATACCCTGGGCGGTATGAGCAGCTACGCGCTGGCGCGCCTGCTGCCGGAGAAGTCGCTCGCCAAACTGGGCGAAAGATCGCTGGCGCTGGCACGGCGCTGGGGCGCACCGGTGCTGGTGCTCGCCTGGCTACCGCTGATCGGTGACCTGCTTTGCGTTACCGCCGGCTGGCTGCGCCTGCCCTGGCTGCCCAGCCTGCTGTGGATGCTGCTGGGCAAGGGCCTGCGGTATGCGCTCATGGCAGCAGGGTGGCAGTGGCTGGCTGGCTGAACCACTCGTAATCGGCGCCCCGGCGCAACACCGCGCTCGCCTCAGTGGAATCGAGCGGTGGTGAGAAATAGAAGCCCTGCGCGATGTCGCAGCCGCGCGCACCGAGAAAGGCGACCTGCTCTTCCGTCTCCACGCCCTCGGCCACCACCTCGATACCCAGGCCGCGCGCCAGCGCGATGGTGCCGCTGACGATGGCCGCATCGTCGGAGTCGATGGCGATGTCATGCACGAAGGAACGGTCTATCTTGAGCTGGCTGATGGGAAAGCGCTTGAGATAGGAGAGCGAGGAGAAGCCGGTACCAAAATCGTCGACGGAAATGCGCACACCCAGGCCGTGCACGCCGCGCAGGAGGCTGGCGACATGATCGACATTGTTCATCGTGGTCGCCTCGGTCAGCTCGATCTTGAGCAGGTCGGGGCGGATGCCGGCATAGCGGACGGCGTCGGCGATGACCTTGGTAATGCGATCGTCGAGGCACTGGCGCGCCGAGATATTGATGGCGACAGGCACCACCGGCAGCCCGGCATCCAGCCACAGCTTCAGTTGCTGCGCCGCGCGGTGCAGGGTCCACACGCCGATGTCGATGATGAGGCCGATCTCCTCGGCCACGGGAATGAAGTGATCCGGCGGCACCTGGCCGCGCCCCGGCCGCGACCAGCGCAACAAGGCCTCCATGCCGACCAGGCGCCCGGTGGCGAGCGAGATCTGCGGCTGGAAGTAAAGGTCGAGCTCGTTCTTCTGCAAGGCCTGGCGCAGCGCGCTTTCGATATCGATGGCATCGCTGCGGCTCATGGCGTGGCTATAGAAGCGGCAACCCCCGTCACCGCACAGCTTGCTGCGCGCCATCGCGGCGTCGGCCATGGCCAGGAGTTCATCGACATTGATGCTGTCGGCCGGCGCCAGGCTGATGCCTATGCTGCAGTTGATGCGCAGGGTGACGCCGTTGATATTCATCGGCGCATTCACCGCCGCGCTGATGTGCTGTGCGATCTCACCCACGGCCTCACGACTGGCCACATCGTCGAGCAGGACAACGTATTCGTCGCCGCCCCAGCGCGCCACGCGCTCGGCCTTGCCAAGCACCTCCTGCAATCGATGCGCGACCTCGATCAGGATGGCGTCGCCGATGTAGTGGCCGAAGCTGTCGTTGATGCGGTTGAAGTGATCGATATCGACAAACAACAAGGCAGCCACTTCCCCACCCTGCATGGCGCGGCTGACGGCATCGGTGATGCGGCACGTCAGCAGGGTGCGGTTGGGTAGGCCGGTGAGGGCGTCGTGACGTGCCTCGTGATACAGCTTCTCGTGCGCGGCCACACTATCACTGATGTCACTGAGCACCAGCACCACCTCGTCGACCCGGCCTTCGCTGCTGAAGATGGGCGCGGCGGTGGCGCGCATCTGGTGGCTGCCTACGGCCAGCGGCTGCGGCATGCGCACGGTACGACCTTCCGCGACGCACATCAGGAGCATCTCTTCGAGTTGACGCACCAGTTTGCCCGGCAAGCCCAGGGCCACGCCGACGTGCTGGCCGAGACGGCCGCGATTGGCGCCGATCAGCGCCATGGCGACGGGATTGGTGGCCGACACGAGGCACTCGGACGAAACATTGATGACGGCATCGGCAATCGCGTTGAGCGTGGTCGCGGCCTTGTGCTGCGTACGCAGCAGCTTGCGCTGTGTCTCGCGCAGTTGGCGTGCGAAGTGGAAAGAACTGCCTATCCACAAACCCGCCATGGCGGCGAACGGGTCATAGCGCAAGCCTGCAAGCAGGAACAGCGCGCTCAACAGCAGGGGCAAGCCAAGACAGGCGACACAGATCAGAAAGCTGGTGCCAGCACCCTGGCGGCGGCACAGCGGCGGCGCCAGGCAGACCAGGGCCACGCTCAGCGGCAGGGACAACAGCAGGGGCAAGGGATCGATCGCCAGCGGCTGCGCGACAATCATCTGCTGGAATGCCTGCGCCGCCTGCTGCAAGGCCAGCGGCGGCAGCAATTCGAAGAGTGCTGCGCAGGCAAGGCCCACCAGCCACGGCCAGTATTCGCGCAATAGGAAACGCGATTGCAACATCTATGTTCTCACCCCTGAAAGACGGAAAACTGCCGAATTTATCTTATTGTTTTAATTATATTAATCTACCTTCCCTTGCTGCAGGCTGACGGCATGCCGGGCGCCTGGCCGGAACTTGTGCATTGCTCATGCCGGTGCGCCGCTTGCATCTAGCGGCCAGGCCCCTATGATGTTGGGCTTCACTCGCGAGGAACAGCATGAATCCGGAACTGCAGGCCATCGCCATTCACCTGCTCGCCGCCGCCGGCGCGGGCGGCATCATCGGTATCGAGCGCAGCTATCATGCACGCCCGGCCGGCTTTCGCACCCATACGCTGGTCTGCATCGCTTCCAGCCTGCTGATGCTGGTAATGCTGTACCAATCCCTATGGCTACCAGGCGACGATCCTGAGCTTTTCCGCACCGACCCCACGCGCATGGCACAAGGCATCATGACCGGCATCGGTTTTCTCGGTGCGGGGGTGATTTTCAAGGAGGGCCTGAGCGTGCGCGGTCTGACCACAGCCGCATCGATCTGGATGACGGCCGCCATCGGTATCCTGATCGGTATCGGTTTCTATTACCCGGCCGCGCTGGCCACGGTGCTGACCCTGATCGTGCTGTCCGTCTTCCGCTGGATCGAAGGCAAGATTCCCACCCATGTCTACGCGCAGCACTATCTCAGCTTCGATCGCCAGAGCGTCATCCCCGAGGAAGATCTACGCGCCCTGCTGCACGATCATGGCTTCAATATCGCCAACCTCAGCTACCGCACCACCGACGACGGCCAGCGCTTTGAGTACCGCATGGTGATACGTACCGAGAAGCTGAAGAATCTTTCGCGCCTCTCCAACAGCCTGCGCGAGATGCCGCAGGTGCGGGCTTTCCGCATCTCTCCGACAGGGGACTGAGCTTCGCTGTGCTCAGGAAGTGCTGAAGAACCGTAGCGAGCGGGCGGAGGGCAAGGCGCACGGAGCGCAGCAACCGGAATGTACTTAAGTACATGAGGATTGCGAGCACCGCGCAACGCTGCCATACGTCCGCGCAGTAGGTTATTCAGCGCTTCCTAGGAGAACAGGCCGTCGTAAACTAGCTTGCCTTCAAGCAGGGTGGCCTTGACGCGACCCGGCAGTGAGTAGCCAAGGAAGGGCGTGTTCTTGCCTTGGCTCTTGAGGCCATTGCGGCTGATGAGCATTTCGGCCTGCGGGTCGAAGATACAGACATCAGCAGTCGCGCCGACGGCCAGCGTGCCGGCCTTGATACCGAGAACACGGGCGGGATCGGTGGTGATGCGCGCCAGCGCCTTGGTGAGCGGAACCTTGGTTTCGCTCGCCCACTTGAGCGTCAGCGGCAACAGCAGCTCGAGGCCGGTGGCCCCAGTCTCGGCCTCGCCAAAGGGCACTTGCTTGCCGTCGTCATCGACCGGCGTGTGATCGGAACAGAGCGCATCGATGACGCCGTCGGCCAGGCCCTGGCGCAAGGCATCGCGGTCGCGCTGGCTGCGCAGGGGCGGGTCCAGACGTGCATGCGAGTTGAAAAAGCCGATGTCGTTCTCGCACAGATGCAGGTGATGCGCGGAAACATCGCAGGTCACCTTGATGCCCTGCTCACGGCCGATACGGATCATGTCCAGGCCAGCCGCCGACGAGACGCGCGTGATGTGCAGGCGCACCCCGGTTTCCTGGGCAAGCAGCAAGAGCGTGCCCAGCGCGACAGTTTCAGCTGCGACCGGAATGCCGGCCAGGCCGAGGCGTGCCGCCACCTCGCCATCATGCGCAACGCCGTTCCTGGCGAGATAGGGGTCCAGCGCCTGCAGCCACACCGGGTAATCGAAGGTGGCCGCGTACTGCATGGCGCGCATCAGCACCTGGGTATCGACAACGGCGGTAGTAGCCTGGCCGAAGGCAACGCAGCCGGCATCGGCAAGCTCGGACATTTCGGTCAGGTGCTTGCCCTTGAGGCCGCTGGTGAGTGCGCCGATGGGATAGACATTGGCGAACTCGGGCAGACGTGCACGATGCTTGAGCATCTCGACTAGGCCGGGCTCGTCCAGCACCGGATCGGTGTCGGGCGGGCAGGCCAGGCTGGTGACGCCGCCGGCCGCAGCAGCGGCCATTTCGGACTCCAGTGTCGCCTTGTATTCAAAGCCGGGTTCGCGCAAACGCGCGGCCAGATCGACAAAGCCCGGCGCGACCACACAGCCGCTCGCGTCGATGACGGCGCTGGCTTCAAAATCCGCTGGCGCCCCGCTACCTACACCCGCGATGGCGGCGATGCGGCCGTCGGCAATATACACGTCGGTCTGCTTGTCGAGGCCACTGGCCGGATCGATGACACGGCCGTTGCTGATCTTCAGTTTCATGCTGCCGCTCCCTGACTGCCGCCCGCCAATATATCCATCACCGCCATGCGCACCGCGATGCCAAAGGTCACCTGCGGCAGGATCACCGCCTGGCTGCTGTCCGCGACGGAAGAATCGATCTCCACGCCGCGGTTCATCGGGCCGGGGTGCATGACGATGGCGTCGGGCTTGGCCAGTGCCAGCTTGTCCGGCGTCAGGCCGAAAGCCTTGAAGAACTCCTGCGAACTCGGCAGCAGGGCGCCTTCCATGCGCTCGCTCTGCAGACGCAGCATCATCACCACATCGACGCCACGCAAGCCTTCCTTCATATCGTGGAAGACGCGCACGCCCATGCGCTCGATGCCGGTCGGCAGCAGGGTCTTGGGTGCGATCACGCGAATCTCGGGCACGCCGAGAGTCGTCAGCGCATGGATCTGCGAGCGGGCGACGCGCGAGTGCAGCACGTCGCCGACGATGGCAACCGTCAGCTGCGTGAAGTCCTTCTTGTAGTGACGAATGGTGTACATGTCGAGCAGCCCCTGCGTCGGGTGCGCATGACGGCCATCGCCGGCATTGACGACATGAATGTGATTCTTGCCGGTCGCATCCAGATGCTGCGCAATCAGATAGGGCGCACCCGAAGTCGCGTGGCGCACCACGAACATATCGGCCTGCATCGCGGCGAGGTTATCCACCGTGTCGAGCAGAGTCTCGCCCTTGGAGGTCGAGGAGGTATTGACGTTGAGGTTGATGACGTCGGCCGATAGGCGCTTGGCGGCGATCTCGAAGGTGGTGCGGGTGCGCGTGGAGTTCTCGAAGAAGAGGTTGAACACACTCTTGCCGCGCAGGTTGGTGACCTTCTTGACCTCGCGCTCGGCCACTTCGGTAAAGGGCGCGGCGGCATCGAGGATGTCGAGAATGATGTTGCGCGGCAGGCCCTCGATGGTCAGCAGATGCTGCAGGCCACCGTCCTTGTTGAGTTGCGGATTGCGCGACATGAAGTTCATCGTTGTGTCATCCGGTGCTTATTGCGAGGGTTGTTGGTGCGGCGGGTAGATCTCATGCTGCGAACCTTGAAAGAAGGCCTCCAGAATCAGGCGGGCGGCTTCGGCATCGACCACGGTCTTGCGCTCCTGCCAGTTCATGCCACGGCCGGCCAACTCCTCCTCGGCGACGACCGAGCTGAAACGTTCGTCGACCAGGGCGACCGGGATACGGAAGCGGCCGTAAAGCTGATTGGCGAAACGGCGGCAACGCGCGCTCATCTCGTGCTCGCTGCCGTCCACATGCATGGGTAGGCCGACTACGAACAGATCCGGGTGCCATTCTTCAATGAGTTTCTGGATCGCGGCGAAGCGGTGGGCGTTTTCGAGATAAGTCAGCGTCGCGATTGGACGCGCCGTGCCCAGCATCTCCTGACCGACGGCAACGCCGATGCGCTTGGTGCCGAAATCGAAGCCGAGTGCGAGTCGGTTGCGGGCCGCGCCCTCAGGCATGACCGGCGACATCCGAAAGGTTGGCGAAGTCGACGCCCAGCGCATGCATGGCCGCGGCCAGGCGCTCCTCGGGCGGCATCTCGAAAATGATGTTGGGGTCGGCCGCGACGGTCAACCAGGCATTCTGCGACAGCTCCCATTCAAGCTGCCCGGCCGTCCAGCCTGCGTAGCCCAGGGTGATCAGGACTTCGTTCGGCTCGCCCTGCTCGCTCATGGATTGCAGGATGTCGCGCGAACTGGTCAGCCCCATCTCCGCATTCACCGCCAGCGTCGCCTGCCATTCGCCGAGCGGGCGATGCAGGACGAAACCGCGCTCGGGCTGCACCGGGCCGCCGTAGTAGACCGGCTGACGAGCAAGGTCGGGACTGTGCAGTTCCAGGCCGACACGCTCAAACAGGTCCTGCAGCGTCATGTCGGTGGGACGATTGATGATGATGCCCAGCGCCCCTTGCTCGTTGTGCTCGCAGACGTAAGTCAGCGTTTTGGAAAAATTGGGGTCGGCCATGGCGGGCATGGCGATGAGGAACTGGTGGGTGAGATTAACGTCTTCCATTCTGAATGGATTTTACACTATCCCCTCCGCCCCCTTTGCCGCCAAAGGAAGCGTCGACAGGCATGGCATCCTAGAAGAGTTCGATGTCATTCGAGGCGTGCTCCTTGCGGTTTGCCACGAAGATCTGCAAGGCTTCCTGTACCGGTACGCCGGACAGCACGGCTTCGAACATGGCGACCTCTTCCACGGTCGAATAACGCGAGCGTATCGACTGTTGCAGCGAGCGCCATTCTTCTGGGTTGAACAAGCGGCTGCGGTCGGCAACCAGGTCGGAGAGCTTGCCGAGTCCGTGTCCGACGTGGTCGAGGCGCTGCGACAGCTTGTCGTAGAACTGAAAGGCCACGATGGACTGGGTCACCACCGCATTGACCTCGTTGGTCGATCCCAGCAGTTCGCGCTTGAGCTCGGCGTTCTCTGCTGTTTCCGGCAGGGCATCGAGCGAGGCCTGGATGCGCGTCAGCAAGGAGGCCAGCGAGGTAAAGCCGCTGGTGAGCACGTTCACCGGCCCGTTGCTTTCATGCATGGCAGCGGAAATCTGGCCGGCGGCCAGTTCCAGCATCAGCACTGTTTCGCGCACCTGGCTCCAGTCCAGGTCCGGCGCATGTACCCGAGTACCACGCGTGCTTTGTTCTTCCGCCATGGCTCCCCCTCCTGTTTTTGTTCTGCCTATTCTGCTACAAAATCGGGGCGAGCCAGCGCTCGGCTTGTGCCACCGTCATTCCCGCGCGCTCCGCCCAGTCTTCGAGCTGGTCGCGGCCGATTTTGCTGACGGCAAAATAGTGCGCCTCGGGGTGCGCCAGGTAGAAGCCGGACACCGCCGCGGCAGGCATCATGGCGTAGGACTCAGTCAGTTGCATGCCGATGTTCTGCTCGGCTTCGAGAATGCGGAACAGTTCGCCCTTGGCGGTGTGATCCGGGCAAGCCGGATAACCCGGCGCCGGGCGTATGCCCTTGTACTCTTCCTTGATCAGCGCTTCGTTGCTGAGTGACTCATCTGCGGCATAGCCCCAGTAGTCCTTGCGCACGCGCGCGTGCAGCCATTCGGCACAGGCCTCGGCAAAGCGGTCGGCGATGGCCTTGAGCATGATGGCGCGATAGTCGTCGTGGGTGGCTTGGAATTCGGCCAGCTTGCTCTCGATGCCGTCGGCGCAGACCGCGAACATGCCGGCCCAGTCCGGGGTTCCGGCCGGCGCCACAAAGTCCGACAGGCATTCATGCGGCTTGCCCTCGGGGCGCTCGTGCTGCTGGCGCAGGCCGTACCAGGTGCCGAGCAGCGTCTTGCGTGCCTCGTCGGCATAGAACTCGACATCGTCGCCGTGGCGGTTGGCCGGGTACAGGCCGAACACGGCCTTGGCTACCACCCACTTTTCGGCGATCACCTGCGCCAGCATCTTCTGCGCATCCGCAAACACGGCGCGCGCGGTTTCGCCGACGATCTCGTCGTCGAGGATCTTGGGATAGGCGCCGGCCAGATCCCAGGTCTGGAAGAAGGGGCCCCAGTCGATGTATTCGGCCAGCGTGGCGAGGTCGATATCCTTCAGCACATGCAGGCCCGGCTGCCGGGGCGCCACCGGCGCATAGTCCAGCTTGCTCGCATTGGCACGAGCCTCCGCGATCTTGACCAGAGTCACGCCCTTCTTGTTGGCGTGCTGGGCGCGCACCTTTTCATAGTCGGCGACGATCTCGGCCTTGTAAGCTTCGGCCTGGTCCTGCGACAGCAACTTGGTGACCACGCCGACGGCGCGCGAGGCGTCCGGCACATACACCACCGAGTTGTCGTAGTGCGGCGCAATCTTGATGGCGGTATGCGCGCGCGACGTCGTCGCCCCACCGATCAGCAGCGGCACGGTGAAGCCCTGGCGCTGCATTTCGCCGGCGACATGGCTCATTTCTTCAAGCGAAGGGGTGATCAGGCCCGATAGGCCGATGATGTCGGCCTTGTGTTCCTTCGCCGCAGCAAGGATCTTGTCGGTCGGCACCATAACGCCAAGGTCGACGATGTCGTAGCCGTTACAGCCCAGCACCACACCGACGATATTCTTGCCGATGTCATGCACGTCGCCCTTGACCGTGGCCATGATGACCTTGCCCTTGGCAGCACCGCCGCTCTTGGCCTTCTCCGCCTCAATGTAGGGCAGCAGATGGGCGACCGCCTGCTTCATCACGCGCGCCGACTTCACCACCTGGGGCAGGAACATCTTGCCGGCGCCGAACAGGTCGCCAACGGTATTCATGCCGGCCATCAGCGGGCCTTCGATCACATTCAGCGGCGGCTTGCCGGCGGCCTCGAAGGCGGCACGACATTCTTCGGTGTCCTCTACCACGAACTCGGTAATCCCGCGCACCAGCGCGTGCGACAAGCGCGCCTCCACGCTCTGCTCACGCCAGCTCAGATCCACAACCTGTTCCTTGGCGCTGCCCTTGACGCTTTGCGCCATCTCGACCAGCTTGTCGCCCGCATCGGGGGACAGGTTGAGGACCACGGCTTCGACTGTTGCTCTTAGCTCTTTGGGCACCTCGTCATACACGCCGAGCTGGCCGGCATTGACGATGCCCATGGTCATACCGGCCTTGATGGCGTGGTAGAGGAAGACGGTGTGGATGGCCTCGCGCACCGGATCGTTGCCACGGAAGCTGAAGGACACATTCGACACGCCGCCGGAGATCTGCGCATGCGGCAGATTCTCGCGTATCCAGCGCGTGGCATTGATGAAATCCACGGCATAGTTGTTGTGCTCTTCGATGCCGGTCGCAATCGCGAAGATGTTCGGATCGAAGATGATGTCCTCGGCCGGGAAGCCAATGCTGACGAGCAGATCGTAGGCGCGCTTGCAGATCTCGGTCTTGCGCGCATAGGTGTCAGCCTGGCCGGTCTCGTCGAAGGCCATGACGATGGCGGCGGCGCCGTAGCGCTGGATCAGCTTGGCCTGGGCGATGAACTTTTCCTCGCCTTCCTTGAGCGAGATGGAGTTGACGATGCCCTTGCCCTGCATGCACTTGAGGCCGGCTTCCAGCACTTCCCACTTGGACGAATCCAGCATCACCGGCACGCGTGCGATATCGGGCTCGGAGCCGATCAGATTGACGAAGCGCACCATGGCCGCATGCGAATCCAGCATGGCCTCGTCCATAT
The DNA here is from genome assembly GCA_035565355.1 of Rhodocyclaceae bacterium. GTDB lineage: Bacteria > Pseudomonadota > Gammaproteobacteria > Burkholderiales > Rhodocyclaceae. The sequence goes on from DATMSM010000057.1 coordinate 49,464, forward strand.
TGATGTCGATGACCTGGGCACCGCCCTCGACCTGGTTGCGAGCGACAGCGACTGCTTCCTCGTACTGGCTGTTGAGGATGAGGCGGGCGAAGGCCTTGGAACCAGTGACGTTGGTACGCTCGCCGACGTTCACGAACAGCGACTCGGGGCCAACGTTGAAGGGCTCGAGACCCGACAGGCGCAACTTGGGTTCGATCACGGGCTGGACGCGCGGCGCGCACTGCGCCAGCGTCTCGGCAATCGCCTTGATGTGTGCGGGCGAAGTGCCGCAGCAACCGCCGGCGATATTGATGATGCCAGCATCGCCCCATTTGCGGATCTCGCCGGCCAGTGCTTCCGGCGTTTCATCGTAGCCGGTCGGCGACAGCGGATTGGGCAGGCCGGCGTTCGGGTGCGCGGAAACGAAACAGTCGCAGATACGCGACAGCTCTTCGACGTACTGGCGCAGCTCTTCAGCACCCAAGGCGCAATTGAGGCCGAAAGTCAGCGGCCGGGCGTGGCGCAGCGAGTTCCAGAAAGCCTCGGCGGTCTGACCGGACAGGGTGCGGCCGGAGGCATCGGTGATGGTGCCCGAGATCATGATGGGCCAGCGGCGGCCGGCCTCGTCGAAGAACTTCTCGATCGCGAACAGCGCGGCCTTGGCGTTCAGCGTATCGAACACGGTCTCGACCAGGATCAGGTCGGCGCCGCCATCGGTCAGGCCGCGGCAGGCCTCGACGTAATTGTCGACCAGTTCGTCGAAGGTGACATTGCGGAAACCGGGATCGTTTACGTCCGGCGAGATCGAGGCGGTGCGCGAGGTCGGGCCGAGTACGCCGGCGACAAAGCGCGGCTTGTCCGGCGTCGAGTACTCATCGCAAGCCTCACGCGCCAGGCGCGCGCCGGCAAGGTTCAGTTCGTAGACGATGTCTTCAAGATGGTAGTCGGCTTGGGACAGGCGCGTCGCATTGAAGGTGTTGGTCTCGATCAGGTCGGCGCCGGCAGCCAGGTAGTCCGCATGGATGCCGCGAATCACCTCGGGCTTGGTCAGCAGCAGCAGGTCGTTGTTGCCCTTGAGGTCGCTCGCATGCTCGGCGAAACGCGCGCCGCGATAGTCGGCCTCCGTCAGCTTGTGCTGCTGGATCATGGTGCCCATGGCGCCATCCAGGATCAGGATGCGTTGTTTGAGTAGGGCGCGGAGTTCTTCGGTACGGTCGGGCTGCATGGCACTTCTTTTATGCGGGGAACTTGTGATTCTACCAAACCGTACTGCAAAACCCTGATGGAGCGGCACTTTCCGCCCCGTGCTTGCGGCTTGGCGGACGGCCCCGGCACCTATACTCTTGCACCATGCCGACGACTTCCCTTCCTCCCTGGCTGGCGGCCCTGCTCACCCGCCGCATGCTGATTTGTGTCATCACGGGATTTGCCTCGGGTCTGCCGCTCTATTTGTTGCTCAATCTGGTGCCGGCCTGGCTTCGCACCGAGGGCATTAATCTCAAGACCATAGGCCTGTTTGCGCTGATCCAGTTTCCCTACACCTGGAAATTCCTGTGGGCCCCGCTGCTGGACCGTTTCTCGCCGCTGCCGCTGGGACGCCGCCGCAGTTGGATGCTGGTGACGCAGCTCGGCCTGATCGCGGCGATCGCCCTGCTCGGCCAGTTCTCTCCGCAAGGCCTGGTAGCGCCGGTGGATCTTGCCTCGACCCTGGCACTGCTGCTGCACCCAGTCACGCTGGCGGTCGCCGCACTGGCCCTGCTTTCCGCCACGCAGGACATCGCCCTCGACGCCTTCCGCCGTGAAGTCCTGTCCGACGAGGAGCTCGGACTGGGCAACTCGGTGCACGTCAATGCCTACCGCATCGCCGGCCTGGTGCCCGGCTCGCTGTCCCTGATTCTCGCCGACAGCATGAGCTGGGACTGGGTCTTCGCCATCACCGCGCTGTTCATGCTGCCCGGCGTCGTCATGTCCTGCCTGGTGTCCGAGCCGGCCATTTCCGACAAGGCACCCAAGACCCTGCGCGCCGCCGTGGTCGAACCTTTCAACGAATTCATCCACCGTGCCGGCTGGCGCTCGGCTCTGCTGGTACTGGCCTTCATCTTCTTCTACAAGCTCGGCGACTCGATGTGCACGGCGCTGGCCACGCCCTTCTATCTGGACATGGGCTACGCCAAGTCACAGATCGGCATCGTCGCCAAGAATGCCGGCCTCTGGCCCGCGGTCGCCGGCGGCCTGCTCGGCGGCCTGTGGATGTTGAAAATAGGCATCAACCGGGCCCTGTGGCTGTTCGGGGTGGTGCAACTGGTATCTATCTTCGGTTTCGCCTGGCTGGCCTGGCTGGGCCCGCAGGCCGAAATCGGCGCGCCGCAGCTGACCGCGCTGGCGCTGGTGATCGGCTTCGAGGCCCTGGGTGTGGGTCTGGGCGCCGCCGCCTTCGTGGCCTATATCGCCAAGAACACGCACCCGATGTACACCGCCACGCAGTTTGCGCTGTTCACCAGTCTCGCCGCCGTACCACGCACCGTGGTCAATGCCACCACCGGCTGGCTGGTCGAATTCCTTGGCTGGTTCGATTTCTTCCTGCTCTGCGCCCTGCTCGGCGTGCCGGGCATGCTGCTGCTGTTCTGGGTGGCGCCGTGGGGCGGAGAAGAATCCAAATCCCTCGCTGCCTAAGGCCCGCCTGCCGGGCCGCCACTTTGGCGCCACGCCGGCGCAGTTGAACGGTCAAGCGCTTGTCTGACGAACTTCCCGCCGGGCCCAAACGGGCTAGTGCATAGGGGAACTCGGTGGTGCAGACTGAGGTCTCCTGTATGAGTGCCGCGATTTTGGATAAATCGATTCAACCTTTTCGATTTTGCGGCGTTAAGACAGGTGTACCGCAACGTTTCGCTGAAAGGGGACCCGCATGGACTACTCGCCAGAAGAACTCACCCGCCTCCGTCTGGAGCAGGAATTCGGTGCCCACGCCCGCGAAGTCTTGAATGCCAGCGCGGTTCCGCCGTATGCCCTGCAGCTGCGCCTGCAGGAAGTTGTGCCCAGCAAGCCCCAAGGCTGGCGGCCGGAATACGGTGATCCCGACAAGTATCTGCAGGCTGTCTATTTCTGCCAGCAGCAGTAGTACGCTCGCGGCGCCTGTGGGCGCGCTAACCCGCTGCAAATAGGGAAAAGCGCAGGCCGGTGAGCAGGCTCAGCAATAGCTGCAGCACGATGATGAGCACGATGGGCGACAGATCCACGCCGCCCAGCGGCGGGATGAAGCGCTGGAACGGTGCCAGGAAGGGCCGTGCCAGCGCATTCAGCACCGGTGCCATCGGCGCATGCGGATTCACCCAGGACATGATGGCGGTGATGATGACGATGCCGAAGATCAGGTAGAGGAACAAGCGCGCCGTTTCGATCAGGGCAATCAGCGCCACCATACCCACGGCAGCCGGCGTGGCGAATTCGCCCAGGCCCGACAGGGCGGCTACCAGCATGAAGTAGATCGCCTGCACCAGCCAGGCCAGCAGCAGGCTGGCCATGTCCAGCCCCAGCAGACCCGGCACCACCTTGCGCATGGGCAGCACGGCCCAGTCGCTGGCGGCAATCACAAACTGGCCGATGGGATTGCGGAAAGGCACGCGCGCCCATTGCATCAGCAGGCGCAGCAGGAAGATGCCGCCGAGCAGGTCGGCAGCCATCTGCAGGATGAACAGCAAACTTTGCATCAGCATCAGTCTTGTCCCAGTTGCAGGCCCAGCTCGCGGCCACGCGCGGCAG
>DATMSM010000058.1:0-5332 GCA_035565355.1 Rhodocyclaceae bacterium
ATCTTCACCACTTTGAGCCATCGCCATGTTCGCCCACGCCCTCCGCCGCTTCCTTCTGATTGCCGCCATTGGATTCAGCGCTCAAGCCAATGCGACGCTGATCTACAACAGCTGGACCAGCAATGACGCCGCCACCGGCAACTATGTTCTCAACATTGAGCATGTCGGCAGCAGCTTTATCTACAACCTGACCGTCACCCCATGGAATGCCGAAACCCTGGGCATTTTCTTTGATTTGGGCAATGTCGCGGTGAGCAGCAGCGGCTTCAGCAACCTGAACGCGGCTGCCCCGATGCAACTGTTTGCCACCGACACCAGCAGCAACAGCTGCGGCTCGGGCTGCAATCTGAATGGTCTCTCCCTGCCGGCACTCTCCGGCGGCGACTGGGAACTCGTCTTCCGCCTCGGCACCACCGGCTTTGAAGGCCTGCAAAGCTTCTCCTGGAAAACCAGCGACTTCGGCCTGACCGAAGCGGCCTTCGGCCTGGTCGGCGTACGCGCACAGCAACTGTGCAGCGGCAATAACACGCTGGACAATGGCAGCGCCGGCTGTAGTGATAGCGACAAGGCCTTTGGCTATGCAACGCCGAGCATCAGCGTGCCCGAACCGGGCGCACTGGCCCTGGTTGCACTGGCCCTGCTCGGCTTCGCCGCTATGCGCCGCCGCAAACAGGATTGAGGCGCTCTGCTTAGCGATTAACGATGGCGCCTTCGGGCGCCATTTTCATATGCATGAAAATGCCAGATTGACAGTCTACTCAGGACGCGGGCCTAATTAGAACAACCGTTCTAATGGAGCCCGGAATGCGCCCCACCCCCGCCAAAGACGCCCTGCTCGAAGCGGCCTGCGAGCTGTTCTACACGCAAGGCATACGCGGCACCAGCGTCGAAGCCATCCTCGAACGTGCAGGGGTGGCGCGGCAAAGCCTTTACCAACACTTCGAATCCAAGGATGGCCTGGTCGCCGCCTTCCTGAATGTCCGCGACGAGCGCTGGTGTGGCTGGATGAATGATTTCGTCACGGCTGCCAGCGACGATCCGCTGCAGCGTGTCTACGCCCTCTACGACTTTCTCGCTGACTGGTTCTCCCAGCCCGACTTCAGCGGTTGCGCCTTCATCAATACCGCTGCCGAGTACAGCAACCCCGAACACCCCTTTCACCTTCTCGCATCGCGTCACAAGGCCCGCGTGCTCGGCGACATCGAACACTTGTGCAAGGATGCCGCCCTGCCCGACCCCAAGGCACTGGCACGGCAACTGGCGCTGCTGATGGAAGGCGCCATCGTTACCGAGCAGGTCAGCCCCGGTAGCAACGCCGCTGCCGAAGCCAAGGCCATTGCCCGCATCCTCGTTCAAGCCTGCACCCCCTCATCCCCCCACACCACAACCAGGAGAAAGACATGAGCACCGCCACGCCCAACGTTCGCCCACCGCTGCCGCCCTTCACCGCAGAAACTGCCGCGCAGAAAGCCCGCGCCGCCGAGGACGGCTGGAACAGCCGCGATGCCGTGAAGGTGTCCCTGGCCTACACCGAGAACAGCCAGTGGCGTAACCGCGCCGAGATCTTCCAGGGCCGCGATAAAATCGTGGAATTCCTCAAGCGCAAATGGGCCAGGGAAATCGAATACCGCCTGATCAAGGAAGTCTGGGCCCATACCGACAAGCGCATCGCCGTGCGCTTTGCCTATGAGTGGAAGGACGACTCCGGCCAGTGGTATCGCTCCTACGGCAACGAAAACTGGGAGTTCGATGAAAACGGTCTGATGCAGGCGCGTCACGCCAGCATTAATGACCTGCCGATCAAGGAGGCCGAGCGCAAATTCCATTGGCCGCAAGGCCGCCGCCCCGACGACCATCCGGGCCTGAGCGAACTGGGTCTGTAAAGTCTGGAAAACGGCGGCTGCGCTGGCAAAAAGCGGTGCAATCGGCGACAATTGCACGCTTTATTGCACCGCTTTTACCCTTCCCGCCATGAGCGAAGCCGAAAACACCAACGAGAACGCCAGCACCAGCCCGGTCCAGCAGGACGAAAACCACATCATCGCCGAGCGTCGCACCAAGCTGGCCGAGTGGCGTCAGACCGGGCGCGCCTTCCCGAACAACTATCGTCGCGAAAACCTGGCCGGCCGCCTGGCCGAGCTCTACGGCGACAAGACTCGCGAAGAGCTGGAAGCCATGCCGATCAGCGTGCGCATCGCCGGCCGCATCATGCTCAAGCGTGTGATGGGCAAGGCCAGCTTCGCCACCATCCAGGACATGTCGGGCCGCATCCAGCTCTTCATCAGCCGCGACAACGTCGGCGAAGAGCTCTACACCGACTTCAAGAAGTGGGACATGGGCGACATCGTCGGCGCCGCCGGCGTCGTAATCAAGACCAAAACCGGCGAGCTGTCGGTGCAGGTTACCGAGCTGCACCTGCTGACCAAGGCCATCCGCCCGCTGCCCGAGAAGTTCCACGGTCTCTCCGACGTCGAACAGAAGTATCGCCAGCGCTATCTCGACCTGATCACCAACGAGCAATCGCGGCAGACCTTCATTGCGCGCAGCCGCATGATCCAGGCCATCCGTAACTACATGGTCGATCACAGCTTCCTCGAAGTCGAAACGCCGATGATGCACCCCATCCCCGGCGGTGCTGCGGCCAAGCCCTTCATCACCCATCACAACGCGCTCGACCAGCAGATGTTCCTGCGCATCGCGCCCGAGCTGTATCTGAAGCGCCTCGTGGTCGGCGGCTTCGAAAAGGTCTTCGAGATCAACCGCAACTTCCGCAACGAAGGCGTCTCGACCCGGCACAACCCCGAGTTCACCATGATGGAGTTCTACGAGGCCTACGCCGACTACAACATGCTCATGGACTTCACCGAAGGCCTGCTGCGCAATGCGGCCAGCCAGGCGCTGGGCACCGAGGCCTTCGAATACCAAGGGCGCGTCATCGACATCAGCAAGCCCTTCGATCGGCTGACCATCGTCGAGGCCATCCACAAGTACAACCCGCTGATGAGCTACGACATGATCAACGACGAGGCCTGGGTGCGTGAGCAACTGGCCAAGCACAAGGTCAAGGTTCTGGCGCATGAAGGCATGGGCAGCCTGCAGTTGAAGCTGTTCGAGGAAGTCGCCGAGGGCCAGTTGTGGGACCCGACCTTCATCATCGATTACCCCGCCGAAGTCTCGCCGCTGGCACGTCGCAGCGACACCACGCCGGAGATCACCGAGCGCTTCGAGCTGTTCATGGTCGGCCGCGAGATCGCCAACGGTTTCTCCGAACTCAACGATCCAGAAGACCAGGCCGAGCGCTTTCTGCAGCAGGCCCAGGCCAAGGAAGCCGGCGACGATGAGGCGATGCACTACGACGCCGACTATATCCGCGCGCTGGAATACGGCCTGCCGCCGACCGGCGGCTGCGGCATCGGCATTGATCGCCTGATCATGCTGCTGACCGACTCGCCCGCCATCCGCGACGTCATCCTGTTCCCGCAGATGCGCACGGAGTGAACACGGCAAGTCCCGCTGCCACGACGGACAGCGACGCACTCGTAGCCGCAAGTGAGGCGGCGCTGGCCGCCAAGCCGCAGCACCGTACCGTACTGATCGAGCACGGCGGCCGCCGCTACATTGCCAAGCGCCTGGCCGAACGGCCGCGGCGCCTGATCCAGACGCTGTTCATGCGCTGGCTGGTCAAGCGCATTACCGGTCAGCCGCTGCCGTTGCGCACATTAGCGCTCTCGGAAGCGGCCAACAGCATGGACTATGAAGCGCAGCGCCTTGAGGCCCTGTCGGCAGCCGGCGCACGTGTGCCGCAAATCGCACACAAGACCTCGGACTATCTGCTGCTCGAATATCGCGGCACCGTCGTCGCTAAGCAGCTCGAAACCTGGCCGCCGGAAGCATGGCGTAGCGAACTGCCGCGCATGGCCCGCGACCTGGGCGAGTTTCATGCCGCCGGCTTGTGGCACGGCGGCGCGCAGATCAAGAATGTGACCCTGCAGGGCGGCATCTTCACGCGCATCGACTTCGAGGAAAACTTCGGCGAGTTCCTGCCCCTGCCAGTCACGCAGGCAGGCGACCTGCTGCTGTTCCTCAATTCGATCTCGCTGGCCGGCCCGGTCGACGAAATTGAGTCGCGCAGCCTGCTGCCGCTGCTGCTGGCCGAATACCTGCGCGCCCATCCTGACAACGCCGGCGTATGCGACACCCTGCGCCGCGCCTTGCCCTGGTTCCGCCGTATTGTGCGCGCCGCCACCCCCTTCCGCCGCTACACGCGCAAGAGCTACCGGCGCATGGTCATCATCGTCGACATGCTGGAAAAGCACCTGCCCTCGCCATGATCGAAGCGGCCCAGCTTGCATGGGCCGCCGACGGCACGCCCATCTCCACCAGCTACAACGACGTCTATCACTCCACCGAAGGCGGCCTCGAACAGACGCGGCATGTCTTCATCGCCGGCAATGCGCTGCCGCAGCGCTGGCAAGGCCGCAGCGACTTCCGCATTCTCGAAACCGGCTTCGGCCTGGGCCTGAATTTCCTGGCCACCTGGCAAGTCTGGCGCAATGATCCGGCGCGCTGCACGCGCCTGCATTTCATCAGCACCGAACTGCACCCCTTACGGCGTGACGATCTGGCCCGCCTGCAGGCGGGCTGGCCCGAGCTGGCCGAGCTGGCTGCGCAGTTGCAGGCCGTGTGGCCGCCGCTGACGCCCGGCTTCCACCATCTGCTGCTCGATGGCGGCCAGGTCATGCTCACGCTGTTGCTCGGCGACGCCAACGCAACCCTGCCGCAACTGACAGGCCGGGCGGATGCCCTCTATCTTGACGGCTTCGCACCGCAAAAAAACCCGCAGCTCTGGTCGCCGGAGTTGCTGCAGCAGCTCACCCGGCACGCCGCCGAGGGCGCCACGCTGGCCAGCTGGTGTGTGGCGGGCAAGGTACGTACGCCACTCAAAGCACTTGGCTGGCAACTGCGCAAACAACCGGGTTACGCACATAAATGGCAGATGCTCACGGGCAGCCTGAACGGCGCAGGTGAAGCAGCAGCCGGCCCATCGGATGCCATCATCATCGGCGCCGGCATCGCCGGTTGCAGCATGGCCGAGGCGCTGGCGCGACGCGGCTGGACGATCACACTATTGGAGCGCAATGCCGCCCCCGCGCAGGAGGCCTCCGGCAATCCGGCCGGGCTGCTGCACCCGATGCTGGCCAAGGACGATAACCTCGCCGCGCGTTTTTCGCGCGCCGCCTATCTCTACAGCCTGCGCCTGCTGCAGCGCCTGGACGACGGGCAACTGCCCTGGAGCGGCAAGGGCATGCTGGAGCTGGCCGCCGACGCGGAC